>NZ_JBHVOC010000018.1:0-191256 GCF_044142145.1 Streptomyces sp. BK79
GATGACAGCCCGCGCCCCTCCTGGGGCCCCGGACTCGTCCCCCGCCCCAGGACAAACGACCGACGGCGCCCCGCCTGGTGGCCGAGACGCCCCTGGGGACCGCCCGTCCGTGGTGCACCCGCCGGAACGACCCGGCGTGCGCCCACCGGGCTGGGGCGGGCCCGCACCACGCACCCGGCGGTAGTCGCTGAGCCGTGGCGGCGTGCCCCCACCGGAGCCGGGGCGGGCCCGCCCGCACCACGGACCCACCAGCAGCCGCCAAGCCCTGGCGGCGTGCATGCGAGGCGCCCGTGCGCACCGCCCACGCCGGGGGCGTACGCAGCCGACGGGTGATCGCGAACCCCGCTCGGCCACCCGTTCCCTCCGGCCGCCCGCACGCTTCTCATCCGTGCTGGAGCGAGCCGAGTCAAGGGTGACCCGAAGGGTCATCGGCGCAGCCGACGCGACCGCAGGGAGCGCCCTTTACTCGGCTCGTGGAAGCACGACACTGGCCAAGAAGCGGGCGGCCCCACGGCAGCTCCTCCGACGCGGGTGACTACCGCCCGCCCCGCCACCGCGCGCCCATCACTCCACCACCGGCCACCACCAACGCCCCGGCCAGGCCCACCACCACCCCGGCGGTGATGATCCGGCCCGTCCCGGACCCGGACCCCGCCCCGGTCACCGGAACCGCCGCGGCGACCGCCACCACACCGGCCCCCGCACAGGCCGCGGCGGCCTCGGCCCACACGCGCCCCGCTCCGCGTCCCCACCGCCACGGCCAGGTCTCACTCGTCACCAGGTACGCCACCAGCAGTCCGATCACGCCGGCCTCTTCCCACCAGGCCGGATCACCGGACGCCGCGATCACCACGACACCGCACGCCAGCACCGTCGTGCGGTGTCGCAGCAGACGGTGGGACCACCGTGCCGACTCCAGTGACGGCCGCCGGTCCAGCGCCGGTGCCGCCCACACCGCGAACGCGACCGCGCATCCGAGCCCGACCGCGCCGAGCCCACCGCTCACCGTCGTCCAGGGCCGCCACGCCATCACGACCGCCGCCGCCCCGAGCACCCGCACCGGCAGGGTGCCGGCCCAGTACGCCAGGTACTCCCGGACAGCGGCCCGGAAACCGACCCGGGCATCGGGCACCGTCATCCCGCTCGTCCCCTCCCACCGACCCGCCCCGACAGCAGCGGCGCCAACGCCAGGTCCAGCGACTCGCCCACGGTGTGCCGCAGCACCGGCACGCCGCTGTCACGCAGGGCGAAGCGCATCGCGTCCCGCTCGGCGTGCCACAGGCGCAGGCCCAACTCGCCCGCCGCGTCCCCCGGTTCGACCCACGGGTCGCCGCTCGGGATCTCCACGACGACCGGGCGGCGCCCCCGTTCCTGGAGATCCCGCAGCACCTTCATTACCCGTGCGTCGCTGAGCGGGCTGAACACGTACACGAGGGCCCCCTCCGGCAGCGCGGGCGGCGGCAGCCGTTCCAGGCCGGGCGCGTCGAAACGCCGGTCCTTGCGGACGTCGAGGACGCTCTCCACGATGCGGTAGAACGCCGCGTCGCCGGTGCCCGGCGCCAGCCAGCGCGTGGTGCCCCCGGTCGAGACGACGCCCACCCGGTCGTGGGTGCGCAGGTAGGCCCGGGTGAGGCCGGTGGCGGCCCGTACCGTCTCGTCCAGGGACGACACCCCGGTCGCCGGGTCGACGACGTCTCCGAACGCGTCGATCAGCATCACCGTGTCGGCGGCCCGCTCCGCCGCGAACCGGTGCAGCTGGACGGACCCGCGCCGGGTCGTCGACGGCCAGTGGATGCGCCGCTGGCGCTCCCCGGGCACCCAGGGGCCCACCCCGACGACCTCGACCCCCTCTCCGGCCTGCGGCGAGGCGTGCTCACCGAGCCGCTGCGGCAGCCGGGCCGGGATCGGCGTGAACCGCGCCTGCGTGGCGTGCGGGAACACGGCCACCTCGGCCGCCGCCACGCGCACGGTGCGACGCACGGTGCCCCCGGCGTCGTACACGTCGAGGTCCACCGGTCCGAGCGACCAGCGGCCCCAGTGCAGCGCGGTGTGGCGCAGCGTCACCGTGGACCGGCCGACGACGACCTCGTCGAGCCGCAGGCCGGGGCCGAGCGTGACGCCGGGGTCGAGACGGACGGCGTCGCCGTCGTGGGCCACCGAGACGCGCAGGGTGACGGTGTCGCCCTCGAAGCAACGGCTCGGTTCGACGGTCGCCGACGTCTCCACGCGCCGGGGGTGGGCGCGGGGCAGCGCCAGTGCCAGCAGCACCAGCGGGGCCGCCGCGAGGGCCAGCAGCCAGGCCCGCCCGGTGAGCAGCGCGGCGGACAGCGCGATGACGGCGACGGTCAGCAGCCGCAGCGTCCGCTCACCCGCGCGCGGCCCGTCGGGCGGCGGGGGTGGCGGCTGTGCCGGGGAGGTGCGCCCCTCCAGGGCCCGGACCACGGCGGCCCGGGCCACGGCGGCGTCCGGCGGCGGCGCGGAGGCGGGCGCGGTCACGACGACACGGCGGCGGCCGTGCGCCGTGTCGCCGGGGTGCCGACACCGCCGACGATCTCGCGCAGCACGTCGTCCGTCGACACCTCGCGCACCCACAACTCCGGGCGCAGCGACACCCGGTGGGCCAGCGCGGGCACCGCGAGGGTCTTGACGTCCTCCGGGACGACGTAGTCACGGCCGTGCAGGACGGCGCGGGCGCGCGCGAGCTGGGTCAGGGCGAGCCCGCCGCGCGGTGAGGCGCCGATGCTGATCTGGGGGTGGTCGCGGGTCGCGCCGACGAGCGCGACGGCGTACTCCAGCAGGTCGTCGTCGATCTCCACACGCTCCACGACCGCCCGCCACGCCACGACGTCGGCCGGACCCGCGAGCCGGTCGAGCACGGCCTCGGGCGCGGCCCGGTCGATCCGGGCCCGCAGCATCGCCAGCTCCTGAGCGGCCGTCAGATAGCCCATGCGCACGCGCAGCTGGAACCGGTCGAGCTGCGCCTCGGGCAGGGAGTAGGTGCCCTCGTACTCCACCGGGTTGGCGGTCGCGATCACCAGGAACGGGTCGGCGAGCGGCCGCGTCTCGCCGTCCACGGTCACCTGCGACTCGGCCATCGCCTCCAGCAGCGCGGCCTGGGTCTTGGGCGGCGTCCGGTTGATCTCGTCGGCGAGCAGGAGGTGGGTGAAGACCGGGCCGGGGTGGAACACCATCTCGCCGGTGCGCTGGTCGTACAGCGGGGTTCCGGTGACGTCCGAGGGCAGCAGGTCGGGCGTGAACTGGATGCGGCGGAAGTCCAGGCCGAGCGTGGTGGCGAAGGACCGCGCGAGGAGCGTCTTGCCGAGCCCCGGCAGGTCCTCCACGAGGACGTGCCCGCCGGCCAGGACGCCCAGCATCACCAGTTCGAGCGCGTCCGGCTTGCCGACGACGGCCCGGCCTATCTCGCGCAGTACGGCGCCGGCCTGCTCGCCGACCTGCTCGGCGGTGCGCGGCCCGGGCGTGGGGTCAGTCGTCACGTCGCTTGTTCCTTACCGGTGCGGAGGACGGGGTACGGGTGCGGGGTGCGCCGAGCGTTTCGAGACGGTCGACGAGGCGGCGCAGCACGTCGACGGGAACCTCGCCGTCGGGCCCGGTCCGGGGCGGCTCGGGGCCGAGCCACGGCCACAGCTCCGGGCCGATCAACTCGGCCGCCCGCTCGGGCTGCTGGTCGAGCGACACATGGTGGTGCTCGGCGAGCGCGGCGGCGTACAGGTGGCGCAGCTCGGGACGGAGCACGGCCCGGTAGTAGAGCGCGCCGTCGGGGCCCGTGGCGGTGCCCACGTTCCGCCGCCACTCGCCCATGCCCGGCGCCCGCGTCCGCAGCAGCCGCACCTCCTCCCGGCGTCCGGAGTCGAACGCGGCAGCCCCGGCGGCGTACCGGGCGACGAGCAGCGCCACCACGACCAGCAGGACCAGGAGGGCGCAGGCCGCCTCGACGCCGTCGAGGAGCAGGACGAGCACGGTCCCGGAGCCGGCGACCGCGCCGCCGAGCAGCCCGAGCCGGCCCAGGGCGAGCATGCCCGGCTCCGGAGCGTCTTCCGCCGGCCCGTTCACCGCGCGTCCTCCCGCTCCCGCAGCAGCGAGGCGATCTCCTCCAGGGCACGGGCGGCGGCCTCGCGGTGCGAGGCGTCCATCGGGTGCGAGGAGTAGCGGGCCTCGCGGAACAGCGCGGCGAGCCGCGGCGCGGCCGGGCCGGGGGCGAGGCCCGCGCCGGTGGCGCGGGTGAGCAGATCGGCGGGACTGTCGGAGGCGTGCCGCGGCACACCGGACGCGGCGAGGGCGTCCTCCATCCCGGCGTAGCAGGCGATGACGGCGGTACGGGCGTCGCCGGTGCCGGCCAGGGCGCGGCGCCCCGACCGCACGGCGGACAGCAGCAGGCGCGCGTCGTCGTCCTCGCCGCCGGCGCTCCCGGGGCCCGGGTGCCGGGGCACCCCGAACCCCGGTCGGCGCAGCCGTCGTACGACGACCACCGCGGCGATGACGAGGGCGACCGCGGCCAGCAGGCCCAGGACGAGGGACAGCGGCACGGACGGAAGGCGGGCCGGATCCTCCGGCTCCCGCGTGGGCATCGGTCCGCCCGGCTCCGACGGGGCCGGGAGCGGCGTCGGGACGAGCGGCGGCTGCTCGGACCGGGCGCCGGACGAGAACCGGTGCAGCACCAGGGCCAGGACGCCGATGAGGCCCGCCCCGGCGAGCAGCAGCGGCCCGGCGATCTCCCGCAGCCGGTCCTCGGCCGGCGGCAGCGTGGTGCGGTAGGTGGTGAACCGGGGGCGGAGGTACGCGACGACCCGCAGGACCGCGACCGTCCAGGCGAGGGAGGAGAGGATCACGACGGCCCAGTGGCCCAGCGGTCCCTCGCCGGAGCGCAGCAGCCGCTCCGTGGGCCGCAGCGCGAGCGCGGCGACGGCGAGCGCCCCGACCACGCCGACGGCGGCCACGGCCCCCGGCGCCGCCCGCCGACCCGCCCGCTCCTCGTGCTCCATGCCGTCCCCCGCCCGCCGAACCCGCCCGCCCCGAACGTCAGTTCACCACGATCCCGGCACCGGGCGCGTCGGCCACGGCACGACGCGCGTCCCCCGACGCCCCGTCCGCCGTCCGCCGGTCATGCCCCCGTCAGCGCCGCCGCGACCGACCTGATCGTCTCCGGCCCCACCCGGCAGCAGCCGCCGATCATCCCCGCCCCGGCCGCCCGCCACCGGCGGACCTGCCCGGCGTCGAACGAGGAACGCCCCGTCCAGGACCGCGCCCCAGCATTCCAGGCCTCCCCGCTGTTGGGGTAAACGACAACCGTCTTCCCGGTGACGCGGGCGGCGGTCTCCACGGCGCCGGGGACGTCCTCGGGCGCACAGCAGTTCACGCCCACCGCGACCACCTCCTCCGCGTCGGCGGCCAGGGCGAAGGCATCCTCCAGCGCCTGGCCCGCGCGGGTGCGGTCGCCGGCCACGGTGTACGACAGCCAGGCCGGCACGCCCAGTCCGCGCACCGCCCGCAGCAGCGCCACGGCCTCGTCGGTGTCGGGGACGGTCTCCAGCGCGAGCACGTCCGGCCGGGCGGCGGCCAGGGCCTCCAGGCGGGGGCGGTGGAAACGCTCCAGCTCCGCGACCCCCAGGCCGTACCGGCCCCGGTACTCCGAGCCGTCCGCGAGCATCGCCCCGTAGGGGCCGGCGGAGGCCGCCACCCACAGGGGGCGGTCCGCCCGCGCCCGGCGGGCCGCCCGCCGGGCCAGATCCACGCTCAGGGCCATGAGTTCGGCGGCGCGCCGCCGGCCGGCCCCGCGCCGGGCGAAGCCCTCGAAGGTGGCCTGGTAGCTCGCGGTGATCGCCACGTCCGCGCCCGCCTCGAAGTAGGCGAGGTGCGCCTCGGTGATCGCCTCGGGTTCCTCGGCGAGCAGCCGCGCCGACCACAGGTCGTCGCTCAGGTCGTGGCCCGCCGACTCCAGCTGGTTGGACATGCCTCCGTCGAGCACGAGGGGGCGGCCGGAGGCGAGGGTGTCGGCGAAGTCGCTGGTCATGGCTTGAGGTTAGCCACCGGAGGGGGACGGCTTCGGGGTTGTCCCCCGAGCGAGCTACGGCGAGGTGTCCACCGTGAGGTGACGATCTCCGGCCCCCGGATCCGTAGCGTCCGGTGCGGTCCGCGGCACACCGGCCGCGGCCCGGAAAGGGGTCCCCGTGAGGTTCGTCTGGCAGTTCCTGGCCGTGATGGCGGTGTACGCCCTGGGCGGCGGTGCCATCAGCGCGGTGAAGGACGACGACTGGCTCGCACTCGTCGTCGGCCTCGCGGCGGCAGTGCCGGCCGTGCTCGTGTACGGGTGGGTGGTCCGGCGGACCGAGCACCGGCCCGCCCTGGACGTGGCCCTGGAGGGCGCCGTGACCAAGACCGGCTGGGGCGTCCTGATCGGGGGCGGGATGTTCGCGGCCGTCGTCGTGACCCTGGTCGCCTCCGGGCACTACGACGTCGACGGCTTCGGCTCGGTGACCGGCGCGCTGGGACTGCTCGGCTTCATGGCCGGCGTCGCCGTGGCCGAGGAAGTGGTGTACCGGGGTGTGCTGTTCCGGATCGTCGAGGAGCGCACCGGCACGTACCTCGCGCTGGCCCTGACCGGCCTGGTGTTCGGCCTCTCGCACCTCTTCAACGAGCACGCCACCCTGTGGGGCGCCCTCGCCATCGCCATCGAGGCCGGTTTCATGCTCGCCGCCGTGTACGCCGCCACCCGCAGCCTCTGGCCGGCGATCGGCGTGCACTTCGGCTGGAACTTCGCCGCCGCCGGGATCTTCAGCACCGACGTGTCCGGCGACGACACCGGCGAAGGGCTGCTCGACTCCTCGCTGTCGGGGCCGGAACTGTTCACCGGCGGCGCGTTCGGGCCGGAGGGCAGCGTGTACTCGGTGGGCCTCGGGGTCCTGCTGACCCTCGTGTTCCTGCGGCTCGCCCACCGGCGCGGGAACATCGTGCCCCTCGGTTCCCGGCGGGCCGCGGGCGTCGACTCCGCGGCTAAACTGCCCCGGTGACCGGTCTTCGGCGTGTCCCGCGGTGGTGGCACCGGCTCGACGTCACGGTCCGGGACCTCCCGCTCGGCGTGCTGCTCCTCGTCGCCTCGCTCCTGCCGGTGTTCCACGGCGACGGCACGGAGGTCGGCGGTCTGCCGCACCGGCCCGCCGACGCGCTGGCCGGTGCGGCGGCCGTCCTGCAGTGCCTGCCGCTCGCCGTGCGCCGGCGGTGGCCGCTGGTCTGCCTCGCCCTGGTGTCGGGCGGCTTCGCCCTCGACCAGGTGCGCGGATACCACCTCGTCGCGGGCACCGCGCTGCCCCTCGCGCTGCTGAGCACCGGGTCGTACCTGGACAGGTACCGGCGCGTCACCCCGGCCGTCGCCACCGTGGCGTTCGCGGGACTGTCGGTCGAGCTGCACCGGCGCGGGCCGGGCGAACCGGCCACCGAGTTCGTGACCTTCTACCTGGTGCTGGCCCTGTGCTGGGGCATCGGCACGTGGACGCGCTCCGCCCGGGCCGCGGAGGCCGAACGCCGCGCCCGCGTCGCCGAGGAGGCCCGTACCGCCGAACGCACCCGGATCGCCCGCGAACTGCACGACGTCGTGACCCACCACGTGACGGCGATGGTCGTCCAGGCCGAGGCGGCCCGGTACCTGACCGCCTCGCCCGACCGCCTCGACCAGAGCCTGGCCGCCGTCAGCGACACCGGCCGGCGCGCCATCACCGATCTGCGGCATCTGCTGGACCTGCTCAACCCCGACCACGGCACCGGCCGCGGCGGCGAGGACCGGACGCCGCCCGTCGGCCGGGTGCTCACGCTCGTCGAGCGGACGCGGCTGGCCGGGCAGCCGGTGGAGTTCACGGAGGAGGGGACGCCGCCGGCCTCGACCGGCAGCGCCGACCTCGTCGCCTACCGGGTCGTACAGGAGGCGCTGACGAACGCGCTCAAGTACGACCACGGCGGCCGGACCTCGGTCCTGGTGCGCCACGGCGAGCGGGAGATCACCGTGGAGGTCGGCACGGACGGTTCCGGTGCGCGGGCCGCGTCCCCGGGCGGCGGCGGCCGGGGTCTGGAGGGCCTGCGCGAACGGGTCGACGTGCTGGGCGGCGACTTCAGCGCGGGCCGCAGCGGCGGCGGCTTCCTCGTCCGGGCCCGGATACCCGCCGGGAGCCCGGCGTGAGCGCCCCCGTCCGGGTCCTGGTCTGCGACGACCAGCCGCTGATCCGCACCGGACTGTCGACGATCATCGGCGCGCAGCCCGACCTGGAGGTGGCGGGCGAGTGCGCCGACGGGCGGGCAGCCGTGGAACTGGCCCGGCGACTGAGCCCGGACGTCGTGGTGATGGACGTACGCATGCCGGTGCTCGACGGGATCGAGGCCACCCGCCTGCTGGCCGGTGCCGGGGTCGAGCACCCCGTGAAGGTGCTCGTGGTGACGACGTTCAACCTGGACGAGTACGTCTACGAGGCGCTGCGGGCGGGAGCGAGCGGGTTCCTGCTCAAGGACGCGCCGCCGGACCGCCTGCTGCACGGCATCCGGACCGTGGCCACGGGCGCGGCGCTGCTGGACCCCGAGGTGACGCGCCGGCTCGTGGGCCGGTACGCCGCGCGGATCAGGCCCGCCGAGGACGGGGCGCGGGACCTTCCGCTGACACCCCGTGAGCTGCAGGTCCTCCGGCTCATCGCGGACGGCCTGTCCAACAGCGAGATCGCCGGGGTGCTCGTGATCAGCCAGGAGACCGTGAAGACCTTCGTCTCCCGCATCCTCGCCAAACTCGGCCTGCGCGACCGCGTCCAGGCCGTCGTCTACGCCTACCGGCACGGCCTGGTGACCTGAGGCCGAGTCGCCGTCCGGACTTCCGGCGTCGGACCCGTTGACCTTCCCCCGCCCCGCCCTTACCTTTTCGACGTTCGTCATTCCAGATGGCGTTCGGCATGTCGAACGGCCGTGAGGAGCGGCTTTCCGCGTGCCGGACCCCCGTCGAGAGGCAGCCCGCATGAGCCGCGCCGACGAAGTGCCCGCACGGCCCGCAGCCCCCGGCCGACGCCTGCTGTTGAAGGGCGCCGCGGCCGCGGGCGCCCTGGCGGCCGTCCCCGCCGCCCCCGGCCTCGCGTCCGCCGCGCCCGGGAAGACCGCCGCGTACGAGAACCCGCTCGTCCGCAACCGTGCCGACCCGCACATCCGCCGCCACACCGACGGCTTCTACTACTTCACGGCCACCGCACCCGAGTACGACCGCATCGTCCTGCGCCGCGCCCGCACCCTGAACGGCCTCACGGGGGCCCGCGAGTCGGTCATCTGGCGCAAGCACGCCACCGGGGACATGGGCGCGCACATCTGGGCGCCCGAGATGCACCGCGTCGGCGGCAAGTGGTACGTCTACTTCGCCGCGGCGCCCGCCGAGCGCGTCTGGGACATCCGCATCTGGGTCCTGGAGAACGCCCACCCGGACCCGTTCCGGGGCACCTGGGTGGAGCGCGGCCAGGTGAAGACCGCCTGGGAGACGTTCTCCCTCGACGCCACCACCTTCACCCACCGCGGCACCCGCTACCTCGCCTGGGCCCAGCACGAGCCCGGCATGGACAACAACACCGCCCTGTGGCTCTCGGAGATGGAGAACCCCTGGACGCTGAAAGGCCCTCAGATACGGCTCTCCACACCGGAGTACGACTGGGAGTGCGTCGGGTTCAAGGTCAACGAGGGCGCGTCGGTCATCGCGCGCAACGGCCGCCTCTTCATGACGTACTCCGCCAGCGCGACCGACGCCAACTACTGCATGGGCCTGCTGACCGCCGACGCGGACGCCGACCTGATGGACCCGGCCACCTGGTCGAAGTCCCCGGCCCCCGTCTTCACCAGCAACGACACCACCGGGCAGTACGGCCCCGGCCACAACTGCTTCACCGTCGGCCGGGACGGCCGCACCGACGTCCTCGTCTATCACGCCCGGCAGTACAAGGAGATCGACGGCGATCCGCTGCACGACCCCAACCGGCACACCCGCGTCCAGAAACTGGGCTGGAACGCGGACGGCACCCCCGACTTCGGGGTGCCGGTCGCGGACACGGCGGGCGGACGGACGAGGGCCGGTCAGCTCTGAAGGCGGCGCCGCATCCGCGACAGGCGCCGGTCGAAACGGAGGTGGAACCAGGTCAGCCCGCCCATGGCCGCGACCGCGAGCGCGAGGGTCCAGCTCCCGGCGGTGACGGACCCGGAGGCGAACCCCAGGACGGCCGTGCCGAAGAAGATGAGTGCCAGGAGCGGGAACGCCCACCAGCGGTTGCGCCGCAGCTGCCGCTGACGGGAGTCGACCAGCGCCGCGAGGGTCTGCCGGGCCTGCGGATCCTCGGGCGGCGGCCCGTCCTTGAGGATCCGCCGTTCCATGGCCGGTACGTCGTCCGGGGCGGCGCCGGTGTCCCGCGCGTCCCGGCGCCGGCGGCGGCGTACCAGGAACACGACCCAGGCACTCATCAGCGCGGCGCCGACGAGGGCCGACGGCCACGACTCGGCCCCGTCGAGGAGCAGGCGGACGACCAGACCGACCGCCAGGGCGGCCAGTCCGATGACCGAGAGCCTGTCCTGCCAACGCGGCTGTGAGAACTCGTCACGCCGTTCACGTCTCTTCATGTCCACCTCTCGGGCAACGGACCCCGTCGCGACGCCGGGGAACCGTACGTCTGCCCGGCGCGAGGGCGTGAACACTTCGGCCGGCACCGAACCGACCGGCGCCTAGCGTGCGGGACATGAACGACACGCACACCGCCCCCGGCCCCACCCCCGCCGGCGCCGTCACCGGCATGGTCGACCACGTCCTCGCCCTCGCCGCCACCTGGACCGCGTGGGACGGGCGGCCCGCCCACGCCGACGGCCGCGTCCACACCCCGCACAAGGCGATCCGCCGGGTCGCCGTCCACATGGTCGACCACCTCGCCGAGCTGGAGGCCCGGCTGGCGGGCGAGGAGACGCAGCCCGACCACTGGCACGCCTCGGCGATCACCACGGAGGCGGACCGGGCCCCCTTCACGCCTCAGGATCTCGACGAGGCCCGCAGCCGCCTCACCCGGCTCGCGCGGATCTGGGCCCACCGGCTCGACGCGCTCACCGACGAGCAGCTCGACCACTCGCCCGGCGAGGGCTGGAGCTTCCGCGAACTCGCCCGGCACCTGACGGAGTCCGTCTACTACGCCGACGCGGTGGGTGACCTGTCGTGAGCGCCTTCGCCGACCTGCACCGCGCGGGGGAGCCCCTGCTCCTGCCGTGCGCCTGGGACCACGCCTCCGCGCTCGCCCTCGCCGGGCAGGGCTTCCGGGCGGTCGGCACGACCAGCCTCGGCGTGGCGGCGGCGGCCGGGCTGCCCGACGGGACGTCGGCGACCCGCCACGAGACACTGCGGCTGGCGCTCGTCCTGGGCTCGGAGCCGTTCCTGCTCTCCGTCGACGCGGAGGACGGATTCGGCGACGACCCCGACGAAGTGGGGGAGCTGGCCCGGCAGTTGGCGGCGGTCGGAGTCGTCGGCGTCAACCTGGAGGACGCCCTGGGCCCCGTCGGCCGGCACGCCGCGAAGATCGCCGCGGTGCGGGCCGCGGCCCCCGGGCTGTTCGTCAACGCCCGTACGGACACGTACTGGGCGGGGGACGGCGACTTCGCGGAGACCGTGCGCCGCCTCGACGCCTACCGCGAGGCCGGCGCCCACGGCGTCTTCGTCCCCGGCCTCACCGACCCCGGCCGCATCGGCGCCCTGGTCGCCCGTCTCGACGTCCCGCTGAACGTCCTCTACTCGCCCACCGGGCCGACCCTGGCGCACCTCGCCGACCTGGGCGTGAGCCGGGTCAGCCTGGGCTCGCTGCTGTACCGGCGGGCGCTGGGCGCCGCGCTGGAGGCGATGGCCGACGTGGTCGCGGGCCGGGTGCCGCGCGGTGCGACACCCACCTACGAGGAGGTGCGGGGACCGGCGGACTGATCGCCGGGCAGGGCCGGCCGCTCGCGCGGCCAGTGCTCCAGTGCCACGTGCAGTGCGTCGACGGCCTTGTCCCAGGACGCCTGCACGTCGCGCGGGGCGCCGAAGCCGCCGGTGGCCTCCAGGGCGCAGTACCCGTGGAAGGTGCTGCGCAGCAGGCGCACGGCGTCGGTGAGGTCGGGTTCGGTCAGGCCGTAGGCGCGGAGCATCCCGTGGGTGATCTCGGCGGTCCGGCGCAGGGCGGGGGAGCCGGCGGCCAGGGCCTGGTCGACGCGGGACTGGGTCGCGGCGTAGCGGCCGGGGTGGCGCAGGGCGTAGGCGCGGTAGGCGCCCGCGAAGGCGGCCAGGGCCTCCTTGCCGGCCCGTCCGGCCACCGCCGCCGCGATCTCGTCGATCAGCTCGCCGCCGGCCAGCAGCGCGACCCTGACGCGCAGGTCCTGGAGGTTCCGGACGTGGGTGTAGAGGCTGGCGTCCTTCACCCCGAAGTGCCGGGCGAGCGCGGAGACGGTGACGTTCTCGAAGCCGGTCGCGTCGGCCAGGTCGGCGGCGGCCCTGACGACACGGTCGGTTGTAAGACCCGCTCGGGGCATGGGCCACCTTCCGGCTTCCTAGGACTCCTAGGTTTCATGCTAGGGCAGGCGGGGCGGCGGGCGGGGCTCACCTCCGAGTCGTTCAACGTTCACCTTCTGCCTCGATTCTCCTCACAGCCGCGCACGGCGGCGGTATCCAGGAGGGGCTTCATGGGGCACGGACACGGGCACACGCACGGCCATCACCACCACGGCCACACACACCCGCACGACTACGACCACGCAAGCGGGCCGGCCCTGCCCGCCGCCTTCGACGCCGGCGTCCCCGACGAAGCCCTGAGCCCCGAACAGCAGTCGCGCCGCGGCCTGCTGCGCCGCGCGGGCCTGCTCGGCGCCGGCCTGGCCGCCGGCACCGTCCTCGCCCAGACCGCGACCGCCCAAACCGCGACCGCCGCGCCGGCGAGTGCCGCGAGCGGCGGCCGTCGCACGAAGGGCTTCCTCTGGCTCGCCGGCGACCACCACATCCACACCCAGTACAGCAGCGACGGCAAGTACCGCGTCGTCGACCAGGTCCGCCAGGGCGCCCGGCACGGCATGGACTGGCTGGTCATCACCGACCACGGCAGCGTCACCCACGCCAGGATCGGCGTGGAGAAGGTCAACCCCGACATCCGCGCGGCCCGCGACGCCCACCAGGACACCCTCGTCTTCCAGGGCCTGGAGTGGAACATCCCGGCCGCCGAGCACGGCACGGTCTTCGTCCACCCGGGCAGGAACGAGGTCTCCGTCCTCAAGCAGTTCGAGACCGACTACGACGGCGGCGTCAAGGGCGCCGGCGACTCCACGCCCGCCAACGAGGCCCTCGCCGTGGCCGGCCTCTCCTTCCTCGCCGACCAGGTCAAGCGGCGCAAGGTCAAGGACGCCCTGATGCTCGCCAACCACCCGGCGCGCAAGGGCATCGACTCCCCGCACGAGATCCGCGCCTGGCGCGACGCCACCTCCCGAGAGCACCAGATCGCCGTCGGCTTCGAGGGTGCCCCCGGGCATCAGGCGGCCGGTCTGCCCAAGCCGACGGGTCCGGGCGGGGCCCGCGGCATCTACGACGGCAGCCCGGGCGCCAACTCCTTCCCCGGCTACCCGCTGGAGAGCTACCGCACCTGGGGCGGCTTCGACTGGATGACCGCCACCGTCGGCGGCCTGTGGGACAGCCTCATCGCCGAGGGCCGCCCCTGGTGGATCACCGCCAACTCCGACTCCCACCAGGTGTACGCCGACACCGCCGCCCGCGGCGGCGGCGACTTCGCCGCCAACGGCCGCTACGACGACCCCGTCTACGCCGGGAAGATCGACACCGGCCAGGGCGACTTCTGGCCCGGCCAGTACAGCCGCACCCACGTCGGCTCCGACGGCTTCTCGTACGCCGCCGTCATGGACGGCATCCGCGCCGGCCGTATCTGGGTCGACCACGGCCAGCTCATCAGCGGCCTCGACGTCCGCGTGACGGGCGGCGGCCGCTGGGCCACGCTCGGCGGCGCCCTGCACGTCCGCAAGGGCACCCGGGTCACCCTGTCGATCGACGTCGCCCTGGCCGGCGGCCCCAACTGGGCCGGATTCACGCCCAAGCTGGCCCGCGTCGACGTCATCCAGGGCGACGTCACCGGCCCGGTCGCCGACCGGGACACCTTCACCGCGCCGACCGCCCGGGTGGTCAAGTCCTACGAGGTGAACAAGGACACCGGCACCGTCCGGCTCACCTACGACCTCGGCCGCGTCGACCGCCCCGTCTACCTCCGCACCCGCGGCAGCGACGGCAACCGCTCCGCCGTGGGCGCGCTGGGCGCCAAGGTCGACCCGGCCGGACCCGCCATCGACGTCGTCGGCGACGCCGACCCGTGGCGCGACCTGTGGTTCTACTCCAACCCGGTGTGGATCCTGCCGTCGTGACACCGCCCACGGCGCCCCACGTCCTCGGCATCGACACCGGCGCGACGACACTGCGCGAGGCGGACCACCTGCTCCAGGCGCTCGCGGCCGAACTCGCCCTCCCCGAGGACGTCTACGGCTGCACGCACCTGGTGCGGGACGGCCGCCCGCGCGTCGCCCTGTCCCTGGCCGCCGGGGCGGAGCCGGTCCTGCGCACCGCCCGGGACCGGCTCACCGCCCAGGGGTACGCGGTCCGCGACGGCGCCTGGGACGCCGTCGGCCGCGCCGTCCGCTACCCGGGCGCCGACGCCCTCACCGGCACGCTGACGCTCGCCGAAGTGCTCGCGCGCTCCGCGATCGACCGCGTCACCGTCCTGGGCACACCGGACGAACCGGCCCCGGACACCCCGCTGGTCACCCGGGACCACGTCCGCCCGCAGTGGCAGGACGGCCGCCTCGTGCTGGCCGCCATGCCCGCCGTCGGCGGCACCCTGGTCCCCTTCGAGGACCCCGACCCGACGCCCTGCTGCGCGGACCACTGACAGGTCCGTAAGGTGGTCGCCGACCTGGCGGCGGGGGCCGTCGCCGGACGACGGGGGAGGCGACCGGCATGGGACGGCGACGGCGGACGGTACCGGCCCGATGACCCACGGGGCGCGGGACACCGGGCGGGCGGCGGACCGTTCCCCCAGGGACCGGCGTCCGCTGTGGCGGCAACGGGACTTCGGTGTCTTCTGGGCCGCCCAGACCCTCTCCGTCCTCGGTGACTCCTTCGCCCTGATCGCCCTGCCCCTGCTGGTGCTGGAGGCGACCGGGTCGATCGCGCGGATGGGGCTGCTCACGGCCGTCGGCGGCGCGGCGGCCGTCCTGGCGGCCGTGTTCGCCGGGGCCGTGGTCGACCGCGTCGACCGCCGCGCGCTGCTCATCGGCTGCGACCTCGTGCGGCTGGTCCTGTACGGGCTGGTCCCGCTGGTGTGGCTGCTCGGCCCGCAGATCTGGCTGCTGTACGTCGTCCTGCCGCTGTGCGAGGCGGTCGGCATGTTCTTCGCCGTCGGCTACGTCACCGTCGTGCGCTCACTGGTCGGGACCGAACAGCTCACCGAGGCCAACGGCCGCCTCAACGCCACCGCGGCCGGGGCCGGCGTGCTCGGGCCGCTGTGCGCCGGGGTGGTGGCCGCCTGGTCCGGCCCGGCGGCGGCCGTCGGCGTGGACGCGGCCAGCTTCGGCGTCTCCGCCGCCCTCGTCGCGCTGGTCCGCTTCCGGCCCCGCCCCGCCGACGACACCGCCCCGGGGAGCGGGAAGCGGGCGGGGCTGTGGCAGGACCTGCGCACCGGAGTCGGCTTCCTGTACCGGCACCCGGTGCTGCGCGCGCTCACCGTCCTGCTGTGCGGCTTCAGCTTCCTCACCCTCGGCCTCAACGACCTGGTCATCTACCACCTCAAGCACGACCTCGGCCGTGACGACGGCACGGTCGGCACCGTCATGGCGGTCGGCGCCCTCGGCACCATCACCGGCGCGCTGCTGGTGGCCCGGGTACGCCGCCGGTTCGGCTTCGGCCGCACCTGGACCGGGGCGGTCGCGGTGTGCGGGACGGCGTTCGCCGGGCTCGGCTGGGCCACCGAGGTGCCGGCTGTCGCCCTGCTGAGCGCCGCCTTCCTCGCCTGCGTCGGCATGGCGGGCACCTGCTCGATGTCCCTGCGGCAGGAGGTGACCCCGGAGCACCTGCTCGGCCGGGTCACCTCCGCCTTCTGGACCCTCCAGTACTCGGTGGCGCCCCTCGGCGCGGCCGTCCTCACCTGGGCTGCGGAGGAGCGCGGCACCGCACCGGTCGCCCTGGTGGCCGGGGCCTGCTGCGTCCTGATCGCGGTTGCCGCGCTGTTCACCCCGGTCCGGCGGGCGGGCCGCGCCTGAGCCGGCTTCCGGCGGGCGCCGGCTCAGGCGGAGCCCGGCAGGCCCTCGCCGGACCCGGACGTGCCCTGGAGCGGGTCGGGGCCGGTGCGCAGGACGGCGAACAGTCCGCGCGCCCGGGTGCCGTCCGGCATGCGCCACGGGCCCGCGACGTGGCCGGCGGCTCCCGGCGGCGGCACGGGCGTGCCGTCCGGGGCGGGGCGCAGGACCCGGTGCAGGCGGAGCACCGCGCCGTGCGGTGCGCGCAGCTCGGTGCCTTCCCGGTCGTCGGTGACCGCGGCGTCGGTGACCGAGGCGTCGGCGGTGGTGGCGACGGCGGTCGTGGTGACGGCGGTCGCGGCGACGGCGTCACCGGCAGCGCGAGAGCCGGTGACCTCCGGGTCGGGGACGCCGCTGGTGTTCTGGTCCTGGGCCTGGACCCGGCCCTCGATCAGGGCCGTCAACTGGGCCGCCGCGACCGGGTCGTGGCAGCCGTCGTAGACCCAGCGCCGCCCCAGCACGCCGTGCTCCATGGTGCCGATGAGGGCGTGCTCCGCCCCGTCCAGCGGCGCGCCCCGATAGGTGAGCGGCACCAGGTAGGCCGACGGCCGGGTGCCGGAGGTGTCGGTGACCACCATGAACTCGATCCCGACCTCACCCTCCGGGTCGTCCAGCCGGAACCCGCCGGCCTTGGCCGGCGCCGGTTCGCTCCCGCCGGCGTACCACGGTCGCGAGGGCAGCCAGGAGGCGAGCAGCTCCAGTTTGGTCGGCTTGAGCGTGGTGTCGTGGATGACGGCCATGCCGAGGATCCCCTTCCATTGGCCGGGCGGGTGACCGGACGCGGTGCCCACACCTTGCCAGCTCCGCGCCGGCCGGGGCCGCTCAGCCCGCCAGCACCCCGCGCACGAACGCGTTCGTGAACTTCCCCGCCGGGTCGAGGTCCCGGGTCAGCGCCCGGAAGTCGTCCAGCCGCGGATAGAGCGCGCGCAGCCGGTCCGCCGAGGTGGTGAACACCTTGCCCCAGTGCGGCCGGGCCGCGAACGGGGTCAGCGCCTCCTCCAGTCGCCGCACCACCGGCAGCACCGCCGCCGTGTCCTCGACCCAGGTGAAGTGCGCCGCCACGGTGTCCCGGCCGTAGGAGGGGCTCAGCCACTGCTCGTCGGCGGCGACCGTGCGTATCTCGCAGGTCTGGAGCACCGGCGCGACGACGTCCCGTATCGCGTCCACGGCGCGCAGGGCGTCCAGGGCGTGCTCGCGCGGCATCAGGTACTCCGACTGCAGCTCGGCGCCGCTGCTGGGCGTGAACTCGGCACGGAAGTGCGGCAGTCGCTCGTGCCAGGGCCCCGGCACCCCGAACTGCTCGGTGCAGTTGACCGCCGGCATGCCCGGCACCGGGTGCGTCTTCTCCGTGGCCGGAGCGGCGTACGGGAACCCGGGCAGCGGCTGGTCGGTGCGCCGCTTCAGCCACACCTGCCGGAAGCCGGGGGCCCGCCAGTCGGTGAAGAGGCTCACGCTGTACGCCGCCGCCATCACCGTCCGGAGCGTCGCCGTGGTCAGCCCCTCCAGCGGCAGTTCGGTGAAGACGTGCTGCTCGACCTCGTAGGCCGGCTCCAGGTCGAGGGTGAGGGCCGTCACCACGCCCAGCGCGCCGAGCGAGGTCACCGCGCCGCCGAACCGCTCCTCGCCCCGGGCGACCGTCACCGTCTCCCCGTCCGCCGTGACCAGCTCCACCTCGCGCACGGACGAGGCGAGCGGCCCGTTGCCGACCCCGGAGCCGTGCGTGCCGGTCGCCACCGACCCGGCGACCGAGATGTGCGGCAGCGAGGCCATGTTCGGCAGCGCCAGCCCCCGCGCGTGCACCGACCGGGCCAGCTCCGCGTACCGCACCCCGCCGCCGACCCGCACCGTACGCGCCGTCGTGTCCACGTCCACCACGGACGGCAGGTCCGCCAGCGACAGCAGCACGCCCCCCTCGCCCGGCTCGGCGATCTCGTTGAAGGAGTGCCCGCTGCCCAGCACCCGCACCCGCGCGCTGTCCGCCACCAGGGCCCGCAGGGCGTCCAGCGAGTGCGGCCGCAGCAGCTCCCCGGCCGTGTACGTGATGTTGCCGGCCCAATTGGTCACGGTGACGTCGCTCATACCGCGGAAACCTACCCGGCGCGTCTGGAGGGCCCCCGGGCGGGAAGCCGCACCGGCGGGGGCATACCGTGAGAAGTCGAACGCCGGAGCTGGGAGGAGACACGGGATGGACAGCCGTACCGCGCTGGTCGAGGATCTGATGGAGCGGTTCCCGCACGTGCCGCGCGAGGCCGTCTTCAAGGAGGACCTCCTGCGGGGCGGTGTCGCCTTCGACCCCTCGGCGCTGAGCGACAACGAGGACGGCGAGGTCAAGCCGAAGTCGTACTTCATCTTCTCCTTCGACCACGGCACCCTGCCCGAGCTGGGCGAGGCCGCGCTGCGCCGCCCGCCTGAGGAGATCATCCTCACCGGCGGCCCCTACGACCTGCGGCGCACCGTCGTCTCGGTCCGCGTGAACCCGGCCTCCCCCTACCGGGTCGCCGCCGACGAGCACAACCAGCTCGGTCTCTACCTCGACGGCAAGCGCATCTCCGACGTCGGTGTGCCGCCGATGCCCGAGTACTACCGGCACAAGCTCTCCAACGGGAAGTCCGTCATGGAGGTGGCCCCGACCATCCAGTGGGGCTACCTGATCTACCTGACCGCGTTCCGCGTCTGCCAGTACTTCGGCGCCAAGGAGGAGTGCCAGTACTGCGACATCAACCACAACTGGCGCCAGCACAAGGCGGCCGGGCGGCCGTACACGGGCGTCAAGGACGTGGACGAGGTCCTGGAGGCGCTGGAGATCATCAACAAGTACGACACCGCCAGGATCTCCACCGCGTACACGCTCACCGGCGGCGCGATCACGTCCAAGGTCCAGGGCCTGGACGAGGCCGACTTCTACGGGCGGTACGCCAAGGCCATCGAGGAGCACTTCCCCGGCCGGTGGATCGGCAAGGTCGTCGCCCAGGCTCTGCCCAAGCCGGACGTCCAGCGGTTCAAGGACTACGGCGTGCAGATCTACCACCCCAACTTCGAGGTGTGGGACGAGTACCTGTTCAAGATGTACTGCCCCGGCAAGGAGCGCTACGTCGGCCGCGACGAGTGGCACCGGCGCATCCTGGACTCCACCGACGTCTTCGGCGCCCGCAACGTCATCCCCAACTTCGTCGCCGGCGTGGAGATGGCCGAGCCGTTCGGCTTCAAGACGGTCGACGAGGCCATCGCCTCCACCACCGAGGGCCTGCGCTTCTTCATGTCGCACGGCATCACGCCCCGCTTCACCACCTGGTGCCCCGAGCCCACCACCCCGCTCGGCAAGGCCAACCCGCAGGGCGCGCCGCTGGAGTACCACATCCGGCTGCTGGAGGCCTACCGCGCCACCATGGACGAGTACGGCCTGTCCTCGCCCCCCGGCTACGGCCCGCCCGGCGCCGGCAACGCGGTCTTCTCGGTCAGCTCCTTCATGGACAGCCTGCCGGAGGACGCGCCCGTGGAGGTGTGAGCGGACGGTTCCGGGGTTATTCGGTGGCGCGGCCCTCGGGCGCGCGGCTAAGGTGACCGATGTTCGAGCGGCGGCCCCAGCGGCCGCCGACAGGGGTATTGCCGAGGAGGTGTCGACGAATGGCTGTCACTGTGACGGGCGCTGCCCGCATCCAGGAGTCCATCGAGTCCACCTCCGTGGCCACCGGCTGATCTCAGCCGCTCCCTGAGTCTCGCGCCGGGGCCGCACCCTGAAGGGTCACCCCTTGACTTCCACGTCTTCCACCTACTCCGCCCTGACCTCCTACGGCTGGGACGACGCCTGGGCCGACGCGTTCACCCCGTACGCCGCCGAAGGACTGCTGCCCGGCCGCGTCGTCCGGGTCGACCGGGGGCAGTGCGACGTCGTCACCGCCGACGGCGTCCTGCGGGCCGACACCGCGTTCGTCACCCCGCACGACCCCCTGCGCGTCGTCTGCACCGGCGACTGGGTCGCCGTCGAACCCGGCGGCAACCCGCGCTACGTACGGACGTACCTGCCGCGCCGTACGGCCTTCGTGCGCTCCACCTCCTCCAAGCGGTCCGAGGGGCAGATCCTCGCGGCCAACGTCGACCACGCGATCGTCGCCGTGTCGCTCGCGGCCGAGCTGGACCTCGCCCGGATCGAGCGGTTCCTCGCCCTCGCCTGGGAGAGCGCCGACTAAGACCACCTCGGCGCGATCTACGACGGCCTGTAGGCGGGTCGCGGGTTCGCCCCGGTACGCACCATCCGGCCGCTCCGACGCCACATACGCGTACGGATGCCGACCGCGTCAAGTGAGTTCACTTCCGGGAGTGGCTTGGACCTACCACCCCGGTGGGGTCCAGAAGATGGCGAGTGTCGGGCTGGTGGAGTGACCCTCGGTGGATGCGGTGAGCATCTGGACCCGGGAACGGAAGAGTGACAGGCCCCTAGGTGCTCACGCTCGCGACAGCCGCCGGGCAGACATGTCGAGGTCCCTCGCCCAGGAGGGGCCGCCCCGTTTCTCGCGGCAGGGAAGCCGTGGATCTGCCTGTGCCGACGGATGTCTTACCTGCTCACGAGAGTTCGTCGGCGGTCTGCTGGATAGAGCAGGGACGCCATGAGGCAGGCGACGACCGTGAGTGTTCCCGCGGTGAAGAAGGCCGTCCGGACGCCGGGTACGAAGGCGCCGGGCACGGCTCCGGCGGCGTACACCGACACGATCGCGGCGAGTCCGATCGCGCCGCCGAGTTGCTGGGTGGTCTGGAGCAGGCCGGAGGCGGATCCGGCGTGCTCGGGCTCCACGTCACCCACGACCAGCGAGGCCGCGGGCATGAACGTCAGACCGGCGAAGATCCCGTTGAGAACCAGCGGGCCGAGGACGGCGGCGGCGTAGGTGTCCGTGCTGCCGACGTCCGCGAGCCACACGTAGCTGACGGTGAGGCCGAGCGTGCCGGTGATCAACAGGGGGGCTTGACCGAAGCGGGCGAGGAGTCGGGGTGTGATCCGGGACATCACGAAGATGCCGAGGGTCATCGGCACGAAGGCGAGACCGGCACGCAGCGGGCTGAAGTGAAGGACCCGCTGGAGGTACTGCACCACGAGGAAGAAGATCGACATCTGTGAGCCGAATACCAGGGCGGTGACGGCGAGTCCGCCGAGCCGTCGTCGGCTGTGGAAGAGAGCCGGCGGCAACAGGGGGCCGGACACGCGCCGCTCGGTCACCACGAGCACCACGACACACACGACGCCGATGGCGAACCCGGCCACTGTCCGCGGCGAGGCCCAGCCGTGGTCCGGTGCCCCGATCAGAGCCCAGACGACGGCCACCGCGGCGCCGGTGGCCGCGGTGGCCCCCACCGTGTCGAAGCGACCGGGTCGGCGCGGCGTCTCCGTGACGAAGCGCCGGGCGAGGACGAGGACGGCCAGACCGAGGGGGACATTGATGAACAGCGTCCAGCGCCACGTGCCGTACTCGGTGACGAGGCCGCCGAGGACGAGGCCCAGTGTGCTGCCGCCGATACTGACGGCGGAGAAGAGCGCCAGCGCACGGTGTCGGGCGCTCTCGTCGGGCGCGTTCGTGGTGAGGAGGGCGAGGACGCCCGGCGCCGCCAGTGCGGCGCCGACGCCCTGGGCGGTCCGGGCGGCGATCAGCAGTCCGGGTGTGTCGGCGATGCCTCCGGCGAGCGATGCGGCGGTGAAGAGGGCGAGTCCGGTCTCGAAGACACGCAGTCGGCCGTAGGTGTCACCGAGGCGCCCGCCCAGCAGGAGCAAGCCGCCGAAGGCGAGGGTGTAGGCGTTGAGCACCCAGGACAGCCCGGCCGGGCCGAAGTGGAGGCCGGAGCCGATGCGTGGCAGCGCCACGTTCACGATGGTCGTGTCCAAAGCGAGCATGAGCTGTACGACGAGGACGACGGCGATACCGATGGTCTGGGAACTGACGCGTCGTTGCGGGCGGTGGCCGGAGAGTGTGTCGGTCGGCGGGGCGGAGGCGGGGCGGGAGGATGGCATGAACTATGTGGCTTTCGGGTCGCAGGAGTGGGAGTGCCGGGGGTGGCGGGTTCGGCGGGCGATTGCGACGGTGAGTGGCGCCGATGGTCCGTGTCGTGGCCCCGGCAAGCGTCGGTATGGCGGATCCGCACCGTGCTGCTGGGGCCGCGGGTGGATCACACCTGCGCCACGCCTCCGTCGACGAAGAACTCGACACCGGTGACGAAGCTCGCGGCGTCACTGGCAAGGAAGACGGCGGCCTTCCCTATCTCTCGCGGGTCGGCGATGCGCCCGGTGGGATTGCCCTCGCCCATGGCCCGGACGAGCGGGACCACCGCTTCGGCTCCTTGAGCCTGCTCCGCCGCCCGCCGCAGGCTCGGGGTGTCGACCGCGCCGGGGCTCAGGACGTTGATCCGGATGCCCGAGCCCTTGATGTCCTGGATCCAAGCGCGTACGAGACAGCGGACCGCGGCCTTGGAACCGCCGTAGAGACTCATGCCCGCGGGTGGTTGCACGGAGGCCGTCGAGCCGATGACGACGATGGATCCGCCGTCCGGCATGAGTGGCAGTGCGGGCTGGACGGTGAAGAGGACGCCCTTGACGTTCACGTCGAAGGTGCGGGTGAACTGGTCCTCGGTGATGTGGCCCAGGGGGGCGTGCGCGCCGATCCCCGCGTTCGCGACGACGGCGTCCAGGCGTCCGTACTCCGACTTCGCCTCACGGAGCGCGCGGTCCATGGCGACGGGATCGGTGACATCGGCGACGATGCCGGTGCAAGGACCGTCGATCTGCGCGACGGCCCGGTCGAGATCGGCCCGGTCGAGGTCGGTGAGGACGACCCGGGCACCGTGTGCGGCGAATTCCTGGGCGATGCCGAAGCCCACTCCGGAGGCGCCTCCGGTGATGACGGCGACCTCGCCGTCCAGTGTCATGCTCATGATTGCTCCTGAAGTCCGGGGCGCCGAGCCGGTCGACGCCGTCGTGCGGGAAGGCGGGCGGGGGTGATTCCACGGGAAGCGCGTGGTGCGTCCGCGGTGGGCGCGGTCGCCCGTCCGGCTGTGCGGACGGGGATCCATGGGGAGGAAGGCGATGCCATAGACTAGAAGTGGAGGCGTCGCCGTTTAACGAAGTGGAGGCGCCTCCACTTCGAGTACGTTAAGTGGAGGCGCCCCCGCTTGGCAAGTCCGGGCGTGCGTGTCAGGAACCGACGGGAGTCTCATGCCGAAGGAAACGGGGCGTTCGCTGCGGGCCGATGCCCAGCGCAACAGGGACAAGATCCTGGCCGCGGCGGTGCGGGTGTTCGCGGAGGAGGGGCTCGACGCCCACCTGGAGCGCATCGCGAAAGAAGCGGGTGTCGGCTCAGGCACCCTCTACCGCAACTTCCCCACCAGGGAAGTCCTCATCGAGGCGGCCTACCGCAACGAACTCGCCAGACTCTGCGACGCCGCACCGGCGCTGTTGTCGGCCCTCCCCCCGCGCGACGCCCTGCGTGCGTGGATGGGCCGCTTCATCGATTACGCCACCGCCAAGTTCGGCATGGCCGACGCGCTGCGTTCCCTGGTCGCATCGGGCGTCAACCCGTACGCCCAGAGTCATGAGTTGATCCTCAGGGCGCTCACTTCACTGCTCGACGCCGGCGTCGAAGCCGGCGCCGTCCGCGGGGACATCCAGGCGACCGACATGTTCGCCGCCCTCACCGGCATCGCCCTGGCCTCGGGCAGACCCGAACAGCGCGAGCAGGCCGAGCGGCTCCTCGACCTCACGCTCGACGGCCTCTGTGCCGGCACCTGAGCGCCCGACGACGCCGGCCGTCGGTCCCGTGCGACTTCCGCCCCCGTTCGCGCCGAGGACGCGAACCGTCCGACATGACGCAGTGACCCGGGCGACAGCCCTGTGAAAGGCAAGTGATGGAAGCGCCACCACGTGGCAGGATCGCCGACCGGATCAGGGTGGCGAGGGACCAACTGTTCGTCGGCAGGGAAGCCGAACTGCGTCTGCTGCGGGACGCCCTCGCAGGGGACCGTGACGCGCCTTCCGTCCTGTGGTTGCACGGCCCCGGAGGCGTCGGCAAGTCGGCGCTCGTCCGGCAGTACGCCAGAGAGGCGTCCGTCGCCGGACGAACGGTCGTGCAGGTCGACGGGCGAGCGGTGCCGGCTGCTCCCCGGGCGTTCGAGACGGCTGCCGAGGCGGCGGCGCGGGCTCCGCGGGCGCTGCTGCTGATCGACACGTTCGAGCACTGCCAAAGCCTGGAGAGCTGGCTGCGTGACGAGTTCCTGCCGGGACTGCCCGTCGACGTCCTGGTCGTGGTGGCGAGCCGGCACGCACCGGACGCGAAATGGTCGGCGGATCCGGGATGGGCGGGCGTACTCAAGGTGATCACCCTTGGAAGCCTCGCCGCGGACGAGGCGGAGGCCTTCCTGGAGAAGCGCGGAGTCGATCAGGCCCGACGCGGCGCGTTGCTGGCGTTCGCCGGCGGCCACCCCCTCGCTCTGGCGCTGGCCGCCCACGCGTCCGCCGGGCATGAACTGCCCGCTTCCCGGCCCTGGGAGCCCGTAGCCGAGGTCGTCGCTCCGCTGCTGTCCAGTATCTTGGGGGACCTGCCCGGCCCACGGCACCGACTGGCCCTCGAAGTCTGCGCACAGGCGCACTTGACCACCGAGACGCTGCTGCGTGCCGTGGTCGGTGACGACGCGCCCGAACTCTTCGCATGGATACGCGAACAACCTTTCATCGACCGCTGTGCCGAGGGTGTCTTCCCGCACGACGTCGTCCGTGAGGCACTCGCGGCCGACTTGAAGTGGCGCGATCCCGAGCGGTTCGACCAGTTGTACCGACGTCTCCACCGCCATCTGGTGGAGCGCATCGGCTCCGCCCCCGGCAGCAGGCTGCTCCAGGACGTGGGCTCCCTGCAATTCCTCTACCGGGGCGCCGGCTACATGGCACAGAGCCATGCGTGGTACACACCGGGACTGGTGGAGGACCACCCTTACGCTGCCTCGGACGAGGCCGACGTCCTGGCCCTCGCCGAGCGAGCCGAAGGCCCCGACGCGACCGGTCCGGTCCGTTACTGGCTCCAGACCCGGCCGCAGGACTTCCGCGTGCAACGGCTGCGCGGTACGTCGGCAGCCGCCGCCTTCTCGGCCTGGCTGCGCCCGGAACCCTCCCAGGGCCGCGCACACGATCCGGTCGCGGAGGCCGCCTGGGAGCACGTGGCGGCCCACGGCCCCCTCACGCCAGGGAAGCACATGGTGCTCGGCCGCTTCCACGTGTACCCACGCCACTACCAGAGACCCTCGCCGGTGATGGACCTGATGCTCTGGCGCATGCTGGGCGAACTGCTGCGCGACACCGACCTGGCCTGGTCGTTCATCGTGCTGCGGGACGACGGTTTCTGGGACGCCCACATGAGCTTCTGTGACATGACGCCGCTGGACCGGCCCGTCATGGTCAGCGGACACCCCTACCGGCTCTTCGCCCACGACTGGCGCGACATGTCGCCGAGGAACTGGCTGGCCGAGAAGCAGCGGACCCTGCTGACCGACACGGTCGGTGACGAGGATCTCACCGTCCCGGACCTGTCCGGGGTTACGGTGCCGACGTCGTCGCAGCCGATGTCCCGGTCGGAGTTCGCCGCCGCGGTCCGCTCGGCCCTGCGGGACCTTCGGCGCCCGGAAGCGTTGGAGGCCAACCCGCTGCGCAACAGCCGGCTCGTCGCCGACCATGGCATGACCTTGCGGGACGTACTGTCCGCCGCCGTCGCGGGACTCGTCACCGGCCGTGGTGGCGACAAGGCACACCAAGTCGCCGCCCAAGCCTTCCTGGAGGGCGCACCGACCCAGGAGGCGGCGGCGCGGCGGTTGCGAATGCCGTACAGCACCTACCGCCGACATCTGACGACCGCGACCGCGCGCATCGAGGAGAAGCTGTGGCAACACGAACAGTCGGGCTTGCCCCTGCTTCCGCCCTGATGCGCGGTCGCACGGTCACGGACGGTCGCCGGGCCGGGGCCGCAGCACCACCTTGCCCATGGTCTCGCGTGCTTCCAGCGCCGCGTGCGCCTGCGCGGCACGGTCGAGGGTGAACGACTGCACGACGGGACGGAACAGCCCCCGCGCCGCCCCGTGCAATGCGGACTCCTCCAGTCGCCGGATGCCACCGGGCAGCGCGGAGAGGGATGGCCCCACCACCAACTGTGAGGTGATGCCGTACTCCTCCAGCTCCGCCTCGGTGAACGTGGTGAAGTGCCCCTCGTCGGACGCCCAGCCGTAGTACAGGTGTCTGCCTCCTGAGCCCAGCGACTGCGCGGCGCTCCGGCCGAGACGGCCACCCACCCCGTCGAGGACGACGGTGGACGCCGCACCCCGCAGCGCCTCACCGAGGCGTCCCTCCCAGTCGGGCAGCGTGTAGTCCACGGCACCGTCGGCGCCCTGCTCCAGCACCGCCTCGGTCTTGCGTCCGCCACCGGCCAGGCCGATCACCCGGGCACCGGCCTGTCGCCCCGCTTGGACGAGCAGGGTCCCCAGCCCGCCGGCCGCCGCGGTCACCACCACCACGTCCCCGGCCGACAGCGCCGCCTGCTCGAGCACGCCGACGGCGGTGCGGCCTGTTCCTATCATGGTGACGGCGGCGGCGTCGTCCACACCGTCCGGGACGCGGTGCAGACTGTCGGCCGACGCCACGGCGTGCGTCGCGTAGCCGCCGTTGCGTTCCTGCCCGAGGTAGGCCACCACCCGGGCGCCGAGCCAGCCCGCGTCGACCCCGGCACCGACGGCGTCCACGACGCCCGCGGCCTCCCGGCCCGGTGTCATCGGGAGGCGGGGCAGCGCCATTCCCAGCTCTCTGCCCGCGCGGAGCACGGTGTCCATGAGGTGGACGCCGGCCGCCGTCACGGCGAGACGGACCTCGCCCGGTCCCGGCGAGGGAGTCGCGACCTCTTGGTACACCAGTGTCTCCGGGGGGCCGAAGACGTGCTGCCTCGCTGCGTACATGATGTTCCTCTTCCGATGTCCTGTCTGGCCCGCGGCAGTGTCAATGGCCCCGACCGGTCAGCAGGGTGAGGACCTCCTCGGCCGGGGTCATGGCCGCGATGTGTGCTGCCGCGTGCTGGGCGGCCGTCCGGTAAGAGGGCTGTCCCAGCACCCGGGTGACGGCGGCACCGGCCTGGTCCGCCGCGCTGATGACCTCGGCGGCACCGAGGGCAGCGGTCCGCTCCGCGTTCAAGGGCTTGTCCAGTCCCAGGGGCCAGATCACCATCGGGACACCGGCGCCGAGCACCGACAGCACCGTGCCGGCACCCCCGGAGGAGACGACCGCGTCCACCCCCTGGAGCAGCAGCCCCATCGGTACGAAGCCGGTCACCTGGACGCCGTCGCCCTTCACCGGCAGCGTCTCCCCCTCGGCCGACGGCGGTAGTGCCACCACCACGTTGACGTTCTCGCCGGCGAGCGACGCGATGATCTTCATGAGGGCCGCGGAGTCGTCGATGATGGTGCCCAGGGTCACCAGCACGCGCGGGAGGTGCTCACGGCCGGGGAACGACGGCCGGCGCCACCGGGTGGCCGCCTCGGACTCATGCGCCTCGGGTCGGATGGTGACGCGGTCCGCCGACGGTTTCCAGTCGTCACGCTGGAGACAGGCGGGCCAGGGGTCCACCGACGCGAAGGGCCGGGTCAGGGTGATGCCGCGCTCCGCGGCGCGTGCCACGGCCGTCGACCGCATCGCCTCGGCCAGGGGTGCCTCCAGTGCGATGCCCACACCGTGGGACGCCCACTCCACTCCCAGCTCCGAGGCGACCAGCGGGCCGAGGAAGTCCGCCGACTCCGCGATCACCAGGTCGGGGGCGAAGGCACGGGCCGCCGCCAGCGCCTCGTCGGCGCCCAGGTCGACCCGGGTGCCACCGAAGAACTCACCGGCGGTCGCCGGGGACATGTCGGTGGTGGCGTCCTTCCCGGTCCGCCGCTGGAACTCCACCAGGGTCGCCTCCAGCGTGGCCCCTGCCGGGACCACCGGAGCGGGAGCGACGACGGAAGTCAGCGACGCGTGCGTGAGGAACGCGGTGGTGTGACCGGCCCGGCGGGCGGCCCTCACCAGGGGAAGCAACGGCAGCAGGTGGCCGTAGGCCGGGGTACCGGAGAACAGGATGCGCATGGAACACCTTCGACAGAGCGATCGTCGGGCCGACGAGGAACATGCCACGGCGAATGGCGTGGCAGTGCCCGCGAAGGTCCGGCCGTCACGGACGGAGCCGGACCTCGTCCTCCCATCTTGGGGCGTCATGTCGGCCGCGACCCCTGCTGCGGGACGCTCGGAGTTGCTCACTTCCGCCCAGGGCCGCCACCGTGGCCGGGTTCACACGAGGGCCGCGAACTGCCGTGACTGCAGGACCAGTTCGCCGGCCGAGTCCCAGACCTCCACGTCTTCGATGACGTGGTCGTCCCTCAGCGCCTTGGTGCTGGTGCGTATCTGGAGCCAGCCGGGGGCGGGGTAACCGCGGATATGGGCCGTGAGCTGGACGGTCGGGAGCCATCCGACACGGCCGAAGGCGAAGGAGATCGGAGGCAGCGCGTGCACGGCGACCAGAAGCGCCAGGGGGTCCGGTTCACGCCCGTTGGCCAGCCGGAACCAGCCGTCGAAGTGTCCGGTGTGTGAGGGAGTACCGAAGGCCCAGCCGGCGCACTCGGGCGCCAGCCGTATGTCCACCCCGGCGAGGTGGCCGAGGCGTTCCGCCCTGCCGCCCGGGGCGTCGTCGCGGCTGATACAGGCCGAGGGCGGGGTGATGACAGGTGGCAGCGGAGTGTCCGCGGCCGCCTGGGAGGCGAGGGTTCCGTGCGACACGAGGGCACGCATCCGCTCGATCTCACGGTCGTCCTCGGTCCGCTGGGTCAGCGAGACCTGGCTCGTGGTGAAGCGGCTGCCGCGCTGGATGACGTCGGTGCGCACGCGGACCGCGCCCGGGCGCGAGGCGGTGAGGAAGGAGGCGCTGACGGAGCTGGGGAAGAAGCGCTCCGCACGCACGGCCGTGGCCGCCGCCGTCGCGCGGGCGGCGACGGCCAGCAGGATCCCCCCGTCGATGCCCTCGGCCGTGCCCCACACCGGTGACAGATGACTGTCGAATGTCCCTGGCGTGCCGGCTCGTCCGACGACGGACGTGGCCGTCAGGAAGTCGGTGCTGTTGGCGCTCTCCATCTGTTGCACCTCGGGATGGTATGAGCCAGGCCGCACACGCATACCGAGATGAACACCGAATGATCATCGGGTGGGCAGAGTTCGGCGGTTCCGGCGGGGTGCCGCCTTGCCGCGGGGGCGTCGGTGTGCACAGCCCCTCCGCAGTGACGAGTGAGCAGTGTTGAGCAGAAGTTGGCGTATCTGTGAGCGTCACCAGGCATGGACGCCGCAAACAGAAAAAGGTGGGCACTTCACCTCGCGCCCGCGACCCGCTGTTCCGTCGGCGACCGAGGGCCGGTTCCCCCGGACGCTGATGCTCCAGAAGGCACTCGGAGTGTCCGAAACCCACTTCGTCTGCTGAAACGATGCCCGAGCCGCGATGACCGACACTCCCGGTGACTACCGCGTTGGTCGAAGGGTTTCGCGCTCATCCTTCCCGTCCGCGGCCCCGCTCGCGGTCCGGAGCGGGACTGCGGACGGGAAGGATGAGGCCCTTCCTCCTATAAAGTGATCGATCTGTACGACGCCCATGTGGCCCCGTATGCGGTGACGCGCCGCGCGTCAGGGCCGAGCGCGGACGTTCAGCGTGACGGTGTCACCGAAGCCGGTGAGTCACGCCGCGTGACACAGCTGTGTGCTGTCTGGCTCACGGTGCGTCATGGGGAAGGGGTGACGTGAGATCGACCGTGCTCCACGAGCGCAGGCAGACACCGAGCCGCACGGGGCGGGCAGCCCAGCGCGGTGCACAGTGAGGAAGGACAGGAACGGAATGGCGACGGAAGACTCCGCCTCCCGCTCCGCCGGCGAGACCTCTCGCCCGCATGCTCCGGACCGGCGCGGCCGGTTCGCCGACAAGCTCGCCACGGCGAGAATGCACAACTTCGTCGGCCGTGAGGAGGAAGTCGCACTCTTCCGCCGTGCTCTCCGGGGAGAGCCGTCCGCGCCGTCGGTCATCGTCCTGCACGGACCGGGCGGCATCGGCAAGAGCGCGCTGCTCCAGCGCTACGCGGTCGAGGCCCGCGGCGCGGGCCGGCCCGTCGTCTCCGTCGACACCCGCACGATCTACCCCTCCCCGACCGCCTTCGAGCAGGCGGCGGCCGGTGCTCTCTTCCAGGACGACTGCGTCCTGCTGGTGGACAGTTTCGAGCGCTGCCGGGACATGGAGGAGTGGGTCCGCAACCGCTTCCTTCCCCGGCTGCCCACCGGTGTCCTCGTGGTCCTCGCCGGACGGCTGCCGCCCGATCCCCTGTGGCGCGCCGACCTCGGATGGCGTGACTTGATGAGGGTCGTCCAACTCCCCGAACTCGACGGAGACCAGGCGGCGGCACTCCTGGCAGGACAAGGCGCCGACCCGACGGCCCACCGGGCACTCCTCGGCTTCGCGGGAGGCAATCCACTCGCCCTGCGGCTGGCGGCCGAGGTCGCCGCTCACGGCAACACGGACGGCACGGTCTGGGCGCCGTCCCGAGCGGTCATCGAACAACTGCTGTCCCACCTCGTCGGCGAACTGCCCTCTCCCGCCCACCGTCGTGCTCTCGAAGTCTGCGGCCACGCGCTGGACACGACGGAAGACCTGCTGCGGGTGGTACTTCCGGAAGAAGACGCCACCCAGTTGTTCGCGTGGTTGAGGCAGCTTCCCTTCGTCCGTTCCGGCCGATACGGGGTATACCCGCACGACGTCATCCGTGACTCGCTGGACAGCGACTTCCGCTGGCGGGACCCGGACCGGTACATGGCGATGCACCGGGCGATCCGCCGTCATCTCGTCGAGCGCATCCGCAACGCGCCCGAGCGGGAGGCGCTGAGAGCCACCGGCGCCTACAACTACATCATCTCCAGGGCGCCGTGGATCCGGAAGTTCCACGGCAGCCGTGACGAGGGAGGCGCCTACGAGGAAACGGCGCGTCCGGAGGACGCCGCCGAGCTGGTGCGGATGACACGCGAGATCGAGGGCGAGCAGAGCGCGGCCGCGGTCTCGTACTGGCTGGCCAGGCAGCCCGATTCCTTTAAGGTGCACCGTCGCTACAGCTCCAACGAACTGCTGGGATTCATGGCGTGGCTGCGTGTCGAGTGGCCCGACGCGGAGACGCGGCGGGCCGATCCCGTCGTTGCGGAGGCGTGGGACGCCGTCAGCGACATGGCCCCTCCGCGCCACGGGGAACACGTCGGTGTCGCCCGGTTCATGGTGCACCGGCACACTCCGCACCGCCCGTCTCGGGCCTGGGACCTGGTCCACATGCGGATCATCTTCGAACTGCTGCGTGCGAGGCACTGCGCGTGGTCCTGTGTGGTGATGGCAGATCCCGGCTTCTGGGAGCCGCTGATGACCTACATGGACATGTTCCAGCCGCCGGGCCGGGCCGGACGGACACCGGGACTGTTCTGTCATGACTGGCGTGCCGTGCGTGTCGACGAGTGGGCCGACGGCATCGATGTCCGTCTGCTGAGCGGACCTCCGGAGAAGCCCGCGGAGGAACCCAGGGGGGCCGTCGTCGCTCTGACACGTGAGGAGTCCGACGCCGCCGTCCGTGAAGCGTTGCGGAACTGGCTCGACCCCGATGCGCTCGCCGTCAGTCCGCTGCTCAAGTTCAGAATCATCGAACCCGATGACGGCCCTGAGGCGGTGGCGGCTCTGCAGGAGGTGCTCAACAAGGCCGTCCAGCGGCTCCAGGCCAACCCCCGTACCCGGCACCTGCACTCCGTACTGACGACGACCTTCCAGTCGTCGCTCACCCAGGAGGCCATGGCACGGCGCCTCAACATGGCGTTCAGTACGTACCGTCGCTACCTGACGCGAGCCATCGATGAAGTACAGGAACGGGTGTGGCTGTGGGAGACACAGGGACACGTGCCTGACTGACACCGTGCGCCTGCCGGCCGGGTGCGCCGGCAGGCGCGCACCCGCTCGGCGGAAGTCCCTCGCGAGTGGTCGCGCGAGGCGGAGCTGGGCGTATGCGGCCAGGACGAGCCAGGTCCTGCGGTCGGCGGCCCGTTGGAGCGACCGGCGGGAGCGAACAGGCTCACCCCGGCCCGGGGGTCCGTCGCGGGTTCAGGATTCTGCGCGCGAAGACAGGGAGGCCGGCCGGTGCACCGAAACCCACCCACCCCGGCCCTGGCCGCTCCCTCGGCTCGAATACCGGCTCATCGCCTCTGCAGGTGCCTGGGCATTCCGATCAACACAGACCCACACGATGCGCGGGTCGCGGCGGCGGTCATGGTGACGGAACGCGCGCGCGACTTCCACGAACCGGCAAGCTCAGACCGCGTCGTTCGATGATGAGGTGCGGGGTGCCACGAGACCGCAGTCATAAGCGAGCACCACGGCTTGAACCCGGTCGCGCAGGTGGTATTTCTCCAGGATGTGGGCGACGTGGGTTTTCACCGTGGTCTCGCCGATCCCCAGTTCCCGCCCGATCTCGGCGTTCGAGAGCCCTCGCGCCAGCGTCCGCAGGACGTCCAGTTCGCGTGCCGTGAGTGCGTCCAGGCGAGGGGGCGGTGAGGGAGTGGTCTGCGACGGCATACCGGCGAAGCGGTCGAGCAGCCGTCGCGTGACACGGGGAGCGAGTACGGCATCCCCGGTCGCCACCATGCGGATCGCCTCGACCAGGGAATCCGCCGGCCCGTCCTTCACCAGGAAGCCACTCGCTCCGGACCTCAGCGCGTCCACGACATGGGCGTCCAGATCGAAGGTGGTGAGGATGATGACTCGGCTGGACGGGTTGTTGCGGACGATCAGCTCGGTGGCTTCCACACCGTCCATGTTGGGCATCCGGATGTCCATGAGGACGACATCGGGAGACAGCCGCTCGGTCTCCGTGACGGCTTCCTGGCCGTCGGACGCCTCCGCCACGACCTCGATGTCGCCCTCGGCCTCCAGGATGAGCCGGAAACCCGTACGGATCATGGGCTGATCGTCGGCCAGCAATACTCTGATGGGCCGCATTGGTCTGAGTTCCCTCGTCAAGGTGTCGTCGGTCGGATCATGACAGGTCGAGCACGGCGTGCACACAGTAGCCGCCCCCGGGCCGTGGCCCCGTGTGCAGGGTGCCGCCCACCGCTGCGATCCGCTCACGCATGCCCACCAGGCCGTGACCGGCGCCGGGTGCGACCGCCGCGGTGTCCCGTGGTGCGGGCGCCGGGTCGGCCGGGCCGTCGTCGCAGATCCGGATGGTGAGTCGCTGCGGCTGATCGTCCCAGACGAGGTTGACCCGGACACGGGTCGGACCGGCGTGCTTCAAGGTGTTGGTCAGTGCTTCCTGAACGATGCGGTAGGCCGTCAGGTGCGTACCGGCGGGCAGGGCGATCGGTGTGCCCGACACGGCGAAGTCGACGTCCAAGCCGGTGGCCCGCACCGAGTCGACCAACGAGGGCACGGCGTCGACGGTCGGCTGCGGCGGCTCCTTGGAGGGGTCGCGTCCCTCCTCCTCTTCTTCGGTACGCAGCACGTCCAGCAGCCGGCGCAGCTCCGTCACGGTGTCCCGGCCGGTCTGCTCCACCGCGGCGTGCAGCTCATGGGCCTTCTCCGGGGTGCGGTCCTGCACGCGGTCGGCCGCGATGGTCTGCACGACCATGAGGCTCACGTTGTGCGCGACGATGTCGTGCAGCTCGCGGGCGATGCGCGCTCGCTCGTGCATCACCGCCGCGCGCGCGTTGGCGGCCTGCTCGCGCTCCAGCGCGGCCGCGCGTTCGAGGGCTTCGTCGCGGATCGCGGTACGGGCTCTCGCGAGGCGGCCGAAGGCCCAGGCCGCAAGCAGGAGCACGACCACGGTGGCGCACGCGGCCAGCCGGTGTCCCGCCGGTGCGAGCAGCCCCTCGGCCAGTGCGTCGAGGGGCACGAACACCCCGGCGACGGCGGTGGTGAGCCAGGGTCCCCGGCGTACCGCCGTGAGGAACACGGATGTGGCGACGGCCAGGTAGGTGGGACCGATCGAGGTGCCCTGCGGCCCGGCCACCTGCGGCACGTAGGCGAGCCCCTGCAACGTGGTCGCCGCCGAGGCCGTGATCAGCAGACTGACCAGGGGTGCGCGGCGGTGCACAGCGAGCGGCGCGGCGGTCAGCAGGACGAGGACGAGCCACCAGGTGTCGGGTGTGCGCAGCGCCTGGTCGTCCGCGGGGATGATCCGGGGAAGCGCCAGACAGCCCCCGATCACCAGGAGGGCCAGCCCCGCGTCGGTCACGGCGGGTGGTATGCCGTGCCCGGCCACGGACCTGATCGCTCTCATGGTGCAACAGTAGGGCGGCTCCGGCGCCGGGCCACCGTACGTGGGGTGGAGCCGGACCGCCGCCTCTCGTTCCCGCTGCCTCCTCCTCAGGGCGGAGGCAGCGGGAACCATGCCGGCGTGCGCAGGGTCGCGGACCCGCGCCGCCGGCTCAGCCGGCCGCGGGATCCGGGGCGGGACCGTCGACGGCGAAGCGCTGGCGGAGGGCGGCCAGACCACTGCCGTAGAGCTGCTCGACGAGTGCCCGGGCGCCGGCGGTGTCCGTCGCGTCCTCTTCCGACTCCGCCGACCACTCGACGAACGCCTCGTCCGTGTCCACCACGGGCAGCACCCGGAGCGTCGAGACGCTGCGGCGGACCGGGAAGGGGTGCTCCACCAATTCGTAGGTGAAGGTGCGCCGTGCGTCGTCGAGGGCGGTCAGGCGCTCCAGGACCTCGGTGTCGCCATCGGCGAACCGCAGTCGCCGCAGCGCCCCGACCGAGGCCGGGCCGCCTTCCTCCAGGACGCTCGAAGCGATCGCCGGATGCCAGAGCGGCAGGCCGTCGAAGGGACGGACGACCTCCCAGACCGCGTCGGCGGGGGCGGGGACGACAGTGCTGACATACGTGCGGGCCATGAACGTGCTCCGATGTGTTGGAAGGGTTGCTTCGCGCGGGGTGCGCGGGTGCTCAGACGCCCGCGGTGGCGAGGAGGTCCCGGGTCACCGCCGCGAGGCGGTGGCGGTACTCGGGAGACAGGGCGTCCGGCTCCGAGGGGGTCGACTGGTCGAAACTGTGGAAGTACTTACCGGTCACCCCGGCCAGTCCGGGATCGTCCACCAGGCGGCGGGTGGCCGCGACGCCCTTGGCCAGGGGTTCGTCGGCCGGGATGCCGGAGTCCTTCGTCATGGTCGTCGCCATGAAGGTCGCGGGGTGGACGGCGTTGACCGTGATGCCGGTTCCCTCCAGCCGGCGGGCGAGGTCCACCGAGTGACTGATGAGGGCCAGCTTGGAACGGCAGTAGGCGTCCGCCTGGCTGAAGCCGCGCTCGTGCTGCGGGTCGTCGAAGTCGAAGAGCTGCTGGCCGACCGAGGCGACGTTGACGATCCGAGCGGCGGTTGCCTTCCGCAGCAGGGGCAGCAGTTCCTGGGTGAGCAGGACCGGGGCCAGGTAGTTCACCGCGAGGCGCAGCTCGTGTCCGTCGGCCGAGATCTCCCGGTCCGCACTGCCTGCCCGGAAACCCACCCCCGCGTTGTTCACGAGGACGTCCAGGTGGTCGTACCGGGCGGTGACGTCGGCCGCGAGACGCCGGGTGGCCGAGAGGGAGGCCAGATCGGCGGAGAAGACCTCACCTCCGGTGATCCCGGCCACCTCGGCGAGCCGTGCCGTGTTTCGTCCGTGCAGCAGTAGGTGGTGTCCGTCCTGGGCGAGGTCCTCGGCCAGTGCTCGGCCGAGTCCGTCGGACGCTCCGGTGATCAGGATGGTGGCCATGGCAAGGCCTCTCTGGGCGGTGGGTGTGGCGATGTCTCCCGGCCGTCGGCCGGGCGATCAACTAGTGTCAGCGTAACTCAACATGTGTTGAGTCTGTCGACAGGTGTTTGCCGGACTGGCGGGCGCCCACGCCGCCATGGCCGTGCCCCTGGTGGGTGAGGGGGCCGACTACCATGGGCTGGCGCAGGTCGGGAGCGGCCACCCGTCGCCTCGCCTCAGGCGAGAGCCGCAGGAGTGGAAGGGACACGCAAGTGGGACAACGTCCGCAGACCCCGGCACAACAACCGTCCCCGGGGGCCGCACGTAGCTGGGCCCGGCCCGCCCCTCGCGGCGACGTACGTCTGGAGGCGCTGCTCAGCGCCGCCGAAGCGCTGCTGGCGGAGAAACCGTTCACCGAGGTGTCCGTCGGAGAGGTCGCCGCCAGAGCGGGTATCTCACGGCCCACCTTCTATTTCTACTTCGACACCAAGCATTCGCTGCTGGCCGCCCTGCTGGAGCGGGTCATGCACGACAAGCTGGAGATCGCCCTGCGCGGCTTCGGCACCACCGAGACCGATCCGGATCCCCAGCGCACCTTCGAACAGAACTACGCGGAGATCCTGGCGCTGTGGCGCGAGCACTCCGCCGTGGTGGTCGCCGCGTCGGACGCGATGGCGTCCGACGCGGAACTGCGCGAGGTGTACACCGGACTGCTCAGACTCTTCATCGAGCCGGCCACCGCGTGGATCGAACAGGAGCGTGCCACCGGCCGCGCCCCCGCGGGAACCGACGCGGCGACGCTGGCCACGACTCTGGTCTGGATGAGCGAGCGGAACCTCTACGCCGCGCTCCTCGGCATGGAACCGAAGGTGTCCGACGAGCAGCGGGTGGCCGCGCTCGCGGAAATCTGGATCCGCAGTGTCTTCGGCACGGGACCGGGAACCGCCGTGTGACCCAGGAGACGGCACGGGTGCGGGCGCCTGCGTCCCCGGCCGTCTCGTCTCAGCGGCCGGCCAGGTCGAGTGCGGCGGTGAGCGCCACCGCCAGACCGAGGACAAGGGCGGGCATGGCCGTGACGACCGTATCCCCGGCCCGCCGGTGAAAGACGAGCGCACCGGCCATCAAGAGGACGATGCCGATCGCCGCACCGGTCGTCAGCGGTGGATACCACAGACCGAGTGCCAGTCCCGCTCCGCCGATGACTTCCAGCACCCCGATGCCCTGCTGGCCCCGGACCGAAAGCCCGAGCCGCCCAGCGTCCGCTCGCATCGCCGGGGCTCCCACGATCTTCGCCGTACCCGCACCCACGTACACCGCGCACAGCAGTAGTGCCACGACCGTCGTGACGAGACGCATCTTCTGTCCGTCCTTCCGTGAAGTCCGGACGCGCTGGTGATCGTCGGCGCGTCCTCCCCTCATCGTCGTTCCCGCCCGGCACCGTCCTCGCCCAGCGGCCGGGGTGTGCGCAAAAGGAGACCGGGCGGGTACCGGCGACTGCTCACTTACTGGCCGGATGCGGCTCGTTCGCCGGTCACGGCGCCCGGCCGCCGCGCGCGGTGCGTACGTTGTCGGTGTCCGCCAGATCCCCGTCGGCCCGCGTCCTGTCGTGACGCGGCGCCGGTTCTCCGGCCGGGGAGCTGAGCCGGCCGCCGACACACCGCACGACACGAAGGATGCAGCATGGCAACCACGCGTTCCGCCCACACCGTGTGGGACGGAAACCTCACCGAAGGCACCGGAGTCGTGGCCTTCGACTCCTCCGGCACCGGCCGGCAGCCGGTGACATGGCCCTCGCGGGCGGAGGAGGCGAGCGGCAGGACAAGCCCCGAGGAACTGCTCGCAGCCGCCCATTCGAGCTGCTTCTCGATGGCGCTCGCGCACGCCCTGACCGAGGCGGGCACCCCGCCCACCCAGCTCGTCACCTCGGCCGACGTCACCTTCCAGCCGGGTGAGGGCATCACGGGCGTGCACCTCACGGTGGAGGGCACCGTCGCGGGTGTCGACGGCGACGTCTTCACCGCCGCGGCGGAGGACGCCAAGGCCAACTGTCCCGTCAGCCAGGCCCTGTCAGGCACGCCCATCGCCCTGTCGGCCAAGCTCGTCTGAGCCGGTCGGGTCCTTCGGCGACGCCGCGCCCCACGACGTGGGACGCGGCGTTCCGCCGTGGCAGGGTCCGGCCCGGTCGGAGGAGGGCAGCCGAGGGCCCTCGCCGTCTCCTCGGTGTCGCATCCGTCCGCCAGCGGGCGGAGCGCGGCGATCTCCCACGGGGAGGGCGGGTCCGTCCGGGCGGTCATGGCACCGGAACGGGACCGGCTCAGCTCGGCGATCCGCCGCAACAGCCGTCCCCGGAGTCGGACGGCAGGGTGCCGTCGCCTCGGAGCGCCGTCAGAGCGGCCTCGTACAGGTGCTCGGAGGGAGGCTTCCTCGGACCGCATGATCGCCCGCACGCGGGCGGCGAGGGCTGCCAGCAGATCCGAGTCGCTCAGGTGCCGCACCACCAGGACCGAGCGGGTGTCCGCTCCCCGGCCGTGACCGTGCGATCGCGCTGCGGTGGTGCCGTCCCAGGTGTCGGCGACGAAGACGGCCACCGTGCCGGGGTGGCGGACGCCGGGTCGACCAGGCGCACGGCCGGATGGCGTTCGAGCTGATGCGTGGTCGCGACGCGGGACACGGGATCGGTCCCGTGGACGGCTACGGGCAGAAGGTGCTCAGCTCTGCTCTCACCCGCTCGGGACCGGGCGCCCGCGAGTGTGACGGGGTGGTGGACAATCGGCTCGCGTCGGCACGGATCAGTCTCTGATCAGGATGCGCCGCAGCCAGTCGAGCCGGGTGGCGCGGGCCTGCCGGGACAGGGCGGCGGCGGGGGCGAGGAAGTCGAAGCCGGGGAAGGCGCCGGCCCACACGTGCAGTTCGGCGTCACCGCCGGCCGCCCAGATGCGCTGCGCATAGGTGACGACCTCGTCGCGGAGGATGTCGAGAGCACCGACCTCCAGATAGGTGGGTGGCAGGCCGGAGAGAGGAGCGGTGTAGGGGGTGATGTCCGAGGCGCCAGGCAGGTCGCCGAGGACGTGGGCCCAGGCGTCCTCGTTCGTTTTCGGGGCGCCGGCGCACGGAGGGGCGGGCCGGGCAGCCGACGCCGTGCCGGTACGGTCGTCGAGCATGGGGGAGAGCAGCATCTGCCCCAGCGGACGCAGATGGAGGCGGTCGCGCAGCCGCAGCGTCAGTCCTCCGGCCAGCGTGCCCGCGCCCCCGAAGCCGAGCAGGACGACGCGTTCGGCGTCCACCGCGAGGTCGTAGGCGCAGGCGCTCAGCCAGGTCACCACCGTCAGACAGTCCTCCGACGTGACCGGGGAGCGGTGGTCCGGCGCGGACCGGGGGTCGACGGCGACGACCGCGGCGTTCAGCTCCCGGGCCAGCCGCAGGTAGTAGGCGAGATTCTGACGTGTGGGACCTACCCTCGGGCCGTCCCCGTGAGGCAGGAGAAGCACCGGCAGCCGGCCGAAGGCTTCCGCGGGCCGGCACACCAGCACGGGCACGTCGGGTGCCGGACCCCGGACGGACGCCCGGCGCTCCTCGATGAGGAAGGCGCCGTCGCGCCGGAGGTCGTCGAGGGTGGGTGTGCCGCGCGAAGGGCCGGGGCGGGCCAGGGAGGCGAGTTCAGGGTCGACGGGCGGTGTCGGACCGGGCATGGGCGGGTCTTTCCGAGGTCAGGGGTGCGGGTGAGGGAGCGGGGACTTCCCGTAGCCCTCATGGTCCGCGCCGTGGGTGGTGCGGTGTGCGGAGGCTTGACTGCGGCGCGGTGTCCCGGCCGGACCACTGGGGCGTGCGGCACGGACCGCACGTCAGCCGAGCCTCCGCATCTGATTATCGTGGCCGTCGCGTTCCCCGGAGCGCGACCTCGGTGCCCGCCGCTCCGACGCAGAGGACCGTTGCCACGGCGATCAGGGCGTGACCGCAGCATCCGAACCGCTGGCCGGCGGACCGTCACACGGCGCGGTGGTGACCGGAGTCCCGTCGCCCACTGCTCGGGCGGGTACCCGGGCGCACAGGTCGCCGAGCGAAGGGTGCCGCCGGTCAGCCTCGGTCTTTCCCGCGCGGCCCGGTACAAGGCGTCGGCACGGTCTACGCATTGTGCCGTTGTCGCCCGGACTCCTTCGCCTGCACAGGTCTGACGGGCAGTCGTGGGAACGGCATCTCTTCCGGTTCCTCGTGGGTCCAGAACCCATGGTGCGTTGGTGGTATGTCCCTGGGTGGTGCGCCCTGCTTTCGGCCGTCGGGCACACGCCGTGCGGTCGGGCGGGCACGCCGGACGTGGATGACCGTGCTCAAGCACTGTCGTGGCCGTCGGAGAGGCCCAGCAGGAGGGTGCGCCCCCGCTGCGTGGAGCAGTTGACGTACAGGCCGGCCCGGCCGAGTCGTTCGTGAAGGCGGACGATCCTCGCCTGCAAGGCGCGCTTGCTCATCGGCCTGTCCACGGGACCGAGCAGAAGCCTCAGCTCATGGCAGCACCAGGGCCGCGTCGCGAGGCACAGCATGTCGAAGAGCAGTGCCTGGGAGGACTGCCGCGGTCGCAGCGGGTGGCTGCCCGGGGCGTACAGCAGGTTCCCGCGGCTGGGCTTCCGCGAGTCGAGCCAGCGTCGTTCGGCGGCGATCCGGCTGGCCAGTTCCCTCGCGGGCGCAGTGCGGGACATCACGTTGGCGGCACCGGCGAGCAGGAGCGGGGCGGGGTCGGACTCCTCGGGGACGAGGACGACGACCGCCGAGAGGTTGCTGAGTGCGCGTACGCGCTGGGCCAGTGTCTCGTTCCACCGGCAGTCCGGGACGTCGAGGACGGTGAGTGACCTCTGCCGGGCGTGCAGCAGGGTGCTGTACGCCCGTTCCGTGCCCCAGCCGTGGATCAGCGTCGGGAACACATGCTGACTGCGGAGGCTGCGGAGCAGGGCGGCCGTTCGCTCGCGGTGCAGCGAGAGGACGACGTCGACGGGGTAGGTGACGGGGGCGTCACCCTCAGCGAAATGTCGGAGGGGCGAGGCGGGTGACAGGTCGGCAAGAAGCATGTTGATGCCTTCTGGCAGGAAAGTCGAGTGCGTATGCGGATAGGTGGATATGCTGCGCGGGCACTCGTCCCCGTGTGAAGTCATGGCCATGCTCAATAACTGCTCGGCGATGTCCAGCGGTGGGAAGTGGCGGACCGGGCTGTCGGCGTCTCACCGCGCTGCCTCCACAGAGCGGACCGGGGCGTCCGCCAGCCCCGGCGCAGCGCGGAGATACGCAGGGCGAAGGCGAGTACGGCGGCGCACACGGCACCGGTCACGCCCAGGTGGCCGGCCGCGTGCAGCGCGGCGGTACCGCCCGCGCCGACGAGGGCCGGGAGGACGTAGAGGTCCTGGTCCCACCGGAGTACCGGGGGTATCTCCCCGGCGAGGACACCGCACGCGAGACCGCCGCCCACGGCGGTGGTGACGCCCAGGGCGACGGCCGGGAGCGGTGCGAAGCCGTGGTCCAGTGCCTTGACGGTACCGGTCACACTGAACAGGCCCAACGCGCCGGCGTCGCAGACGGCGGAGACGGAGATCAGGCGCGGGGTGGGCCGCAGGACGAAGACGAGTACCGCGGCCACCGGCGGAACCAGGCAGTACCCGATGTCGGTGAACGCCACCGGGGGCAGGCGCAGCACCAGATCCCGGAAGAGACCACCGCCCGTGCCCGCGGCCTCGGCGAGCAGCAGGGTCCCGAAGAAGTCGAAGTCCTTGCGAACGGCGAGGAGGGCACCGCAGAGGGCGAAGGCGAGGATACCGGCCAGGTCCAGGGGGTACAGGACGGCGGTGAAGAGGGAGTTCATCGGCAAAGGGCTCGGTTCGGCTGGTTCGGACTGGTGTCGTACGCGGGCGGTCGCGGTCCGCCGCCCTCCGGTCAGCGCGGCCCGGTCGGCCGGCGGCGCAGCGCCGCCTGCACCAGGCGGTCCACCAGTTCGGGGTAGCTGACCCCGGCCGCCTGCCACATCTGCGGGTACATCGAGATGGGGGTGAAGCCGGGCATGGTGTTGATCTCGTTGATGACGGACTCGCCGTCGTCGGTGAGGAAGAAGTCCGCGCGGACCAGCCCCTCGCAGGACGCCGCTTCGGGTCGTGCCGGCGGGCCTCGGCGATCGCCTCGTCCAGCCCGGCCAGGCCGTCCTCCTTGGTGATGCCGATCGAGGAGCCCGCCCGCGCGGACTTCACGAACAGCGGCCAGCCGTGCTCGCCGGCGAAGTCGACGATCCTCTTGCGGGCGGCGCAGGCGTCCCGCTCCCACTCGCGCGGCCGGATCACCACGTACGGGCCGACCTCCACAGTCCCGGACGGGCCGAGTTCGCATCACAGAGCCATTTCGCGGGTGACGCCCCGAGTCGCCAATGCCGACTTCAATGCTCTCACCGCGTGGTACGAGCGCGACTTGACAGTTCCGCTGGGGATACCCAGATCTTCCGCCACCGCGCGGGTGCTGAGGTCGAGGAGATAGACGCGCTGCAGAATCTGTCGGTGGTTCTCACTCAGATCCCTCATAGCATCGCGGATGACGAGTTCGGCGAGCACGGAGCGGGTGTGATCGGTTGCTTCCTTGTCGCCGGCCTCGACGTCGGTCACGGCTTCGAATCGGCTCCCGTTCGACCGGAACTCGTCTATGGCCAAGTTTTTGATGACAGTCTTCAGCCACGGCCTGACGCGCAATTCCCTTTCCGGTTTGTCGCGCATCTGGAGCCAGGCTCGCAGTATTGCCTCCTGCAATAGATCCTCGGCGCGGTGCCAGTCACCTCCCAGTTTGTGGTGAGCGAATCGCCTGAGATCCGCGCCGTGTTGTCGATATATGTCCACCAAGGTCTCGTATGATTCGGCCTCGCGCAGCATGTCATTCCTGGGCTGAACATCTGATGACAACTTTCTGACCTCCTTATGAACCTCGAAACTCCGCATGGAGATGCTCGGAAGCTTCGTCATCTCGGAAAGTCGCTGAAGGGTCAGGACCTGATGACGTCGGGCGGAGGTCAGTCGTCGTCGATATCGAGAACTGTGCGCCTCACGGAACGTAATATTACTGAGAGTCGTCGGTGTGCACCGGCGAATGAGCATTGATTGGTCATCATGTGAGCACTACCTCGCTTTGCCTCCCCTATGAGGCAGTAAGGGGAGACGAGGCGAGGTAGCCGACGCCGTCAACCGTTCGGCGGGACCCGGGAGACGGGTAAGGCGCCACTTCCGGGGGCAGTATCTCGTGCAGTCCGGGGTGATGGCCGCTGCACTTTGTCGAGCGGGGGACACCGTCGGCGAGGCGACCGCGGTGCGCGATCGACTCCGCGTCGCGGCCCGCGACGTCGGCGGCCTGGCAAGGTGCGCGGTGTCCCGGGGTGCGACTACCGCCACCTGCGGCGATGGCTCGTTTCCCGTGCCATCCGGCACCGCCTTGACCGCAAGGGCATCGAGTCGTCCCGACACTTGGTACGGCACCGCTGGGTCGTGGAGGAGACCGTGCCCCGGCTGTCCGGCTGCCACCGCCTGCACCGCTGCGGCGGGCGCAAGCCGGACTACTTCCTTGCCATCACCGCCATCGCTGCACCCCTTGTACGGCACCGCAGGCCGACCAAGTGAAACGGCGCCTTGATCGAGGTCTGCACACCCCTGACCAGGCCGGTTCGTGCGGCCGATGGCGGGGGAGCGAGCCACCGCGGACGCCGGTCACCTGCTCCCCCACGGTGCGTCAGCCTTCTTGCTCCTTCACCGTGTCGCTGCTCAGGAAGTCGAGCAACAGCTCATTCACTGTGTCGGGGACGTCCAGGTGGGGCCAGTGCCCGGCTTCGTCCAGGCGCTCGTACCGCCACGGTGCGTTCATGTAGGCGGCGGACCCGGTCATGCCGAGTTCGGTGTTGTACGGGTCGTGCGCTCCCCATATGCCCAGAGCCGGGACCGGCACCGGCGGCAGTTGGACGGAGTTGGTCAGGGACTCCGGGGGCAACACGGCACGGTACACGTTCAGCGCCGCCGTCAGAGCGCCGGGCTCCTTCATCCGCTCCACCACGGCGTCCAGGTCCGGGTGGCTGCCGAGGAAGTGCCGGAAGTTGTGGAAGTCGTCCGCGGACAGCCACTGTTCGGCCACCCCCTGGAACTGGAACAGCAGCATGTACCAGATCCGTCGCAGCTGCACGAAGTCCGCCTCGGCAGTGCAGGCGTCACCGAAGGCCGTGGGGTGGCCGACAGCCAGCGCGGTGAGGCTGAGAACACGCTCGGGGTGTACGGAGGCCAGCGCCCATACCGTTGCCGCACCCCAGTCGTGCCCCACCAGGTGGGCCTTGTCGACTCCGTACTGGTCCAGGACCCCCATCAGGTCCACGACCTGGTGCACCAGGTCGTAGTCGGTGACGGACGCGGGCTTGTCGGACCCGCCGTGCCCGCGGACGTCCAGGGTGATGGCCCGGTAGCCCGCCTCCGTCAGGGCGCGCACCTGGGCGTTCCACACGTGCCGGGTGTCGGCGAAGCCGTGCACGAGCAGGACCGCCGGGCCCTCCCCATGTGATTCGGTTTCCAGCGCGAGGGGGACACCGTTCACCGTCGTACGCAAGGTCATGCCGCCTTTCTTTCTGTGCTTGGCCCGGCGAGCCTAGGAACGCCTCCTTCACACTCGCTTGCACACGGCCTTCACCCCGTGGCGGACCACGCGGCGTCCGCCGTCCCCCTCGGGGCGGTTCCCGCGGGTCGTCCGCGCAGGGCCAGGTCCAGCGCGGCGGAGCGGGGCATCCCTTCTCCGGTCGCTCGAACGTGCAGGAACCGCTCGGTGCCCAGCGCTCGCCGCCCCTCCACCTCGACCTCCCGGCGCCAGGCGGCGAAGACGGGCCAGCAGTCGGCTTCCACGGATCGCCGCAGCGATTCGGACGCGCCCAGCAGGGTCGAGGCACGGGTGTGTTCACCGGCCTGCGAGGCCGTCCGGCTCACGGCGAGCAACGTCACCGACAGCCCCCACACCGCGTCCATCTCGGCGAACAGCCGACAGCTCTCTTCCAGATAGGCGGTGGCCCTGGCCGGTCGGCCGACCTCGAGCTCGGCGCCGGCCCGCACGACGCCGTACCAGGCGATGCTTTTGGGGTCGTGGGCGGTCGGCACTGCGGAGAGCGCGGAGGGCAGCGGCCGAGGTGACGTCGACCGCTCACCGAGGACGCGGCTCAGCGCGAGCATGATGTCGAAGATGAGCGCCCACTGCTGCAGCCAGCCGTGGCTCAGTTCTGCGGCCAGCTCCGTGGCGGTCCGCAGCAGCCGCTCGGCACGGTCCAGGTCCTGTGCCGTGACCGCCGCGAGTCCGCGACTGACCAGGACATAGGTGCGTCCCTCGATGTCGCCCAGATGGTCGAAGAGCGCGGCCGCCTCGTCACAGGCGTCCTCCGCCCCGGCCAGGTCGCCCTGGATCGTCGCCAGGCAGGCCGCCCCGGCCAGGGCGTAAGCGCGCAACGCCGCCGGGGTCTCGTCGTCACAGATCGCCAGGATGTCACTGACGTACCGTCGGCCTTCCGCGTACCGGCCGTGCAGTTCCCAGAACTGCACAAGGGCTGCGGCCATGCGCAGGGCGCTCATCGCGTCACGGGTCTGCAGGGATCGGTCCAGGGCCGCTCGGATGTTGGCGTACTCGGTCTCGAGCCGACGCAACCACGCCGGGGACGCGCCGCTGCGCAGAGCTTCGCCCGCGGACTCCGTCAAGTCCGCGAAGTGAGTGAGATGTCGGGCGCAGATCAGGGTGTGGCGCTCACCGCGGCGGCGCAGCTCTCGCGAGGCGAACGCCCGGATCATCCGCAGCATCCGATAGCGGTAGTGTCCCTTCTCGGTGACCTCCACCGAGACCATCGACTTCTCGACCAGACCGCTGAGGACGTCGAGGACCTCATGCTTGTCGAAACCGGTGCGGGGACCGGCGCAGACGGCTTCCGCGGCCGCCAGGTCGAAGCCGTCGGCGAAGACCGAAAGGTAGGCGAGGAGGCGTTGCTCGGCCGGGTCGAGCGCGTCGTGACTCCAGGCGATCACTTCTTGGAGTGTCCGATGCCGAGCCGAGGCGAGGGCGCCGCGCGTGCGCAGGCCGTCCGGCCGCTCGGCCAGATGGGCGGCGATGGTGGCCACGGCAAGGCTGCGCGTGTTCGCCGCGGCGAGTTCGACGGCCAGCGGCAGCCCGTCGACGCGCTCGCACACCGCGACGACGTCGGGCAGGTTCGCCCCGGTCAGCTGGAAGGCATCGCCCGACCTGGCGGCCCGGTCGGTGAACAGCCGCACCGCAGCGGCCTCGACCGCGGCGGGCGCGCCCTCCCGCACCAGATCCGGCACCGGAAGTCCGGACACGCCGATCACCTGTTCGGCGCCGATGCCCAGGCGCTGACGGCTGGTCACCAGAATGCGCAGGTCCTCGACCCGTGCGAGCAGGGTCGCCGAAGCCTGGGCGACGTCGGCGAGCCGGCGATCGCCGTTGTCCAGGACCAGCAGGGCACCGGAGTGGCGCAGAGCCCGGACGACGATGTCGAGCGAGGTGAGCGGGGGAGCGGCCAGCAGACCCAGCCGGAGGGCGACCGCGTCGGTGACCTCCTCTCGCGTGCCTGGTCCGGCGGATGCCTCGGCCAGCTCCACCCAGACGACCGCGCGGGCCGAAGCGGCCCGCATCCGTGCGGCGGCCTCCAGAGCCAGCCGACTCTTGCCGCTCCCGCCGGCGCCCACCAGCGTGACCAGCCGGTGCCTGGCGAGTTCGGTCGCGATCTGCTCCAGTTCCCTTTCCCGGCCGAAGAACGGAGTGAGAGCTGCGGGAGGCTCTCCGCGGAGCACCTGCCGGGATACGGGCTGCTCGCGCCCGTCCTCCGAGCCGGCGGTGATTACGGACCGGGCGCGCAGCAACGACTGGTCTTGCCGCAGGATCGCTGTGTGCAGAGCGCTGAGCTCCTCACCGGGTTCGACACCCAGTTGGTCGAGCAGCGCCTCCCGCGCTCTCCTGAAGGTGTCGAGCGCTTCACTCTGCCGCCCAGCGCGGTACCGGGCGAGCATGAGCTGATACCACAGCCGTTCCCGCAGCGGATGCTCCCTGGTCAGTGTCGCCAAGTCGGGCACGACAGCTTCGTGCTCGCCCAGGGCCAGGTCCCCTTCGATACGCAGTTCCACGGCGTCCAGCCGCAACGCCTCCAGCTTCGCCGTCACCGGCTGGGCGAAGGGCGCGTCGGCCCAGTCGCCGAAGGGCCGCCCGCGCCATAGCCCCAGTCCCTCGCGCGCCAGCGTTCCGGCGGCTTGGTGCCGTCCGCGTGACGCGGCCGTACGCGCTGACGCCACCAAGTCCTCGAAGCGGTGGGCGTCCACGGCCGAGGGCGGCACGTTCAGCACGTATCCCGAACGGGTGGTGACCAGCACCTTGTGCGCGTCGATACCGGAGGTGGCCAGGCATTTGCGCAGTTGGGACATGCGTACGTGCAGCATCGGGACCGCGTTCGACGATGCGGTGTCCCCCCACAAGTCCAGTACCAGCCGGTCGTAGGAGACCGAACTCCCCCTGTGGGCGAGGAGCACCGCCAGGAGGGCCTGATGCCGTGGACGGCCCAGAGGAACGTCTGCCCCGTCGTGCAGCATGCGCAGAGGGCCCAACAGTGCGAAATCCATGCGGTGAAGATTACTTTCAGTTGTATCAGCGGTTGCGGTCCGCTCGTCGTCGCGGCGCAGCGCGGGAAGCTTCAGGGCCCAGGCCCGCGTGTATCCGCCTACTCTCACTGGCCGACCGAACCTCATTCGTGACATGGATGCCCATCACGAGACGAGCGTCCCAAGGCGTACGCTCCCCGGAAGTGCCGGTGTGCGATGAACACCTGAAGGTGTCGGCCGGTCAGGACAGGGGTGGGCCACTGATGTACACGCCGTCGCTGTCGTAGGGCCAGGCGTTGGCCGTGCACCCGTGCAGGCCCTTGATCTGCTGCATCATCACGGGTGCGGGCCGGCCCTCTCCTGAACAGGCCTCGTGACCATGCCCGAGGCGGTGCCCCACCTCATGGTTGATGATGAGAGCCCGGTAGTCGTGCAGGGAGCCGTCGAACTGCGGGGATCCGAGCATCCAGCGCTTGAGGTTGACCACCACGACCGAGCCCACCGAACAGTTGACCTCGCCCTGCGTGTCCAGGCCGGCGGCTCCGCAGATGGCGTCGACCGTGCCCGGCGAGGCCACCTGCACGGTCAGCGCGGCCGGTCCGGAGGTGACCATCTGAAACGCCTGTCCGCCAGCCGTCCACCCTCGGGGGTCGGCCAGGACGGAGTTTATCTCCCGCGCCGTTTCCGCCGGAGACACGTCCAGGGAGTCTTCCACCTGAACGCGGTACCTCATGGGCGTACCGGAACCGACCGGGGCCGAACTCTCCTGAGCGGTGGTGAACGTTCCAGATCCGGTGAGCGGCACGGTGGGTGTGGGTGTGGGTGTGGGTGTGGGTGTGGAGGGAGTCGGCTGTGGGGGTGACGCCGACCGAGTCTGGGTGCTCCAGGCACCGGGCCCGCCGCCGGCGGTTCCATCGGCGGCAGGGGCCGCCTGATCCTGGCACCCGCTCATCAGCGGGACGAGCGCCAGGAGTGCGCAGCCCAGAAGCGCGGCGCTCAGCCGCTTCCCACGGGCCGTCTCGGTAGGACTGGACAGATGTCGCCGCATGATTCCTCCTTCGGAGCGCGCGAGGTGCGCTGGGTGTGTCGAAAGCGGGTGCATGGCCGTTAACGGAGCTGAGTGGTACGAGGTTCAACCAACCGGTGTTCTCCGTTCGCGGTTGCACCCGTCCACTCGCCACCGCCGCTGGACACCGGCCCCCCGGCACTCAGCACCAGACGTGCCCCCGCCGGGGAAGACCCCCAGCCGTCGGCACGCGATCCGCAGGCGTGACCCCCTCCGGAGCCACAGGGGGCATCCGCTCCCTGTCCCGCCGAAGGCTCCCTCTCGGCCTCCGGCCGACCCCGTACGTCTCGGATCACGGCGGATCCGGCAGAGGCCCCGGCCTCAAGGAGGCCGGCCCCGATGACCCCCCGGTACCTCTTGACCGATACGCCGAACCAGGGCGGACACGACCACCGTCACGCCACCAGTGACTCCTGCTTCCGGCCCGCACCGGTCGACCGGTGCGAGCGAGCTGTGGAATCCCGCCCCTCCACGGCGTTCCTCTCGTTCGGCAAGGCCGCGGTGACCGGCCGCCGGCAGATCCCGACTGGCAAGATGGCGGGTGTGAATCACGATGATCTGGAGGCGGTACTCCGCATGGTCGGGGGGCGTCTGCGGGCTCTGCGGCTGCAGCGGCACGCGACACTCGACGACATCAGTGAGCGCAGCGGCATCTCCCCGAGCACGTTGTCCCGACTGGAGTCCGGACAGCGCAAGTACACCCTCGATCTCCTGCTGCCGCTCGCCGCCGCCTACGGCATTCCGCTCGACGAACTCGTCGGTGGACCACCGACGGGTGACCCGCGCATCCATCTGCGGCCCGTCACCGTACCGGGGCAGGATCAGACGATCCTGCCCCTGGTCCGCCACTACGGTGGCCCTCACGCCCACAAGCACGTGCTCCCGACGGGAGTGACGACCGCATCGAAGCAGGGACTCCACACCCATCAGGGCTACAACTGGATCTACGTCCTGCACGGGCGCCTGCGCATCACCGCCGGATCCCGACAGGTGGTCCTGTCGGCAGGGGAGGCGACGGAGTTCGACACCCGCCTGCCCCACGCGTTCGGCAACGCGGGTGAGCAACCCGTCGAGTTCCTGAGTCTCTTCGGCGCCCAGGGTGAGCGGATGCGTGTCGTCAGTTCATGGGAGGAGACGACCGGGGCAGCCCGCACCGGCGGCGAAGCGGTCTGACGGGTACTTCTTGCCAGGGCAGCAAGAAGATTCGGTCTCGTTGCCGACGAGTCGTACATGATCGCGCTGCCCGATACCCGAGTGACCTCAGGAAACAACCATGCCCATCTCACCACCGCCCATCGACCCGGAACTCGCCGCGGCCGTCGATCTCGACTCCCTGCGTATCACCCTCACCCACGAGGTGATCGAAAAAATGCGGGCCGCGGCTGCGCCTACGCCGACACTGAGCGAGCTGCGTCGCGGTGGTGACTTCGTCATCGAAGAGCACCGCGCCCGGCCGGCCGACGGTGGAGGCGCCGATGTGCCGCTGCTGCTGTGCCGACCTGCCGGAGCCGTGGGCAGGCTACCTGTTCTCTACTACCTGCACGGGGGCGGCATGGTCATGGGCCATGCCCGGCAGAACCTGGACCACGTCCTGGAGTGGGCGGAAGAACTGGGGGCGGCCGTCGTCTCGGTCGAGTACCGCCTGGCCCCGGAACACCCCTACCCCGCGGCTCTCGACGACAGCCTGGCCGGGATCACCTGGATCGCCACTCACGCTCGGGAATCGGGTATCGACCCGGAACGCGTCCTCGTAGTCGGGTTCAGCGGCGGTGGCGCCTTGGCCGCCGGCCTGACCTTGCGCCTGCGGGACTCGAGGGACTTGCGCCCACTGGGGCAGATGCTGGTCTGCCCCATGCTCGACGACCGCAACGACACGTTCTCCACCGTCCAGCTCGCGGAGTCCGGCGGCTGGAACCGTGCTGCCAACGAGGCCGCCTGGACCCACGTGCTCGGTGCGCGTCGGGGGACCCCAGGCATACCCGCCTACGCCGCGCCCGCCCGTGCCGAAGACCTGGGCGGGCTGCCCCCGACCTACCTCGAAGCCGGGTCCGCCGAGATCTTCCGGGACGAGGTCGTCGCCTACGCCTCACGGATCTGGGCGGCGGGTGGTGACGCGGAGCTGCACGTGTTCCCCGGCGGGTTCCACGGCTTCGACTTCTTCGTGCCCGGAGCCGCCCTGTCCCGGGACGCACGGGACGCCCGGCTGAAGTGGCTGCGCCGGACACTGCCTCCGCGGTCCTGAGGGGGCCGGATCACTGGCCCCCGCGAACACACACCCTCCAGGAGGCCCGCGCGGTGACGGTCGGCGGGGGACCGCGGCACCGCGGCCCGGCGCGTGTCGTGCTCCGCGGAACATGTCGACGGGAACCGCCACCGCACCGGCCTCCAGAGAACCGTAGCGGCCCGACGGGACTGGAAAGTCCTTTCGGCGGGCGTATGCCTCTGGCCGGGGCGATGACCTCCTCCTGTGACGTGCTTCATGTGAACCGTGCTCCGCGACGCCCCCGTTCACGCAGTGATATGTCCAGACGTCGGCCACGGCAGTGGGACGTCGTCAACCCTCGCCCGCGTGGCACAAGAACCGGAAGAAGCTGATGCACCATGAAGGACGGCGCGACCGTGTGGCTCCCGTATCCCCAGGAGGAGATCCCCGGCCTGCCGAACGCCTTCACGTACGGCCACTGGGACGGCTCCGGCCCGCTGCCCGGAGATCCGGGCGAGGTCCGGTTCCTCGCCGGACCCGCGGCACCGGGGGCCGAGCACGCTCTGCGGAGTGTGCTGCCGCGTATGGGACGGCTGGAGGTCTTCCAGCTCCTCAGCTCCGGATACGACTACGTGATGCCAATGCTGAACGACATGCCGCCCGGCACGAGGCTGGTGACGGCGCGCGGAGTGCACCGGGAGGCCACCGCCGAACTGGCCGTCACCCTTCTGCTGGCTCTGTGCCGGGGGATCGACCGGTTCATCACCCGGCAGGCCGAGGGGCGCTGGGGCCCTGAACCGCGGACCACCCTGGTCGGCAAGCGGGTCCTGATCATCGGATACGGCGCCGTGGGCGCGGCCGTCGCGGCTCGGCTCCGTGCGTTCCGGTGCGAGCCGGTCATCGTGGCCCGCAGCGAGCGCACCACCCCGGCGGTTCATGTGTATGGGATGGCGCAGATGTCCGCGTTGCTGCCCACGGTGGACGCGGTGGTGCTGTGCGCACCGCTGACGGAGTGGACGCGCGGCATGTTCGACGCGGACGCGCTGGCGCTCCTGAAAGACGGAGCCCTCCTGGTGAACGTCGCCCGCGGGGAACTCGTGGACACCGGCGCCGTCGTCCGCGAGGTGCGCAGCGGTCGGCTGCGGGTCGCGCTCGACGTGACGGATCCGGAACCCCTCCCCGGCAGCCATCCCCTCTGGAACCTGCCCGGCGCGCTGATCACTCCGCATGTGGCGGCGTTCACCGACGCCTTCCCCGCGATGTCCGCGGAGTTCCTCCGCCAGCAGCTTCACCGCTATGCGCGGGGTGAGGAACTGGACAACGTCGTCCTGACGACGGCCGGGTCCCTGGGCGGTGAGCGGGCTGCCTAGGCACACGAGGACCGTCGCGCGCTTCGGCGTGCCGGAGGCGGCAGGACCGGACACGGCTCTCGTCCGGGTACTTGAGACCTTCGAGTGCGACGGTCACCACGACCCAGGCGCTGCCTGGGAGACCTTCACCAGCACGTGGAACTGGGCCGCGCCGCTGCCCACGGCCGTGCCCGGCGGCGACGGCGCGGCGAGCTTCGCGGCCCGGCCGGTCCGAGGCGGTTTCTCGTTGTCCGGACGGTGGCGCGTGCCATCGCCCGGACGGCCTGGGAGATGGCTGGCCCTGCCGCTCACCCGCATCCGGCAGCGAGCCGGCGGCCCGGCGGTCGAGGCCGGTCCGGACCTCCTCGTGGTCTCGTCGAAGGTGCTTCCCCGACCATTCCGAGGGCCCCACGGCAGGGGCGGCGCGGAAGTGTCCGGCTCCGAGTTCCGGCTGGACGACGTCTATGTGCCGGCGGGATTCGCCACCCGGTCGGCGGCCAGTGCCCTGCGGACGGACGCCGCGGCTTTCCACTGGACGGCCGTGACCGGCATGGCCCTCGGGGTGGCCCGTCGTCTCACCGACACTCTGTCGGCCCCGGCGCCCGTCGCTGCGGCCGAGCTGGCCGCCGTGTTGCACGACGAGCGATCGAACCTCGCCGCAGCACTGCACGCCGCCTCGCCCACGGGGCGGGACGGGCCGCCGGACGTCGTGGAAGCGCTGGCCGAACAGGTCGGGCGAGCCGTTCGCGTGGTCCACACCTTGGTCGCCGCCTCGCACGAACACGCCCTGACCGCCGTCGCGAAGGACGACCGGCACCCCCTGTTGTGTGTGGTCGAGGGCGGTTCCCCGATACTTCAACACGCGCGGTACGCGGTGGACCTCCGCCGCCCGGCGACAGACATCTCCACGCGGAAGGCTGATCATGGTGACGACCGTCGCGTATCAGGGTGAGCGCGGGTCCAACTCGGCGACCGTCGCCCGCGATCTGTACCCCGGCAGCCGTGAGTTCGGCTGTACGGGTTTCGAGCAAGCCCTGGACTCCGTGACGCTGGGCGCAGCCGACGTGGCGGTGATTCCGGTCGACAACTCCGCCGCCGGACGCGTCGCGGACGTGCATCACCTGCTGCCCGAATCGGGACTGTTCATCGTCGCCGAGTACTTCCTCGCCATTCGCTTCGACCTGATGGGCGTGCCCGGTACGACTCTCGAACAGGTGGAGTGCGTCCGCAGTCACGTGCACGCCCTTGGGCAGTGCCGGAAGGTGCTGCGTGAGGGAGGGTGGCGCACCCTGGTGAGCGACGACACGGCGGGAGCGGCCCGCGAGGTGGCCGAGTTGGGTGACCCCCGGCACGCGGCGCTCTCCCCGCCCGCCGCGGCGCCCCTGCACGGTCTGGAAGTCCTGCGGGCGGGGGTCGAGGACGACCCGGACAACACCACGCGGTTCGTCGTCCTCTCCCGGGACGCCGCCATCGCTCCACTCGATCCCCACCGGGAGGAGCCAACGATGACGAGCCTGTTCTTCTGCGTACGGAACATCCCCAGCGCGCTGTACAAGGCGCTCGGCGGATTCGCCAGCAGCGGTGTGAACCTCACCAAGATCGAGAGCTACCAGATGGGTCCCGGGCTGAATCCCAGCCGGTTCTACGTGGAAATCGAGGGGCACCCCGACGAGCCGCATGTCGCCCTCGCGCTGCAGGAGCTGCGCTTCTTCTCCTCCGAGGTCCGCGTCCTGGGGGTGTATCCGGCTCATCCGCATCGGCTGCGCGAGCGCACCGGCTGACCTCGGCGGCACGCGGCGGCGGGCTTCGCTTGGCGGCGCGGTCACACAGCGCGTGACCGCGCCGCCCATGCCAGGGGGCTTGCGAACCGATACGGGACCGGACCGCACCCCCGGGTCATATGGTCAGGAGTGCGTGTACGGCACGTCGGGGAAGTCCAGTCGCGCCTGCCGCAGTTGTGCTCCGTACTCCTCCGTCCACCCGAAAGCGGTCTCGGCCCGCTTCCGCAGATCGGCGCCTGCGGCCCCACTCCAGAAGTGGACGAACTCGCCCATGTTCATGTCGCGGACGTAGGAGCCGTTGTGCTGGGTGAACTGCTCGGCCGTCAGCCGGAAGAACGAAGCGAGCACCTCGCCCTTGCCGTGGTCGCGCCAGACGGGCAGGAACCAGTCGCGGAACCAGGCGGTGTTGGCCCGCGGGAAGTTGTCGGTCTTCGCGATGGCCTTGCTGTACCAGTCCTCGGCGTCAGCGGTCATACCTGCTCCGAGGTAGGCGTCGTACTGGTAGATCTCCGCCCACTTGCTGTCGTCCCACAGTTTGAAGGCAGGTGATCCCTTGACGCCGTAGGCCGAGAACTCGACGATATGCGCTATCTCGTGCGAAGTGACGTTCCGCGCCTGGGAGTTGGTCTCGCTCCAGTCGCCGAGACCTATGTCGATCACGTTGCGGTAGTCGTGGGACGCGTCGAAGACGGTAGCGGGGTGACCGCCGCTGTACTTGTCCTGGTGGAAGACGGCGGCGAGCTGCGGGTTGCTGAAGCTGCCGTAGTTCTGCTTGGTGTACTTCCAGAGCCTGGTGACGTAATCGTTCAGCCAGGTCTGCGAACGGTCCATGTCATCGTCGACGTATATCGCGACATCGTCGTTCTCGTGCACCTTGTCGAGCAACTGGACGTGCTCCAGCCAGTGCTCCTGCCAGGTGGCCGGCATGGTGCCCGCTGGGGTGGTCACGGTCATCGGCGCCGTGTAGGCGGACTGGCCACCGGCGTTCTCCGCCCGCAGACGGTAATAGTAGGTGGTGCTGTCGGCCAGACCGAGATCCGTGTACGCGGTGGTGCTGTTCGGTACGACGCGGGACCAGTTCCAGTCGGTGCCGTTGAGGGAGCGTTCCACACGGAAAGACTGCTCAAGACGGGAGTTGTCCGTCCAGTTCAGCACGGCCTGGTCACCGGAGACGGCCTTCACGGACAGGCCGCTCGGCGCCTCGGGAGCGTCGACCTGGGAGGAGGGGTTGCCGGTGCCCAGCAGTTCCCACTCCGCCAACTGTGTCTGCCCGGCGCCATGGTTGGCGGTCACGTCGAGTCGGAAGTAGCGGTAGGAACGGTCGGTGTCGAGTGTGAACGATTTCTTCTGATACCTGCGGGTGAACGACTCACCGTTCCGGGTGTCGAGATCGGTCCAGGTGGTCCCGTCGACCGAGCCCCGCAGCGTCCAGTTCCTCGGGTCCCGGTCGGGGCTGTCGTTGGCGGAGGTGACGGTGTAACCCGTGAGCCTGGAAGAGCCGGCGGGCTGGTACTGGAGCCACGTGGTGGCGTGGTTCGCCAGGTACTTGCTGTACGGGCTGTTGTCCGCGACCCGTTGCCCGCCCTCCGCCCCGCCGGTGTTGTACTGATCCGTGACCGTGCCGGGCAGGTCGGTGATGTCGAACACCCCCACCGCCAGGTCGGCGGTGTCGGAGTAGTCCGAGAGCCCGTTGCCCACACCCACCGCGCGGATCCGGTAGGAGTACGAAGTGCCGGCGTCCAGCACGGGATCGGTGTAGGAGTGCACGTCCGTGCCGACGGTGGCCAGCGGTTCGAACGGGCCGCCCGCTGTGGAACGTTCGATCTGGAAGCCGGACTCGGCGTAGCCGGTGTCGTAACTGGAGTTGTCCGTCCAGTCCAGCATGGCACTGTCACCGTCCAGCGTCGCGGTCAGCTCGGAGGGAGCAGCTGGGACGCCGTTGCCGCCCGCCCACAATTCCCACTCCGCGAGCTGGGAGGTGGACGAACCGTTGGTCCCGCTCACCACGAGCCGGTAGTGGGTGTAGGCGGTGCCGGGCGTGACGCTGAACCCCCGCGTCTGGTGGCGTGCGGAGAACGTCTGGTTCGTGCGGGTGTCGATGGTGGTCCAGGCGGACCCATCGAGTGAGCCCTGCAGCGTCCAGTTCTTCGGGTCGCGGTCGGGGGCGTCATTGGCGGAGGTGAGGGTGTAGCGGTCGATCGTCGCGGCGGTGGTCGACTGGTATTGCACCCACATCGCCGAGCGGATGGTGAAGTACTTGGTCGTGACATCGTCGTCGATCAGCTTCGACTCCGATTCGGCGCCGGTCTCCGCGTACTGAGCGGTGATCTTGCCGCCGTTACCGGTGATATCCGTGCCCGGGTCCGGCGCGGTGGTCACCGTCGCGGTGCCTTCCGCGGCGTGGACCTCCGTGGTGGTGGTGAGGAGAGTGGCGCCGACCGCTCCGGTGAGTAGTGCGGCCGTCCACGGTCTGACGGGAGACGTGTACCGGCTGCCGGAGCCGGCGGGGGAGAAGCGCACCTCGGGTCCTTTCCGTATGTGTTGGCTGTGCCACTGCGAGAACGGATCAGGCAGCACCTCGGTTTACCCGTGGCGCCCTCACCTCCGGACGGGACACACCGGGTCTGCCGGTCCTGCCGGAGTGTGGTGACAGGGCGCACCAGATGCGGAACACCGCTCACCTCATCGTGTTCACCCCCTCGTCTTGCCGGGTTGGCAAGCGCCCTTGGCCGCGCCCGCCGGACGGTCGCAAGATCACCGGCGAACGAGAGGAAACACCATGACCGACGAACACCCTCTGTACGACGCCGTCGTGATCGGCGCAGGCGCGGCCGGCCTCAACGCGGCGCTCACCCTCGGGCGTGCGCGCCGCTCCGTGCTGGTCGTCGATGCAGGGCAGCAGCGCAACGCCCCCGCACGGTCGATCCACAATTACCTGGGACACGAGGGCATCGCCCCTGCCGACTTCCTTGACCTCGCGCGACGCGAGATCTCCCGCTTCGGCGTGGAGCGTGTGACGGCCTCGGTGATCGCCGCAGCGCGTGAGACGGAAACCCGCTTCGGCCTCATGCTCGACAATGGCGCCACGGTACGAGCGCGTCGGCTGCTCCTGGCCACCGGACTGGTGGACGAGCTGCCCGACGTGCCCGGTGTCGCCGAGCGCTGGGCGCGCGACGTGCTGCACTGCCCGTACTGTCACGGATGGGAGGTACGGGATCAGCCCATCGGCGTCCTGGCCACGAGCGCGGTGGGCGTGGAGCAGGCGCTGTTGTGGAGCCAGTGGAGCGACGAGGTCACCCTGCTCGCGCACACCGGGCCGCCCCTCGACGACACGGCGCGGGCCCGCCTGAACGCCCGATCGGTGCGGGTGGTCGAAGGCAAGGTGCGTGCGCTGGACGTCGTGGACGGCCGGTTGGCGGCGGCGCTGCTCGCGGACGGGCGGCGCGTCGACCTCACTCAGCTCGTGGTCGCGCCCCGCTTCACCGCTCGTGTCACCGGGCTGGACGGGTTGGGCCTTGAGGTCACGAACTGGGAGATGTTCGGGCAGGTCGCCGGTAGCTTCGTGGCGGCCAACCCGCAAGGCGCGACCAGTGTGCCCGGTGTGTTCGCGGCGGGTAACGTCACGAGTGTCACCGAGACAGTGATCGGGTCCGCGGCGGCCGGACTGAGGGCGGCGGCCGGGCTGAACCTCGATCTCATCACCGAGGACACACAGCGAGCCATGACCCTCTGACGGCCATCCCGGAACCGGCGCACGAAGGCGGTGGCCCCGCGCCGGGTCCGGCCATCAACAGCCGACGCCCCCACTGGGGTTCCGCCCGCCCGGTGCATCCACCGGTCGGGCGGGAGCACAGGATGTGCAGTGCGGCGCACCGCTTTCACCATGTGACCGGTGCTCAGGAGATGGCGACGCTGTACACGCGGAACTCGACGCGCAATCCGGGCAGGAGTCTTCCCTCGCCGACGAACGCGGTCTGGTTCACCCAGGCGTACCGCTTGTCCCCTGTCTCCATACGTGGCGTGATCATGAAGTACTGCTCTCCGAAGGCGGTTGGTTCGTCACCGCCCGCGAGGACCTTCTTGATCCCGTCCGTCATCTCGATGAGCCCGAAGTACTGGACGTAGATGGCCGCGCCGTCGTGGGTGTCGAAGGTACTCCGCACGTCGACCCGGGCGTATCCGTCGTCGCCCACGAGCAGCCAGTCACCCCCGCCGGCCGTGATGGTCCCCTTCAGCCTGTCTCCCGTGATCCCTCCCCCCACGCCCTCGGCGACGATGCGTTCGCCGAAGGGACCCTCACCGATGTGTTCCGTCGACAGGTCGACGTAGAAATTGAATTCCTTGACCAGAGTGGCCATGTTCTTCCCTTCTTGATGGGGAGCGGTGAAGTCCGTGCCGGCGAACCCGGTCACATGCCCGGTGTCATGGGCCCACGAGGGTGTCGTCGGCTCCCACGTCGACGCGCGTACCACCGATGAACTGGCCGGCCGTAGCCGGGCTCCTGTCGGTGGCGGCGTTCGTCCCGGCCCAAGCACCGTCGCCGTGGACGGTGTGGCAGCGCCCCATTGGGTTCGGAGGTGGCACACACGGCCGACCGTTCCGATACCTGGCGCACTCATCATGCCCGAACGCAGGCTCCGTTGACGAACCGAAAGCTCCTCACCACGACAGGGCGCCTTCGGTGCAAGGCCAACATGTATCAACTGTTCGAACGGGGTGACAACGCGGTCATGGGCCGCGGACTTCGCGGCTTCGAGCGGGTGGGCGGGTGCATGGTGGTCACAGAGCCCGCGACGAGGGCACAGCCGTAGGGCGGTTGCCCTCACTCTTCGACTAGGAGATCTCATGCTTTCCCATCACCGTTCCCGTGCGCGTCTGCTGGCCGTGGTCGCCGTGGCGGGTGTATCGCTGCTCACCGCCTGTCAAGGTGACTCCGACAAGGACGCTGCCGCGGTCGAGGTGGCGAGCACTGTTCCGGCTTCGGCATCGGCATCTGCCTCGGCGTCCGCTTCACCTTCTGTGCCGACGGCGGATGAGCCGGCTGCCGGTGACGGGGAAGCGGCGACAGTGGGCGACGAGGATGCGGCGACCGACGACGACGCGGCCGGCGAGGACGCGGTGGCGGACGACAGGGGTGCCGGGGTGAGCGGTGGGATCAGCGGCACGTTCGCCGACGGTGTGGTCGAGTACCTGGCGCCGGGCAAGTACATCGTGAGTGTGTCCGGTGCCGACCAGCAGTTCTTCGTGTCCGACAGCACCGTCGTGTACGGAGCGGGAACGCTGTGCGGCAGCTACAGCCCGCGGGCGACTACCCGGTGCTCCCTCGACGACCTGGAGAGGAGCACCAAGAGCGGGTCCATCGCCGCGGACGTGGTCGTCAAGCAGGGCGTCGCCACCAGGATCACCGAGCGATCGGCGCCGGACGAAGGCCCGGCCGTCGACGATCAGTGAGTGACTCGGACACCGTCATAACGGTTTCCGCCCATGCCCGGCTGACGTCCATTCCTCCGCAGGAGTCCTGCGAATACTCGCAGGATGGCTCGTGTTCTGCTGATCGACAAGGATCCCGCGCTGTGCCAGGAGGTACGGCGGGCCCTGCTGCCTCTTGAGGTCGAGGTGTTCGTGGCGTCGACGGGTGGTCGGGGACTGGAGAGTTTCCAGCAGCACCGTCCCGATCTGGTGCTGCTGGACGTGGATCTGCCGGATATCGGCGGAGTGGACGTGTGCCGTAGCATCCGCTCGGCGAGTCCCCTGCCTGTTCTGTTCCTGTCCGCACGGGACGACGACCGTGACGTCATAGCGGGACTGGACGCGGGAGCGGACTGGTACCTGGTGAAACCAGTGGCCGCTCGCGTGTTGCAATCCCGTGTCGCGGCGGCCCTGCGACACCGCGGCCGGGCCCGGCCGGAACGGGCGCCGGTGGAGCGCTACGGTGACTTGGTCATCGACCGTGTCGCGGTGGACGTGACCTTGCGGGGCCGGCGACTCAGCCTTGCCCGTTCGGAGCGCATGCTGTTGTTCGCTCTGTCCGCGGCGCCGGACCAGGTGTTCAGTCGCGCGGATCTCATGGCCGTCATCGGGGAGACCGACGCCGAGGCGAACCCGCGCAACGTCGACTCGTGTGTGAAGCGCCTGCGGCTGAAACTGGGCGAGTCGCGCAGCGCGCCGGGCTTCATCGAAACGGTGCGGGGGAGGGGCTACCGGTTTCGTGTGCGCCAAGACGGTGGAACTGACGGCTGAGGTGTCGCCACACTCCATGAATGAACGCCCGCCTCCAAAGGGGCGGATGGAGCGCGACGGCCCGCCGGACGTCACCTGACGGCCGACGGTGCCGTCTTCGTTCCCGTGCCGCCGGACTGTGTCGCTGCCCCGCCCTTGCGCCGGATGCCTACCGGGGGACCGGTTCCGCGGGATCCGCACGAACACGCGGACCGAAGGGCTGGGCGACGGATCTCCCGGCCCGGTCGGAGATCTGGTGTATCGACACCGGCCAAGTGCCCGGATGGTTCACGGCGGTGTGCGGACCAGCGGGACACGGTCACGAGTCACGCCGCCCCGGGGGCGGCGGACGTCTGCGCGACGGTCCGACCGCGCCCCGAGTACCTGGGCTTGGCACGCGTATGTCGATGGAGGACCGGTGCCGGGGCGGACTCCGGACAAGACCGGTCCGAGCCCACTCCTTGCCCCCAGGTGCTCAGCCGTCGCCCGGCACACCGGCGTCGGTAGGGGGAGACCGCCGCGGTGCGGCCTCGTCCTGCCGCGTCAACGACAACCTCACCGTGCACTGGGTGCCCTGGGTGGTGACGACAGCGCCGAGCACGCGGGCCAGCGCCAGGGCGGGCCGGTTTTCCGACAGCACCAGGGCGTGCAGCTCGTTGTGGCCCCGTTGCCGGGCGATGGCCACCGCCCGCCTCGCCAGTACCGAGCCGAGTCCCCTGGCCTGCCAGGCATCATCGATGAGGAGGGCGAGTTCGGCGGGGCCGTGATCGGCTCCACGGGCCGGGTGGAAGCCAGGTGTCCTGTCGGTGTGCAGGACGTGAGTGACGGCGATGACACGGCCGGGATCGCCCGCCGGGTGGGTGACCCAGGTGAGGCCGGCCGACGGCGCGGTCAGAGCACGCCACTCCGCTGCCGAGAGACATTGCCTGCCGGTGAGATAGCGCAGGGTGAGGCTCCGTCGTGAGCTGCGGGTGTGCAGGGCGTTGACGGAGGGCAGGTCACCGATGGTGGCGAGCCGCGTACGGGTCGTTGCCCCGTTGCGCAGCCGGGTGGTCCACTCGGCCGGGGTGACAGCTCCGGCCGGGCGGGCGAATATCACCTGAGCAGTCACGGACCGGGGGAACCATGCCGTGGGGCCGCCCATCACGTGCCCTGCCGCTGCCGGGCGTCGGAGCACTTTCCGGCCGGAATCGGCACCGGGTGAGAAGTGCGTCCCGAGAGCGTCCGTGACGACGGGTGACGCGGTTCCGGCATCCAGCGCGCCGTCACCACCACGGCGACGCCCACCGTGAACGAGGCGATGAGGAAGGCCAGCCGCATCGCGTCCACGTAGGCGTCCTGAGCGACGGCCCGCAGGTCCGGCAGGGTGTCACGCAGCGACCCGGGCAGGGCCGGGTCGGCGGCCAGTGCGTCGAGGACGCCGAAGGTGTGGGTGAGGGACTGTGACCCTGTCTCCCGCACGGCCGGGGGCAGTGCCCCTGCGACATCGTCGATCCTGTCGCGGTAGGCCGCCGACACGACGGAGCCCAGCACGGCCACTCCGAGCGCCGAGCCGATCTGCCGCAGTGCGTTGCTCATCCCGGCCCCGGCTGCGGCCTGGTCGGGGGGCACGGTACTCATCGCGGCCGTGGTCGCGACGCCGAGGACCAGCCCCATCCCGAGCCCGGACGCCGCGAGGACGAACTCGTAGATCCACAACGGAGTGCCGGCTGTCACGAACGCCTGCCCCAGGCAGGATCCGCCGATCAGGGCCAGGCCGTTCGAGACGGTCACCCGGACACCCACGAGGTCGCGCACCCGGCCGCTGAACGACGCGGCGAGGACAGTGCCCGCCGCGATCGGCAGCGCGCTCAACCCGAGTTCCATGGGGGAATACCCGCGGACACCCTGCCCGTAGAACACCATGAGGAACGTCCCGCCGGTGAGTGCGAAGTACGCCAGGGCCAGGCCCAGCGTGCCGACCGCGAAGGCGGGGTTGCGCAGGAGGCGCACATCCACGGCGGGTGTGGCAGCACGCCGTTCGAACCACACCAGTACCGACAGCAGCACGACGCCCGTCCCCAGCGGCAGCAGCGTACCTTCGGCGAACCACTGTCTGCTCTCTCCGGCGTGGATGACCCCGTAGACGACCAGGCCGGCGCCCACGGCGGAGAGCGCGACGCCGGGAATGTCGATGCGGAGGCGGTCAGAAGTGCCGGAGCCGGGCACCAGAAGCAGCAGCATCACCGCACAGGTGATCACGACCGGCACATTGATGAGGAAGACCGAGCCCCACCAGAAGCGCAGGAGCAGTGCCCCTCCCGTCAACGGGCCGAGCGCGATGGCCAGTCCGCCCAGTGCCGACCAGACACCGATGGCCTTGTGGCGTTCGTCCTCGTCGAACATTTCGTTGATCAACGCCAGTGACACAGGAGGCACCACGGACCCGCCGACGCCCATCACGGCCCGCCAGAGGATCAGTTCACCGGGGGAGTCGGCGAATGCCGCCAGGGCCGACGCCACCGTGAACAGGGCAAGCCCGGCCAGCAGTACCCGTCGGCGTCCCCACGCGTCGGCCATGACGCCCGCCGTGAACATCAGGGCCGCGTAGCACAGGATGTACGAGTCCAGTACCCACTGCAACTGCCCGTTGGAGGCGGAGAGATCGGTCTGGATGGTCTGCAAGGCCACATTCAGGATGGTGTTGTCCATCATGACCACGAGGAAGCAACTGCCCAACGCGACCATGGCGAGTCCGCGTCTTCTGTCCGTGCTGTGGACTGTGGTGTGGGCAGGGCGGATGGCAGGCATGGGTGTCCCGGAGGGCTGGAGGTCGGTTGGCCGATCGGTGTGGCAGTCCGCGAAGCGGAGGTGGCTGTCAGGGCCGCGGCATGTTGGCACGCTATCCGCGAGATGTGCCTGTCACCGCAGGTTGAACAGCGCATGGACGGATTTTGAGACGGTGAGTGGGCACTTGCCGGTCCCCGCTCGTGCCCCGAGCAGGTCTGCGGAATGCTCATTCGACGCAGCTCGATACGTATACCCGGTGAGCTGCTCAATTTCTGCCCAAGGATTGCTCATTAGGTGTTCGGCATGATGGTGCGAACCGATCCAGCCGCCGGTATTCGCGTTGCCGCAGCGAATTTCTCGCCACTTTTTTCTCCGTCATTGACATTGATCGCTGAGGCAAGATTAAATCCTCAACATCATTATGAGAACCCTGCGGGGAGAAAGAGGTGCGCTCGATGAGCAGAATTCGCAGCATGGGTTACACGGTCGGCGTCGCGATGTTCGCCGCCACACTGCTGACGACCGGGGCGCCGGTCGCCTCGGCGTCGACGGATGCAGCCGCGTGCCCCAGGTCCTATCCGACGGTCGACCCGATATGCGTCTTCGACGGGGCCGACTTCACGGGTCTGCTTGAGAACAGCCCGGTGTGGACGCCTGTGCTGCCCGCCGGAAAGAACGACAGGATCTCATCGATCATCAACGCTTCCGGCTACCGGCTCCGTGTCTTCGAGGCCAACAACTACCAGGGAAGTTGGATCGAGATCGGCCCCCACCAGAGCTGGGTCGCTTCTGTCGACTGGGACAACCGTATCTCCGGCTACTTCACGTACTGAGCGGGACCAGGACCAGCCTCCCCTGCGTCGAGCCGACGTTCGGGGAGGCTGTGTCGGGGACTCACGGCTCACGAGTACCCGAAGTTCTGGGTCCACATGGGACCCAGAGCGGTGATGAACACACCGACACCGATCACGCGGAACTCTCGGTGCAGGATGTTTCGCCGATGCGGCGGGCTGTTCATCCAGTCGGTGACCACCGCTTCCGGCGTCGGCTGTCCGAAAGCGATGTTCTCTCCACCGGGCAGCGGGAAGCCGGCCGCGAGCATGCGCTCCGCCGGCGAGGTACCGTCCGGAGCCACGTGGTCGAAGTAGCCGAGGTGGACCATGTCCGCGCTGTGACCGCGGGCGGACGTCCGCAGACGCTCGTCAGCGATCAAGGGTTCCATGCCTCGCACGGCGCGCTCTCGGTTCACGAGCACGGTGACCGGGTTCTCCAGCGAACGTCGTACGGCATCGCCGCCGATGGCGGACGCGTCCGCGGTCCGACGGGTCCGCGGCGCGCCGTCCTGGTCACTTCCGGAGGGAGCACCCAGGAATCGGATGCGTCCTTCGCCGCTGTCCCATTGAGCATCAGGGGCGTTCGTGCTCATCCCTTGAGCCGGTCCACCGTTTCCTTGGCCTCCAACAGGCCGGCCCCCGTGGCCTCGCGGTACTTCTTTATCGCGGAGATATCCTCCCCGGCACGGGCGAGCGCGGCGACTTCCTTCGGCACGAGATCGTGATCCGGCACGTTCCCCTGCTTCAGAAGGAGGTCGATCTTCTGTTCCAGGCGCGTGATTCGCCGATCCAGCCGACGCCCTCGGTTCTCCAGCGCCGCCATGGTTGTAAAGCCCACGAGAATCGCGAGAAGGCCTGTGAGGACGTCCATGTGTGCTTCTCTTCCTTTTTGCTGCATGACGGAACTGGCCGATAGGCGGCTGCACATCATATCGGGCACGAGTGGGCTTTCGAAGGTCGTGCGCGCCTGCTGACCCTGTCGGTCCTGTTCGTATTCTGCTCACTCGCTGCTCACCCCTGGTGGCCCGTCAGCCTCTCGTCGGCTCCGAGGAACACGGTGCGCGGTCCTTTCGACGGTTCCCTCCTGGAGGAGGAACTCGGATTCTCCGGGTGTGCCCGGACGCCTGTCTCTCTCCTCCGTACGGCGGAGGCCGACAGCCCTGTCGTCTGCGTGGCGGAGGCGCCGTATAGACACCGGGACGGAGGATTCTGCCGCGACGTGCCGGTGGACTGTGGATACCACTGACCGCACCGATCGAAGGTCCCCGCATGCTCGGAGTACGCAGCCGCAGAACACCCCCCGGCGCGCCCATCGGAATCGACCCCACCCGCAGCGCCGTACGACTCACACAGGTGACCAAGGCCTACGGCCGGGGACCGTCCGCGGTCGTCGCACTGGAACAGGTCAGCACCGGCATCACCGCCGGCACGTTCACCGCCGTCATGGGCCCTTCGGGCTCGGGCAAGAGCACCTTCCTGCACTGTGCCGCCGGACTCGATCAGCCGACGTCCGGAGTGGTGCAGCTCGGCGGGCAGAACTTGGGGGACCTCGGGGAACGACAGCTCACGGAGTTCCGCCGGACCCGGATCGGCTTCGTCTTCCAGGCGTTCAACCTGCTGCCCTCCCTCACCGTGGAGCAGAACATCACCCTCCCCCTGCGGCTGGCCGGGACCCGGGCCGAGAAAGGGACGTTGCACGGCATCGCGACCTCCGTGGGCCTCGCGGACCTCCTGGACCGCCGCCCCGCCGAACTCTCCGGGGGCCAGCAGCAACGCGTCGCCATCGCTCGCGCCCTCATCACCCGACCCGAGGTGATCTTCGCTGACGAGCCGACGGGCGCACTCGACCCCGACACGGCCGAGGAGATACTCGCCCTGCTCCGGCAGGCGGTGACCGACCTGCACCAGACCGTGGTGATGGTCACCCACGATCCGGCCGCCGCCCAGCGCACGGACCGGGTGCTCTTCCTGGCCGCCGGCCGAGTGGTCGACTCCGTCGACGCACCCTCCGTGGCCCGGATCACGAGCGTCATGAGTGAGCTGCGGAGGAAGTACTGATGCTGCGTCTCGCCCTGGCGACCCTGCGGTCGCGCGCGGGTGCCTTCGCCGCAACGTTCACGGCCCTGTTGCTGGCGGCGGCCGTGGTGAGCGCCTGCGGGGTGCTCCTCGAATCGGGGCTGCGCTCCGCGCTCCCGCCGGAACGGTACGACAAGGCACCGGTGATCGTGGCCGCGAGCCCGTCCGTGGAGCTCGAGGTCAAGTCAGCGGACGGGTCCCCTTACCGGAGCGCGCAGGCCCTCACCGAACGGCCCCGTCTCGACGCCTCCCTGGCCGACGACATCGCCGCACTCGACGGTGTCACCTCGGTGGTGCCGGACCGCCGTGCGACGGTGCGTCTGCTGGCCGGAGACCGCTCCGTCACCGGCGCGAACGGTGCCGTGCCCCAGGCGCACACCTGGGAGAGCCGCGTCCTGGGCGGGTTCCGTCTCACCGAGGGGCACCGCCCCGAGGGCTCCCGCCAGGCCGTCCTGGACACCGACCTCGCCGAGCGGGCCGGGCTCCGCGTCGGCGATGACGTCCGGCTGATGTCGACGGCCACGCCGCTCACCTTCGAGGTCACCGGCCTGGTGACCCTCGACGGGGGCCGAACGCCCCGGCAGTCGGTGCTCTTCGCCTCCGCGGCCGCGGTCGAGGAGCTGGCACCGGCCGCGCGCACGTCGGTAGACGCGTTCGGCGTCCTCACCGCCCCCGGCATCCCGGCGGAGCGGATCGCCGCGCAGATCGAGAAGACGCTGAAGGACACCGACGCGTCCGTGTACACGGGCGGCGGGCGGGGCAAGGCGGAGTTCACCGACGTGGCGGTCGGCGCGGCCACCCTGGTGGAGCTGGCCACGGCGATCGGCGGCAACGTCATGCTCGTGGCCGTCTTCGTCCTGTGCGCGACGACGTCGCTCGCCATCCGGCACCGCCGGCGGGAGATGGCACTGCTGCGCGCGATCGGCACCACCCCGCGGCAGCTCCACCGCATGATCGCCGCGGAGTCCGCCGTGGCCGGACTGGCCGCCGGGGTGCTGGGCTGCCCGCTCGGCATCGGCGTCGTGTACTGGCTCAGTGGCCAGTTCGCCGGACGCGGCATCGTGCCGCCGGACTTCCAGCCGGTGGTCGGGCCGTTGCCCTTCCTCACCGCGGTGACGGCCACCGTCCTGACCGCGGTGGGTGCAGCGTGGTTCGCCGCCCGGCGGGCAGCGCGCGTGCGCCCCACCGAGGCCCTCAGGGAGGCGGCGGGCGAACCCGACCGCCTGGGCCGCGGGCGACTGGTGACCGGCGGGGTGCTGCTCGCCCTGGCGGCCTCCGTACTGGGCCTGGGCCTGGCCTACCGCACCGACTTCATGACCTTGGTGGGCATGGCCAATTCGCTGGTCCTGCTGCTCGTGATAGCGGCAGCGGTCCTCGGCCCGCTGCTGTCCCGCGCCGCGACCGCTCTGCTCGCCCCGCTGCTGCTGCGCACCGGTGCCGCCGGCTGGCTGGCGGCGGCCAACTCCCGGGCGCGCGCCGCCCGGACGGCGGCGGCCGTCACCCCGCTGATCCTGGCGGTGTCCTTCGCCGCGACCGTCGTCTTCACCCAGACCACCCAACTCGACCGGTCCGCCCAGGAGATCCGCTCGGGCACGGTGGCCGACCAGGTGCTGACCTCCACCGACGGGGTGTCCCCGGACCTGGCGCGCCGGGCCGCGGCACTGCCCGGGGTGTCGGCCGCCACCGGAATCGTCCGTTCCAAGGCCGTGGGCGTGGGCTCCCTGCTCGGCACGGAGGAGACCGTCTCCCTCACCGCGCAGGGCCTCCAGCCGTCCGCCCTGTCCGCCACGATCGACCTGGAGGCCCGCGACGGCGACCTCTCGGCCCTCGCTCCGAACACGGTCGCCCTCAGCACGACGGCGGCATCGTGGCTCGGGCTGGGCGTCGGGGACCGGGCCCACCTGTATCTCGGTGACGGCACACCCTTCACGGGCGAGGTGATCGCCGTGTACGGCCGCGGGCTCGGCTTCGCCGACCTCACCTTCGACCACGATCTGCTGCTCTCGCACACCACCGCGGGCGTGGACCAGTCGGTACTGGTCCGGACCGAGTCCGGAACCGGCGATGTCGCGGGTCAGCTCTCCAAGCTGGCCCACGCCTACCCGGGTACGGCACTGAGCGGCGCGCTGGCGGCGGACGACCTGGTGGCGGAGCAGCGGGCGATGGCGTGGGTGAACTACGTGGTGGTCGGTCTGATCATCGCCTACACCGCGCTCACCGTCGTCAACACCCAGGCGATGAACACCGCCGCCCGGCGGCGGGAGTTCGCCCTGCTGCGGCTGACCGGCGCCACCCGCGCGCAACTGCTCGGGATGGTGCGCCGGGAGAGCGGCGCGGTGGTGGTCGTCGGAGCGGCCCTGGGGACGCTTCTCGCCGTTCCGCCGCTGGCGTTGGTGGCGCTCGCCCTGACGGGCGGGCCGATGCCCACGGTGCCGGTGGCGGGCTGGCTCCTCATCGTCGGCGCGACGGGTCTGCTGGCGGTGGCCGGGGCGATGCTGCCCAGCCGTCTGATGCTTCGCGCCCGGCCGGTGGACGCCATCGGGACGAAGGAATGACCGCATGACGAGCGCTCGCGGGGGAGAGGCGGACTGACCGCGTGAATCCCCTGCCGGCCCTTACAGGTGAGTGATCCAGTGCACATGACGGAACAACCTGTGTGCCCCCCGGGTGGTGTGGCGGTCCACGACGGTCTCCCGGACGCTCCGGAATCCCCGTTCGTCGGCAGGGCGAGGGAGCGGGCGGTGTTCCGCTCGGCGCTTCGCGGTCACCGCGAAGCGCCGGCGGTGCAGTACCTGTACGCGATGACCGGTGCCGGGAAGAGCGCGCTGCTGAGGCGGTTCGCGCTCGACGCGGCCGAAGCCGGCAGAACGGTCCGCGAGGCCGACGGAAGCCGCTTCGGCACCCCGCGTGCTCTGTCGGCCGCCCTCGGCGACATCCAGGACCTGACCGGTCCGGTGCTGCTCGTCGACCAGGTGGACCGGTGCGAGGGCCTCGAACCGTGGCTGCGGGAGTGTCTCCTGCCGTCCCTGTCGGAGGACGCGGTGGTCGTCCTCGCCGGCCGCCGACGACCGGACCCGGCCTGGACCGCTGATCCCGGGTGGGCCCGCCATGCCCGTACGCACCGGCTCGCCCGCCTGACGGACCACGAGGCGGACCGTCTCCTCGACGGCCTCCACGTGCCACGGCCGCTGCGCACCCCGGTCAAGGCGTTCGCGGCCGGCCACCCGCTCGCCCTGCGTGCCGCCGCGGCCGACGCGCTGGCACGTCCCGTTCCGTCCGCGGGGGCGACGGGGACGTGGGCCCCCGGCCCTTCCACCACGGCGTTCCTGTTCGGCCGCCTCGTCGGTCCGGCGCCGACGGCCCTGCACCGCAGGACACTGGCGGTCGCCGCCGCCGCGGGGGTCGTCACGGAGGGGTGCCTGCGGGCCGCCGTGGGCAGCCAGGCCACGTCCGCGTTCCAGTGGCTCCGCACCCGGCCCTACATGACACCCATGGCCGACGGGCTGCGGATGTGCGAGGTGCTGATCCACGTCGTGCTGGCCGAGAAGGCGCGGGAGCAAGCGGCGCGCTGCGGCAACCTTGCCTCACTGGCGAGTTGAGTCTCAGGGGTCCTCGAAGGAGTGCCCGCAGCCAACTCACCGGAAGTGCCGGGGAGGTCTTCCGCGGCCGCGGCCTCGGCCTCACCGGCGTGGACGCCGTCGCCAAGACGGCAGGTGCGGAAGATTCCGCCGCTCGCCCGCAGGCGGTGTTCTCGTGGCTGGCACACCGGTACGAGACCAAGTGACCCAGGGGCGGACGGGGCCGAGCTTTCCCCGACGTCACGACCGAACGGGTCGACCTCCCACGTCCTGTGCGTCAGGCCGTCCGGAGGGAGAGGCGGTGGCTGCTGGGCTTGCTCACCACCCTGTGGGCCGAGGGCGGCCCGTCGGCACCCGAACGGCGGGCCTCCCGGTCGCTGCTGCTCATCGACGGAGCGGCCGGGCGCATGGTCGTCGTAGGGCCGGAGGCCGCCGGGCGGGGCGCTGGCCGAGGCCGCGGCCGCGCTGCTTGGGGCGGTGCGTCATGAGGTGCGCCGGAGACCGGGCCGCGCGCCGCGTCACCCTCCTGCCGGCCGCCCCGCCCCCCCCACGGGGTCAGTATGGCTCTGCTGGTCCGGGCGGGTGCGAGGACGAACCCCGGGCCGGCTCAAGCCCGACCCCCTGGACGCGTTGACCGGACTGGCGCGGTTGGGCCTTCCCCTCCTCGTCGCGCGGACTCCCGCCGGCCCAGCCGCGAGCCGTCCCTACGACGGGCTTGCCGAGAACTGGGTCCCGATGGTCCGCAGCAGTGCGAGCGTGTCGTCATCCGACGACCCGGGAACAGCCGTGTAGAGAACGGCACGCAGATCACTGCCCTCGACGGTGAGCACGTCGCAGTCGAGGGTCAGGGGGCCCACCTGCGGGTGGCGGATCGTCTTGCGGCTGGAGGCGTGGCGGGCCACTGCGCGCTCCTGCCACCGGGACTCGAACCGGGGACTCACCCTCCGCAGGTCGAGGATGAGGCCGCGCAGCAGCGGATCGTCCGGGTACCGCCCGGCGGCGGCACGCAGGTCGGCGGCGGCCGCGGACTCGAAAGCGGCGTCCTGCTCGGCGGTGTTGACGACCCGCGACGGGACACCGGTGAAGTGCCGCCACAAAAGGTTCTGGTCACGTGCCGGACCTGCGGACAGCTCCCCGAGCAAGGCGATGAGCAGTGGGTTGGCGGCGACCACCTGCCAGGCGGCGTCCAGCACGAGGATCGGGGTGTCGGTCATCCGGTCCAGCATGCGCCGCACCCCGGGCGCCATGTGCCTGCTGACGCCGTTGACGCGCGGATCGGCGTGCCCCGCGAGCCGGAACAGGTACGCGTTCTCGTCGTGGGACAGGCGCAGCGCCCGGGCCAGGGACTCCACCACCGACGGGGAGGGGTTGCCCGCCCGTCCCTGTTCGAGACGGGCGAGGTAGTCCACAGAGAGACCGGCGAGCAGCGCGACCTCGGCGCGCCGGAGGCCGGGAGCGCGTCGACGTCCTCCCGTGGGCAGCCCGACGCTTGCTGGAGTGAGGCGGTCGCGCCAGCCGCGCAGACATCGGGCGAGTTCTTGGCGTTCCATGACTCCATGGTCACCCGGATCGCACGGGTGAGGGTCGCCCTGTCGGTCCTAGCCTGACGCGGCCTCTGGTGTCGGGCCGACGCGAGCCCCATCGTCGGGGGCGGCGGTCATCACAGCCGCCGCACGCCTTCACGGTCACCACGCCGTACGTCACCTCATCGGGAGTCACCTGCCATGAACACGCGACCCAACCACAATCCCGCGCCGCTCACGCTCCGGGCCCGGCGCCTGGAGGGCAAGGTCATCCTGGTCACCGGCGCGTCCGCCGGCATGGGCGAGGCCGCCGTGCGGCGCTTCGCCGCCGAGGGAGCGACCGTCGTCGCCGGCGCACGGCGTGTCGACCGTCTGGAGAAGCTGGCCGCCGAGTTGTCGACGGGGACCGCCGAGGTGCTCGCCGTTCCCCTCGACGTGACCGACGAAGCCTCCGTCGAGGCGGCGGTCACGGCCGCCGTCCACCGGTTCGGTCGCCTCGACGGTGCGTTGAACGCCGCCGGCGTGACCAGTGACGGCACCCCCGTCCACGACAAGCCCACCGACGTCTACGACCGGGTCATGGAGGTCAACGCCAAGGGCGTCTTCCTCTCGATGAAGTACGAGGTCCGCGCCATGCTCGCCCACGGCGGCGGATCGATCGTCAACGTCTCCTCCATCGGCGGCATGGTCGGCGTGGCGGGCATCTCCGAGTATGTGGCTTCCAAGTGGGCGGTCAACGGACTCACCAAGAGCGCGGCCCTGGAACTCGCCGCCCACAACGTGCGCGTCAACGCCCTCGCGCCGGGCTCCACACGCACCGAGATGTGGGAGATGCTTCCGGCCGAGACGCAGGATCACCTCGCCGCCATGTCACCGATGAACCACGTGGCCCCGGCCGACGACATGGCACGTGCCGCCCTGTTCCTGCTCTCCGACGAGAGCCGTTGGACCACCGGGGCCGTGCTCCCGGCGGAGGGCGGCCACCACGTGGGCCGCTGACCCCGCCCGGCCGACGTCCCGCGCGTGAGCAGAAGATGGACAGCAAGCGGCTGACCGTTGTCCGCGTCCGCGCGTTAGCGTCCCGGGACCGGAGTGATCACACCCACCCAGCGAGGTTCCCATGCGACAGGTCACGGACCACCGACTCGACAACCCGGCCCTCGCCTCCCTGACCGGGCCCCACGCCCGCTTCGCGGAGCGCCGGGGACGCGTGCTCCGCTACCCGCGTGAGGTGTCGTGGTTCGTGGCTCTGCCCGACGATCCCGTCGCGGCGGACTGGGAAGACCTCGCCGCGCTCGCCGGTCCTGGCAACCGTGCCCTCCTTCCCGCCTCGGCGGCCGTGCCACCGGCCGGCTGGGGCGTCGAGTGGCGGCTCGAAGGTTTCCAGATGGTCCTGGAGGACCACGACGACGCGTCCGCGGTCCCCCACCAGGAAGTGCTCCGGCTGGGGGCCGCGGACGTACAGGAGATGCTCGCCCTCGCCGAGCGGACCCGCCCCGGCCCCTTCCACCCACGGACCATCGAACTCGGCACGTATTACGGCATCCGCCGGGGCGGCGAGCTCGTGGCCATGGCGGGTGAACGGCTGCGTCCGCCCGGCTGGGCGGAGACGAGCGCCGTCTGCACCGCCGCCACCCACCGGGGACAGGGCCTCGCCGCCCGGCTCGTCCGCGCCGTCGTGGCCGGTGCCCGCAACCGCGGCGACCGCTCCTTCCTCCATGTGACGGCCGACAACATACGGGCCGTGCGGCTGTACGAGTCCCTGGGGTTCCGCGTGCGCCGCCGGACGGCCTTCACCATGGTCCGCGTGCCCGCACCGGCCCGCAGGGCCTGACGCCGACGGAGAACACCGTCGGCGCTACGGCAGCAATTGGTGTTCCATGGCGAAGACGGCCACCCCGGCGCGGGTGCGCCGTCCGGTCTTGTCGTAGATGTGCGCCAGATGGTGGCCGACCGTGCGGTCCGAGATGGACAGGCGCTCACCGATCCGCTGGTTGGTCAGCCCTCTGGCGGCCAGCTTCAGCACCTCGACCTCACGGTCCGTCAGCCCGGCCGGATGACCGGGGCGGTCCGACCTCAGGCCGGCCGCGCGCAGGACGAGAGCACACGCGCCGGGGTCCAGCTCACCCGCCGCGGCCTGGCCTCGGAGCAGGGTGGCGGCGGCCTCGGGCGAGTGGGCGTCCCGGTGCGCCCTCGGTTCGGTGAGCGCGGCGAAGACATCGGCCGCGGCGAGGATACGACCGGCCTGAGACTGGTGCGGCGCGCTCGTGCCGCGGTGGTAACCGCTGCCGTCCATGCGCTCGTGGTGGGAGGAGGCCAGGGCGGCCAGTGGGGCGAGCAGCGGTATGCGCTCCAGCGTCCGCTGCGTCCAGTACGCGTGGAGCCGCACGCGCTCGGTGTCGGCCGTGGTCAGCGGGTGTGCGCTGTCCCATACGCCGGCGGAGACCGTCGCCCGCCCGAGATCGTGCAGGAGGGCGGCGCACCGCAGCCGCTCGACCTCGTCCGGCGCCATGCCGGCCAGCCTGGCGGCCCCGGCCGCCAGGCCGGCGACGTGCTCACTGTGGCCGATCAGCCACCGGCTCTTGAGATCGACGAACCTGCCGAGCAGCGCGCACAGTCCGGCGATGTCCGCGGCCGGCACCGTGGCGTGCGGCCGGGGTTCGAGCGCCAGGACGGCGGCGAGGGCGTCCGGCACGCGGAGGGGAGCCAGCACGGTGTCCGCCGCCTCCGTGAACGCCGAGGCGAGGCCGGGATCGAGATGTCCCCCGGCCCGCCGCGCCACTTCGAGTGCCGCCGCCGGCGCCCCGCCCGTGGCATGGGCCAGTACGGCCTGCTCGGCGACGTGGACGACACGCGCGGCCAGGGGCAGGCACGGGCCCTTCCGGCCGTGCGGGATGCCGAGCCCGTCCCAGCGTTCGTAGACGTCGTCCAACGCCGCGAGGGTACCTGTGCCCAGCCCCAGCCCTTTGCCGAGCACCCGGCTCGTCTCACAGCCGTTGCGCATGGCTTCCACGCCGGCGCTCGGCAGTACCTCGGCCAGGACACCGGTCAGTTGGTGTGCGGCCTGTCGGGTCCACCCGCCCAGCCGGTACAACTGCTCGGCCATCGGCGTCCCGTCGGCCGGGTCGAGGTGTTTCAGCGCGCGCTGGAACGCGACCTCGTCACCGAAGAGGGCCGCCAGCTCCGGGGCGTAGGACGTGCAGCCGACCGAACGCAGCAGGGCCGTCTCGTAGACGGTCCGGCACGTGTCCGCTCCCGCGCCGAGCACGTCCCGCGCGAACACGGTGGCTACCGCGCAGGTGCGCAGCCCTTTCTCCACGGGCATGCCGGCCGCCATGTCGGTGGTGAGGGAGAACGCCGCCAGTATCTCCGCGACCCGAATCGTCTCCATCCGCCAGAGGCTAACGCCTGTCCTGAGCCCACCGGCAACCGTCACCGCCCCGCGCATAGGTCGATCAGCCGATGTGCCGGGACTCCTGGCCCGTGAGGATGGGCGGAGCGCGGAACACGACGTGCCGCGCGGCGGCCCGACCGCTCACCTGCCCCGGAGAACACTGATGAACACTGCCGCTCGACCGAACACCGACACCGGCGCCGTCGTGCGCGGACTGTACGACCGCCTCGCCCAGGGAGATGTCGAGGGATTGCTCACCCGACTGTACGAGGACATCCAGTGGGTCGTCCCGCCGGGCCTGCACTACGGAGGCACCTATCGGGGCCGGGAGGCGGTCCTGAACAACGTCTTCGCTCGTTTCGTCACGGAGTGGGAGGGCTTCGCCGTGGAGCCCGCCGAGGTCATCGCCGCCGAGGAGACGGTCGTGGCGCTGGGGCACTACAGCGGCACCAACCTGTCCACGGGCAAGGCGATGCGGACTCGCTTCGCCCACGTCTGGCGCTTCGAGCACGGTGTGCCCGTCCACTTCGAGACCGTCCTCGACACCCACACCATGGTGCGGGCCATGTGACACCTGCCCGCCTGAGCAGAGGTGAGCGCGCACTGAGCCCCAGATGACCTGGTCGGCCGTGGTGCGCGAAACCTAGGCTCCACCCAGCCCGTCCTGCCGTCCGGGCGGACGGGCTGACCCATGCACGGTGCTCGATCTCACACAGGACAGGTGCGGACATGACTGGCACGACGAACGAGGAAGCGGCGGCCGAGCTGCCGTTCTCCTTCTCCCACACGGCCTTGGTCGTCGACGACATGGAAGCGGCGGTGAAGCGGTTCGCCGAGGTTTTCGGTGTCGCCTTCACCACGCCTGTGACCAGTGTCTTCCCGTATGTACGCGGGACCGGCGGGGTCACACAGGAGACCGTGCGGACGTGTGTCTCCCTCACGCAGGAGCCCTACTTCGTGCTCGTCGAGGTACAGGACCGGGAAGAGGGTGTCTACGCGAGGAGCCAGGTGGGTTCCCTCGCCTATTGGGGCTGGTGGGAAGAGGACACGGAAGCACGGCTGCGGCATCTGCGAGCGCAGGGCGTGGGGATCACCGCGACCTACGCGATCGGCCCCGACGCGCCGCCGGCCATGATCGTCACGGAGCCCGACCTCTGCGGTACCCGGCTCTGTTACGTGGGTGCCGCGCTACGGGACGAGTGGGCCGACCGGGTGGAACGCGAACACGGTGGCGGCCGGCTGCCCGAGTCCTACTACCACGTGGGCATGGTCGTACCGGACATCGACGCGGCGATCGAGCGGTGCACCGCGGTGCTCGGGGTGCCGTTCACCGAGGCGGCCTGGACCGAGAGCCCTCACCAGGTGGAGGGCGACGTGGTGCACACCCCCTTCCGCCAGCGCCAGGCGATCTCCCGCACGCGCGAGCCCTACGTCGAGCTGATCGAAGCGACGGGTGACGGCGTCTTCGGACCGGACCGCGCCGGAGCGCTGATGTACTACGCCTGCTGGGAGCCGGAAATGGCCCAGCGCCTTGCGCGGCTGACGGAACAGGGCTTCACCATGGACGCCGTCATACGGATGGACGCCGACTCCGATCCGATCGCCGCCATCACGTCCCGTGACGCCACCGGCATCAGCATCGAGCTGGCGCACCCCGGCGCGAAGCCCGTGATGGAGCACTGGGCGAGCACCGGGCGGCTTCCGCAGTACTGACGGCCGGGGCGGTCGTCCGCCCCGGACCCGGCACGGTACGGGCCGGCGCACACAGCGCCGGCCCGTACTGGTGTTCCTCCGCGGCTCAGGGCACGACGAGTGCCTTCACGACGCGCTGCCCGGTCACGTCCTCCAGCGCGTTCTGCGCCTCCGCCAGGGAGTACTCCCGGCTGATCAGCTCGGTCCAGCGGAACCGGTCACGGTAGCGGGCCATCACCTGGACGGCCCGGTACAGGTGACCCGCGTCGCTTCCCCAGCAGCCCCGGACGTCGAGGTGCTTCTGGTTCAGGTCGAGATGCGGATTGAAGGACGCGGCACCCGCGTCCGTGTACTGTCCGACGACCACGTACCGTCCCGCGTCCCGGGTCAGGCGCATACCCTCGGGGACCGCGTCGGCGACGCCCGTCGCCTCGATCGTGACGTCGGCGCCCCGCCCTCCCGTCAACTCCAGCACCGCTTCCCGGCGTTCGTCGACGGTGGTGCGGGTGATGTCGATGACGGCGTCGGCCCCGAACCGGGACGCCGTGCGCAGCCGCACCTCGGGCCCGCCCACCACCACGACCCGGCCCGCCCCCCGCAACTGGGCGAGTACGGCGGCACACAGGCCCACCGGACCGGCACCCTGGATCACCACGGTGTCACCGAAGGCGATGTCCGCGAGGGTGACCGCGTGCAGGGCCGTGGGCATGCCGCACCCGCCGGCCAGGAACTCCCGCCAACCGAGTTCATCGGGGAGCGGAACCACATGCACCCCCGGCTTCAGGTGGATCTGCTCCGCCCAGCCGCCGTACAGTCCGTCGTCCGCCGACAGGGTCACGCCGTACACCTTGCGTTCGGGGCAGCGCGTGGTGGCGTGGCCCACGGTGCAGTACCAGCAGCGGCCGCACGTTCCGTACACGTCGAGGAAGGTGACCACCTGGCCGATGGCGAGGGGTGCCCCGGACACGTCCCGCGGTGTGCCCGCGCGGGCGTCGAGGGCGGCGACGCGGCCGACACTGACGTGTCCCGGGATGATGGGGTAGGGGACTCCCGCGAGCTGCCCCTGCCACAGGTGCGCGTCGGTCCCGCAGACTTCGCTGCCCAGAGTCCGCAGGAGAATGCCGCCCGGTTCGAGAGCGGGCGGATCGACGTCCCGCAGCTCCAGCGACGCGCCGGGCTCGGGCATGACGACGACGGCGACCATGATGTCTCCCTCTCAGACGGTGATGACGGTCAGTGCGGCGTTCCGGTGCCGCTCGCGGATCTCCCGCTTGTCGTGCTTCCCGGTGGAGTTCCTGGGGATCGACGACAGGAAGGACCAGTACTCGGGCACCTGCCAGCGCTGTTCCAGCCGCTCGGTGAGGAACGTCTTGAGCAGCGCGGCATCCACGGGCTCCGCTCCCAGGACGACGCACGCCAGGGGGCGTTCCCCCCAGGTGTCGTCGGGTACGCCGACCACGCAGGCCTCGACCACCGCGGGATGCTCCGTGAGGTGGTTCTCCAGCGCGAGGGAGGAGATCCACTCACCGCCCGACTTGATGACGTCCTTGAGCCGGTCGGTCAGATCGAGCTGGCCGTCGTCGAGGATGCGTCCCACGTCACCGGTCCGGAGCCAGCCGTCGTCGAACGCGCTGCCGTGTGTCTCGTCGTCCCCGTGGTAGGAGGCGGTCACCCAGGGCCCCCGCACCTGCAGTTCGCCCACGGCCTGCCCGTCCCAGGGCAGCTCCTGTCCGTCGGCGCCGACCAGCCTGGCCTCCACGGACGGGGTGAAACGGCCCTGGGTCACCGGCGCCCCGGCGCTGTGCGGGCCGCCCGGCCGGTAGAAGGAGCCGAGCGGTGAGGTCTCCGTCATGCCCCATGCCTGCAACAGGGCGATGCCGTGCCGGTGCGCGTAGGCCCGCACCATGGACGCGGGGACGGCGGCGCCTCCGGCCACGATCTCCCGCAGGGACGACAGGTCGGTCTCGGGGTTCTCCTCGGCGTGGCGCAGGAGGGCGCCCCAGATCGTCGGGACGCCGGCGCCCTTCGTCGGCCGTGCCTCGGCGATGAAGGCAGCGAGCGGCGCGGCCGCCAGGAACCGGTCGGGGAGCGCCAGCGAGGCTCCGGTGAGGAACGCCGCGTAGGGGAGGCTCCACGCCAGCACGTGGAACTGCGGGACGACGGCCAGCGCCATGTCCTCCCGGGAGAGAGCGAACGCGTCGGGCAGACACGCCTCGACCGAGTGGAGGTAGACCGACCGGTGACTGTAGACGACGCCCTTGGGGCGGCCGGTGGTCCCGGAGGTGTAGCACATGGCGGCCGCGGACCGCTCGTCGAGGTCCGGCCAGTCGTAGGTGTCCGCGGCTGCGTCCAACAGCGCCCGGTAGTCGTGCACTTCGGCTCCCGCTGCGGCTTCCCGCAGTGCGGCCAGGTCGGCGGGCCCGTTCACGATGACGTGCCGCACCGCTTCCAGGTGCGGCAGCAGGGGCAGGAAGGACGGCACCAGCGAGTGGTCGACGATCACGTAGGCGTCCCCGGCGTGACGCGCGATGTGGATGAGCTGTTCCGCGGGCAGCCGGATGTTCAGCGGATGCACGACGGCGCCCATCGCCGGTACGGCGAAGTATGCCTCGACGTGCTGCTGGTTGTTCCACATGAAGGTGGCGACCGGATCACCCTCGCCCACGCCCAGGGCGCGCAGGGCGTTCGCGAGCCGGGCGGCGTTGCGCGCGGTCCGCGCGTAGCTCACCTCTTCGTACCGTGCGCCCCCGGGCCCGGCGGTCACGACCCTGCTGTTCGCGTGCACCCGTGCCCCGTGTTCGAGGATGCGGCGTATCTGCAGTTGTGTGGTGTGCATGGTGCTGCGCATGGGGTCTCCGGGGTGAGGGGTGAAGTGGTTCCGGTGCCGCTCCGGCACGAGGGCCGCCGGGTCGCACAGGAGGGACCGGGCGGCGGACCGCTGCTCCGCGAGCCTAACCAGAGCGGTACTCCGAAGGACGTCCCCGCAGGTCGGACAAGCTGTCCAAACACTGCTCCGTTCTTGTTCACCCCACGTCGCGAGGCACTTCCGCGCCGTCGCCCGGTGGTACCTGTGGGCCGATGCGAGAGAACCGGAAGCACCGGAGCGGGACGGCGGGCATGTGGCCGAAGGCGAACGTCCGTCCACCTCGCCGGAGTCCGTCGGCAGCCGTCGTCCTGTGCGCCCTCGGGAGTGTCTGGCTCGGTTGCCTGCTGATGACCGTGCTGGCGTTCGCCCTGGCACGGCCCGCGTTCGAAGGGCTGTGGGACGAGGCGCTGGCCGCCCGCGCGGCCGAGGACTCCTACTCGCCCGACTGGCTGGGCGTCGTCCCTCCCCTGCTCCTCGCTGTGCCCCTCGGCGCGCTGGTCGTCGCCGCGGGCAGTGCGGTGGTGCACGCGGACGCCGCCGCCGGTGTCAGCGGCGGAGAAGACCACCGGCGGCTGCCCGCGCGGGAGGCGTGGCGGCGACTGCGCCCCGCGGCCGCGGGCGTACTCGTCCTCTACGCCCTGCGCGCCGCCCTCCTGCTCGCGGCGACGCTCGCCGCCGGGGTGGTGGCCGTGGGGGTGGCATCCGTCCTGGAACTGTTCACCGATCTCGCCCCCTTCCGCATGGGCGGACCGTTCGAGACACCGGCCGGGCTCGCGTCGGTGCTGGCGCCGGTGCCGGTCGCCCTGCGCATCGGGTTCCTGCTGGCTCCCGCCGCCGTCGCCGTGGACGGTGTGCCGGCCCGGACCGCGCTGCGGCGCTCCTGGTCACTGGTCCGGCGCCGGCGCGTCTGGCCCTGGTTCCTGGCCGCGGCCGTACTCGGCGCGTTCGTCGCCGTCGCCGTCTGGCTGTCGGCATGGCGGGCGGTCACACCCCTGCGTCCCGTTCTGCGGGAGGCGGTCCTGGCCCATGTCACCTCGAACGGGTACGCCGCCGAGGCGGCGGCGACAGTGCTGCCGGCGATGACGCTCACGCTGCTCTGCGTCACGGTCTGCCTCCGCCCGGTCCAGACGCTGCTCACCGCCGTCTACGTCCGCCTGCGGTGAACGGCCGGTGGCGCGGCGGCGTGTGGTCCCCCGTCACCCCCGGCTGAGGTCCGTCGCTCCGCTACCGGCCCGCGCACACGCCGTTCTCCCACGCCCAGGCGGCGATCTCCACCCGATTCCGGGCGGCGAGCTTGCGCTGGACGCTGCCGAGGTGGGTCTTGACGGTGGACAGGGAGACGTGCAGTTCGGCCGCCACCTCCTCGTTGGTGCGGCCACGGGCGACGAGGCGTACGACGTCCAGCTCACGCGCGGTGAGCGGGTGCCCCGGCGGCTGCGGACCGGTGCCCGCCGCACCGCACCGCCCGTCGCCGGTGCCGGCGCCGGCTTCGGTCATGTGTCTCAGCAGACGGACCGTGACGGCCGGCGAGATCAACGCGGTGTCGGCGGCCACCGCGCGCACCGCTTCCACGAGCAGCGCGGGCGACCCGTCCTTCAGCAGGAACCCGCAGGCGCCGTGACGCAGCGCCCGGTACACGTACTCGTCCAGGTCGAAAGTGGTGGCGATGAGGACGCGCAGCGGATCGGACGCCTGCGGGCCGGCCAGCAGCCGGGTCGCCTCCAGGCCGTCCAGGCCCGGCATCCGGATGTCCAGCAGACACACGTCCGGGCGGAGCCTCCGGGCTTCGCGCACCGCGGTCGCACCGTCGGCCACGGAGGCGACGACCTCCATGTCGGGCTGAGCGCCGAGGATCATGCCGTACGCGGAGCGGATCATCGGCTGGTCGTCCGCGATCAGGATGGTGGTCGTCATGTGTCCAGGGTGACAGCCGGGCATCGCGTCCCGGCCCCGGCCTCCGGGCCGGACACGACGGCGACCTGGTCACCGCCCGCCGGGCCGGTGTCCGCCAGTGGCCCGGGGAGGGGGATGCGTGCCTCGACGATCCAGCCGACGCCCGCCCGCGGCCCCGCGGTGACCGTGCCGCCGACCAGGGCGGCGTGCTCCGCCAGACCCGTCAGGCCGAAGCCGGCCCGTGACCCACCCGTCGGCGGGACGTTCCGGTCGGTGTCCGGCCCGTCGTCGGTCACCGCCACGACGACGGTGGGCCGTTCGGTACCGCTCTCCTCCAGCCGTACGTCGACGGTGACCGCCGTGGCCCGGCCCGCGTGCTTGCGCACATTGGTCAGCGCCTCACGCACGATCCGGTACACCGTGGCGGTGGTGCCGGACGGCAGGGCGCCCCCGGCGAGACGCGGTTCCAGCACGAGGGCGGCGGGCGGACCGGTCTCGGAGAACCGGCCGGTCAGGACGCGCAGTTCGTCGAGTGTGCCGTCCGGGTCCGGTGCAGCGCCCTGGTCGCTCGGGGCGCGCAGCACGGTGACCATGGACCTCATCGACCGCATGGCCTGGGACCCGGCGTCCTCGATGGCGGCCAGCATGCCGTCCAACTCGTCGGGCGACGGCGGCCGGCCCGCCGCCGTCGTGTACCGCACCGCCTTGGTCTGGGCGATGATCGCGGTGATGTGGTGGCCGACGAAGTCGTGCAGGTCACGGGCGTACTCAAGCCGCTGTTCCTGGAGTTCGGCCGTCCGCTCCCGGCTCCGGTAGCGGTCGAGGAGCCGCAGGTAGAGACCCAGCACGGTGCCGAGGACGGCGCCGAACCAGAGGACGGGCACCACGAACGACACCAGGTCCGGGTACTCGGACGGGGGACAGCGCAGGAACTGCGCGCTGAGCGCGGTGAACGCGCCCGCTGCCAGTGGCACGGCGCCCCGCGCCCGCAGCAGTCGTACGGCGCGGGCCACGACCAGCAGCAGGGCCGCCGACTCGACGAGGCCGAAGGTGGTCTCGGCGCGCGCGTCCACCTGACTGTTCACCAGGGTCACCAGGCAGGAGACGGTGACCCCCGAGGTGGCCACCGCGGCGAAGCGGTCCGGGCGCGCGACGACGGCCGCCAGGACGAGACCGCCGGACACCGTCCATGCCGCCGCCAGCGGCACGGACCCGGTCTGCGCACCCTCGGCCGCCACCACGACCAGCAGCGCCAGCGCCGTGCAGAGCGCCGCGATTCGCCGGCCCCTCGCCGGGGGGAGGTCGAAGAACTGGTTCATGTGGACGGAGCCTACGGGGGCCGCGGCCGGGGTTCGGTCGTGCGGCCGATCCGCGCGCCCACCCGTCCGACGCAGGATCGGACCGGCCGCCGGACCACGGCGCCGACGTACCCCTCCACGGCTCCGGAAGGCCCCATGTTCCGTATCGTCCTGCGTTCCGTGCTCCGCGACCGGCACCGCTTCGCCCTGCCGGCCCTCGTCGTACTGATCGGCGTGGCCTGCGTCAGCGGTTCGCTGCTCTACACCGGCTCGCTGGCCCGGGACGCGGAGTGCCTCCAGCGGGCCTCCCGCCCCGATGTGTCGGTGGAGGTGCGTGCCACCGGGGAGCGGGCGGCGACCGACGAGGCCCTGCGGCGCCGGCTCGCGCGGTTGCCCGGGGTGGCGGCGGCCCGCGGCACCCTGCGCGGCCGGGCCTTCCTGGTGGCACCGGACGGCACCCTGGTCGGGGAGCCGTCCGCGGACGTCGGCGTGGACCACCTCCCCGGCGCGCGGGGTGCCGATCCCCGCTACCCGATGACCGGCGGCCGCGGCCCGCACGGCCCCGACGAGGTCGCCGTGGACCGGTGGGCGGCGGACCGGGCCGGGTACCGGGTCGGCGACCGGGTGCGGGTGGTCGTCGCCGGTGAGGTCCGCACGGCCCGGCTGACCGGTGTGTTCGCCGTGCACGACCCCGCCACCGCGGCCGGCGGCACGGTCACCGCCTTCGACGCGGCCACCGCACGCGCCCTGTTCGCACCCGGTCCCGGCCGGTACGAGTCGGTGACCCTGACGGCCGCCGGGGGCACGTCCGAGGCGGCGCTGGCGGAGCGCGTGGCCGCCGTCGTGCCGCGCGGCCTGGACGTGGCCACCCGCGCGGAACTCGACGCCGAGGCGGCACAGGCCCCCGACCGGAAGAAGCTCGGCACGATCCTGCTGCTGTTCGCGGGGGTCGTCCTGTTCGTCTCCGTCTTCCTGGTGGGCAACACCTTCTCCATGCTCAGCGCGCTGCGGGCCCGCGAACACGCCCTGTTGCGCGCGGTGGGCGCGGGCCGGGGCCGGGTACTGGCGCAGGTGCTCGCGGAGGCGGCCGTGGTCGGCGCCGTCGCGGCCGTCGTCGGTCATGTGCTGGGCGTCGGCGTGGCCATGCTGCTGGGCGCCCTGTTCGGTCCGGCGGCCGGTCCCGCGAGTGCGGTCCGGCCCGACATCCTGGCCCCGCTTCCCCTGGTGACCGCCCTCTGTCTCGGCGTGGGGTGCACCGCCGTCTCCGCCTGGCTGCCCGCACGGCGGGCCGCCGCCACCGCCCCCGTGGCGGCGCTGCGCAGCGGCCTGCCGGTCGCGGCGGACGTCTCGCGTCGCCGCTCCTGGGCCGGTGGCGTCTGTACGGTGCTGGGCGCGTCGGCGCTGGTCACGGTAGGTGAGGACCTCGGTGTACTCTGCCTGGCCACCTCCGTGCTGCTGGCCGGGCTGGTCCTGCTCACCCCGCTGTTCGCACGGGGCGTCACCCGCGCGCTGCGGATCCCGGTGCGCCGACTGACCGGTGTGCGCGGCACCTTGGCCCTGGCCAACGCCCGTCGTGATCCGCGGCGTACGGCGGCGACCTCCGGTGCCCTCACCGTGTGCGTGGCGCTCGTCGGCGCGGTCACCGTCGCGGTGTCCTCGCTCGGTGCCACGGCGGAACAGCAGGCCAGGACGGCGGTACCCGGTGACCTGCGCATCACCGCCGTCGATTTCGCGGAGATCGGCGACGGAACGGCTGCCCGGGTGGCGCGGCTGCCCCACGTGGCGGCGGCCGGCTCGGTGCGCGAGGCGGGCTTCGGCCTGCCCGACGGCTCCCACCTGTGGACGGCCGCCGTCGATCCGCACGCGGTGAACGAGGGCCGCCTGGTCGGCCTCCGCGTGCGCTCCGGTGACCTCTCGCGCCTGTCCCGCGGCATCGCGGTGACGACGGACCTGGCCGAGGAGCGCGGCTGGCGGGTGGGCGACCGGGTCACCGGCCGGCGGCTGTCCGACCCGGGCACGCCCGACGGCCCGCCGCTGGACCGGGAGATCGTCGCGGTGTACGACGGTCCCGAGGTCCTCGGCCCCGCGTTGCTGCCGGAACGGGCGGTGACCGGAGGCGGGCTGCCGGCGGCCGAGGTGAACGCGGTGCTGGTGCGGGCGGAGCCGGGACGGACGGGCGCCGCCAAGGCGGAGATCCACCGGGCGCTGCGCAATCCGATGCTGCTCGTCGAGGACCGGGCGGACGCGGCACGGGCGGCCCGGCAGGGCTTCGGCTCACTGTTGTCCGTGCTGTACGCCCTGCTCAGCGTCACCGTGGCCGTGGCGGCGCTGGGCGTGGCCAACACCATGAGCATGGCGGCCTTCGAACGCGGACGGGAGATCGGCCTGCTGCGGGCGGTCGGCCTGCTTCGGGCCGACGTGCGGTCGATGCTGCGGGTGGAGGCGGTGGTGGTGTCGGTGTTGGGCGCGGGACTGGGCGTCCTCGCCGGTACCGCGGCGGGCATGGCGGCGGCCGCCGGCGCCGGTGCCGTGGTCGGTGTGCCGTGGGTGTTCCTGCTCGCGGTCTTCACGGGCGCGGGCGTCGTCGGTGTGCTCGCCGCGCTCGGCCCCGGTGTCCGCGCGGCGCGCGTCCCGGTGACGCGTGCGGTGGGCGGCGAGGTCGGATGAGCGGCGCCGCCGCCGGTGCGCGGCGGCCGGGGAGCACAAACCGGCGGCCCGCCGCGGTGTCGTCCCGCGGCGGGCCGCCGGCCGTCCGGGCCGGGGCCGCGCGTCAGGCGCGGCTCCAGCGCTGGTTGGGCTGGCCGTTGCAGAGCCAGGTCGTGACCTTGGTGCCGTCGGACTTCCCGTGCCATACGTCCAGGCAGTGCCCGGAGTACTTGGAGACCAGTTCACCCGCGGCGTTGAGCTGGAACTGCTGCCAGGCCTCACCGTTGCACGGCCACACTTCGACCTTCGCCTCGGTGGACTTGGTGCCGTCGTAGAGGTCCAGACACATGCCCTTCGTACGGATCGTCCCGTCGTTGGCGAACTTCCACTGCTGGGCCGTGGAACCGTCGCAGGCCCGGACCACCAACTGGGCCGCGGCCGTTGCGCTGCCCGTCAGGCACTTGCCTGTGTCGGAACTCACCAGCTTGAAAGTGCGCACCGAGGGGTCCTTGGCAGCCGGGGCGCTCGTCTCACGCTTCAGCACCGTCACCTCTCTCGAGGAGGGCCTGCGCGTGTCGGTCGTCGCCCCGGCGGAAGGAGACGCCCTCACGGGCGCCTTGGCGTCCCCGACCCCGGCGTCGTCCTTCTTCCGTGCCGCATCCGGTGCCGCGGACTTCTTGCCCACGGCCGAGGGCTCGGCCGAGGGTTCGTCGGACGGTTCCTGCGGCGCGTAGTCGCCCTGCGGGACCTCCACGACGCCCTCGTCGGGCCGGGGCGCGGTCTGCCCCATCGACACCGTCCGGTCCTTCTTCTCGTCGTCGTCCGTGGCCAGGATCAGCAGCGGCATCCCGATCAGGACCACACCGGCCAGGCCGGCCGCGGCCAGCAACGGCTTCTTGGGGTTGCCCCCGCGGGAACCGTCGTCGTCATCATCCCGCCCGCTCCCCGCGGCCGCGGTGGTGGCGGTGGGGACTGTCACCGCCATGGCCTCGGTCTCCGCCGTGTCCGCCGCGCGGGCCCGCGTGCCGCCCTCGGCGGCCGGGGCACTCTCCGACCGGCCGGCCCGGCGGCCCAGCAACGAGGCCATCCCGCTCGCGCGGGCGGGCGACGGGGTGGCCGGGGGGACCGGCGCGGCGGCTTCCGGCTGCCGTTCGTCGGGCCGTCCGGACTCCGCCGAGGCGGCCGCCGCGCCACCGGACGGGGCCAGGGCGGTGCCGGGATCCGCCGGGACGGCGGGCATGGCGACGGCCCGGCGGACGTCCGCCTCGGGGACCCCGCGGCCGGCCGCCGCGTGCGGTGACGACGGCTCGGGGGACCGTGTCTGACGTCGTGACACTTGTTCTCCTGTGGCTAGGTCGGTCGTTCGGTCACCCGTCGGCCCCGCAGCGGGGACCGGCGGGCCGGGGGACAGACGGCGGGTCACGCCTCCGCTCCCACATGGCCGGTACAGCGCTCCGGCCAGGTCTGGTCCCGCTCCACGGGGAGCGGTCCCGTCAGCGCCTCCTCGAGCCGGGACAATGCCTTGCGGTCGAGCTGGCTCAGCTCCGCCACCTCGTCCACGTACACCGTCGTGGTGGGCGGGAGTTCGCGCAGCAGGACGGTGGTCGACCCGGCCACGTCCCGCGTGCCCAGCACGCGGAACCCGCTGCCGGGCGCGAAGACGATCTCGTCCGGGCACTCCCGGGCACCGTCCGCGTGGTCCAGGAGCTGCCGCACTTTCCGTCCGGTGACGGACCAGACGGCGTAGGCCACGGCAGTCCCGCCGGGCAGCGGGCCGGTGGCGGCCAGTGCGCTGACCGGGCCCGGGTCCTGGAGCAGCCGGCCCACCTCGGGCGGCTCCCAGCCCCCCTCGGCCGCCGCGCCGCGCAGGGCCACCCCGCGATAGGACGGAAGCCTGCGCAGCGCCGACGCCAGACAGGCGGCGTAGGCGGTCAGCCGGCCCTCGCCGGCGCGCAGGTCCCGGACCAGTTCGCGGTGGCTGAGCGGGCCCTCCGTCGCCGTCAGGTACACGTGTGCGGCCACCAGGTCGGTCCGCGCCGCTTCCATCTGCTGGCCGCGCAGGGCCGGCATCCGGGTGAGCACGCGGGCCACGGCGGCGGCGTGCCGCTCCCAGTCGGCGACCAGGTCGCGCAGGGCCGTCCGTTCGCCGTCGCTGCTCACATGGCCCGGCAGCAGGGCAGGCGCCGCGCCTGCCGGGGCCCGCGCCGGCCGGGGTGCCGGCTGCTCGCTCGGGGCGGCCGGGGACGTCTCGCCGGACACCTCCGGGCCGGCGGGGCGCGGGGTGGTGGCGGGACCGGACGGAACGGTCGCCGGGCCGGCGGCTCCCGGGCCGGACGGGGAGGCTCCGGCGGGCGACTCCTCGGCGTCCGTGTGCCGGGACGGTTCCGCCGGGTCCGCGGGCGGTCCGGCCGGCGACCGCTCTCGGCCGGTGGGGTCGGCCTCCTCGTCGCCGTCGGGACGAGGGGTCGGCGTGGCCGGCCCGGCCGTCCGCCCGGCCGGCTCATGGTGCGCGGGCATCTCCTCCAACTCCGGCGGCCCAGAACCTGTCTCCGGCGGTCCGGCGGTCCGGTGGGCCGCCGCGTCGGCGGCCGCGGTGGTCCGTGGCCGGGACGCGGGTGCCGGGTTCGAGGCCGTCGGGGAGGCGGCGGAAGGGGGCACGCGGGGCTGCGGGTCGTCACCTTCGCCGGTTCCGGGCCGGGGGCCGGTCCCCGAGAGCACGTCGAGTACCGCCTCCTGCGACGGAGCGGTACCGCTCGTACGCGGCGGTGCTCCGGCCCGCTCCGGCCCGCCGCGATCCGCGGTTCCCGCGGGCACGTGACCGCCGTCGCCGGCGGAGTCTTCGGAGCGTGTCTCCCGCTTCGCGGACGGCGGCGGGGCGGCGGGCGCCGAACCGGTCCGCAGGCCGCCCGTGCCGTGTCGCACCGGCGCGGTCCGTGGGGTCGCGCCGTCCCGCCGTACCGTGCCGCGGGTGCCGAGGGAGGTGATGTAACGGATGCCGGGAATGGCGTGCTGGGCCGCGAGGCGGCGCAGGCCGCTCTCGTCGCCGAGGAGCCTGCCCCGCACCAGGAGCGTGACCCGCGCGGCGGCCCGCGGCCCGAACGCGATGAGCAGCCGGGTCAGCGCCGGGAGGATCGAGTCGTCCACCGGCTGTCCCGGAAGCCCCAGTTCGACCGTGCACGTGTCCGAGTCCACGGCCAGTTCGGCCAGGGGCGGGGGTGGCCCCCCGCTGTCCCACACGACCAGTCCCGCCCGGGTCGCAGTGGCGTTCCACCGCTCCGTCAGGGGCACGGTCCCCTTGCCCGGCCGGCCCAGGGGCAGCGGATGTCCCTCCACCACCCGCAGCGGGGGCGGCTGCCCGTCCGGGCCGGCCGGGCGGCAGGCGACGGCACCCACGAACGGCCGCCATCCCGGCTTCCCGTCCGAGCCCACCACGGTCGGCCTCACGCCCGTCCGCCCGTCCGGGTGCTCGGGCAACAGCGGTACGCCGGTGAGTACTTCCACCTCGGCGGCGAGCATGTCGGCCACCGACTGGGCCAGCCGCAGCAGGTCCCGCCGACCGCCGGGGGCCAGCCGCGCGGCGCCACGCTGCGCGGCCGGCAACGCGCCGAGGGCGGCGGCCACCTCGTCGGCCGAGACGTCCTCGGCCTGAGGGAGACCGACCACCACCGTGGGCCGTACGGCGTCCATGGGGATCGCGAAGCAGAGGTGGCGCGGGTCCGGCCGCGGGGACTGCGCGGGACGGATCAGCACACCGGTGGGTATCTGTTCCACCAGGCACCCGCCGTCCGTCCGCGCCGGAAGCCGGCCCAGCGCGGCCTGCCAGTCGGGTGCGGGAGCCCGCGGACCGAGCTTGCGGGGCCGGTCGCCGGGCGGGAAGTGCCACCAGGCACCGGCGGCCGGGCTCTCGCCGTCCACGAACAGCGTGCCACCCGGAGTGATCAGGACTGGACCGTCGGGCGCGATGACGTCCAGGTGCCAGGCGTCGGCGATCCGGCGGGCCACGCTGGTGCGCTCTCCCCGGTCGTCCCCGGCTCCGGGCATGACCAGCCGCACCTGCCGCGTGCCCTTGTTCCGCAGCGAGTCCAGGAGCGTGCCGAGGCGGGTCCAGACGCCGTGCCCGGCCGGGCCGTCGTCGGGCGTGCCGACCAGCACGGTGACGGTCTCCGGTTCCACCCCCACCGCACGAGCCACCTCGGCCAGGTCCGCGAGGCTGAGTGAGTCGTCCTCGGAGGAGCGCAGCAGCAGCAGCCCGTCCACGTCCTCGACGAGCGGGACGGCCGACGGCGGCGGTCCGGCCCCGTCCGCGCCGGGACCGGCACCCCTGCGCCGGTGCGTGCGGGCGGATGACCAGCGCTTCACCCCTGCGACCCGCCGGGTGCCGCCGTGGAACCGGTGTCCCGGGCTTCCTGCTCCGCCGCTTCCGGCACGCCGGGTGGGTCCGTCGCGGGAGCGTCCGAACCGGGAGCGTCCGAACCGGCGGTGGCGATCCGGTGCGTCGTCGGCACGCCGTCGGCCCCGGCGGGCGCCGCCGCCTCCCCAGTGCCCGCCGCGCCGGCGGCTTCGCGCAGGGCCTGCGGGTCCAGGGTCATGCTGACCGGCCCGGACGGGTTGAGGTACAGCGCGTGTCCCTCGGGGAGCTGCGGCAGCAGGTCGTCGACGCGGACCAGTTCGAAGGCGAAGCGACCGGCGGTGTGCAGGAACACCGGAGAGGTGAACAGGGGGACGACGGGCTCGCCCTCGGGAGTGGCGGCGGTCACCGGGGTGCCCGCCGGACCGGTCAGGACGGCGACCTCGCGGCCGGTGAGAGCCTGCGCGACGGCCTCGCCGGGGCCGTAGCCGGTCGCCGCCAGCTGCACCGCGGCATCGACCTCGTCCTCCGGTTCGGGCCAGCCCAGGGCACGCGGCGAGGGACGGTACTCGGGGTTGTCCTGCCACTCCTCGATCTCACCGTCGAGCCCCGACCGCCACCGGCCGACCGTGGCCCACTCGGGGGGCTCGCCGTCACCGGTCCAGGTCGGGTCCACCATGCCCAGCCAGTGGTCCGGGGCGAGCCGGCCCGCCTCACGGATCTCGTCCGGGACGGGCGGGCCGTCCTCACCGGGCGGGTCGGCCACCGGTTCACCGCCGGCGCCGCCGGCCTGGGCGAGGTCGTCGCCGGGCGCGAGGCCGGAGGCCGGGGCCGTGGGCACGGGTGCCTCTTCGGCTGTCGTCTCGGCAGAAGTCTGTTCGGTCATCACTGTCCTCGATCGGATGGGTGCGCGCTGCCGGGCCGTCACCAGAGCCGACGGCGGGCCGCCCCCGCACGCGTCACGACGGCGGAGGGAGGGGGCCGTGCGGGTGCCACGACGGCCGTGGGGAGGGAGGAACCATGGGCCGTCCGGGCGGTGCCGGGCCGGTGTCCACAGGGAAGAGCGGGAACGCGGGTCCGGTGCCGCTCCGCCCCCGGAGTGCCGTCCGGGACGGATCGCCGCCGGGCCTGGCGTCGTTCCGCCCGGGCCCGGGACCGCGTGATCCTGCCGTCCCACCTTAGCGGTCACACCGGCTCCGTGCGTGACCGGGGGCGGTGACATCCGCGCCACGGACCGACTGTCGAGGGCGGGCCGCCGACGCCGTTGTGACGGGGCGTCATCGAGCGGGCGGCCGGGATCCCGGCCGCGGTGCGGTGCCGTCCGGCCGGGTCCCCGGGGAACGCAGGACCCGTACGGCCGTCTCCGCGTCGGTGACGATGCCGCTCAGACAGCCGGACCGCAGGGCCGCCCGCAGCGCCGTGTGCGCGCCCGCGCCGCCGGCGACGCCGATCACTTCCGGGACGGCGCGCAAGGTGCCGGCGTCGACGCAGATCATGCGGTTGTCCATGTCCGTGGGCACCGTACGGCCGTCCTCGTCGAGCACCAGGCCGCAGACTTCCGCGCGGGCCCCGCAGGCGTGGTACTCCGTGCGTTCGTCCGGTGTCGACGCGTCGTACAGGGCGGAGCCGCCCGCCTCCCACCCGCCGACCGGGACGACGGCCCGGGTCACCCGGCCGAACTGCCGGAGGGTGTCGGCGATCGATGGCTGGCGGGCCAGGATGGACGCCGTCAGCGGGTTGGGCAGTACCAAGGGCGTATGGAGGGTGAAGGCCCTGCCGTCCGCTGCCGCGGCCAGCCGGCGCACCGGTGCCACGGCCTCCTCGCCGAACGGGTCGGGCCCCACGGTGCCCGACAGTTGGACCACCTCGCACGGGGGCAGCCGGTCGACGGCCGTGGTGAGCGCGTCGGTCACCGGGTCGCACACCAGGCCGATCACATCGCCCTCCCGGGCGAGTTCGGTCACCAGCCGGGCGCCCGCCTCCGCGAGCCACGGCAGGACGGGCGCCGCTTCGGCGGGTGGGCACTCGCGCGCCAGGTCGACGACGACCGCGTGGCGCAGCGCGAACCGCTCCCGCATCCGCCGGGAGAGGCCCGTGTCGATCTGCGCCGGGACGCTGATGTCGATGCGGACGATGCGGTTTGCGACGGCCGCGTCGAGCAACCGGGCCACCTTGAACCGGCTGATGCCCAGGTCCCTGGCGATCTCGACCTTCGACTGCTGGGCCAGGTAGAACCGCCGGGCGACGGTGGCGGCGAGCAGGACGTCCACGGGCGGCGCCGTCCCGGTGCCCTGGTCCTGTGTCATGCCGTCCCTCCTCCTGTCCGTCCGGGCCGCGTCCTGCCGCGGCGGGCCGTCGTGGCGCACCGGTCCGGCGGAGACCGGGGCGTGAGGGGTCCGGGCCCGCCCCGGACCGGTGCCGGGGTCCGGGCTCGCCCGGTCCGCCGGAACGGGGGGCACGGGACGGGGACCGGCCAGTACGGCCACCGCCGCCTCGGATGCTGGCAACACGGCGCTCCTTCCTCGGTCAGGTCACGGTTCACGGGGAAAACGATCCGTGCGGGGAACGGACCGCACGGCGCCCTGGTTCACCGCGCGACCGGTATTTCCGCCGCCGGCGCGGGCCGGGGGCGCACCCGGCCACCGTCTGTCGCGGGCAGGTCCTCGGGCAGCAGCGCGGTGAGCTGCTCGACGCTCGGTGAGCCGACCGCGGCGAGCCGCCGGGCCTGCCGGGTCATCATCGTCTCCAGCAGTTGCCGCGCCAGCCGGGCGTTGCCGAAGGAGCGGTCCCTGGGCAGCGCGTCCACGTGGGCGCGCAGCGCGGCAAGGGTGTCGGTGCCGCAGGTGTACCCGGACGCCGCGGCGTGCCGCGAGACGATCGTGACGAGCTGCTCCGTGGTGTAGTCCTCGAAGGTGACGAACTTGGAGAACCGGGAGGAGAGCCCGGGGTTGGAGGCGAGGAACCGCTCCATCTCCTCGGTGTAGCCCGCCACGATGACGACGACCTCGTCGCGGTGGTCCTCCATCAGCTTCAGCAGGGTGTCGACGGCCTCGCGGCCGAAGTCGTTGGCGGATTGGCCCTCGGGCGTCAGGGTGTACGCCTCGTCGATGAACAGCACACCGCCCAGCGCGCTGTTGAACACCTCCTTGGTGCGCTGCGCGGTGTGCCCGATGTACTGGCCCACCAGATCGGCCCGGGCCACCTCCACCAGGCGGGAGCCGGGCAGCACACCCAGTGAATGCAGGAGCCTGGCGTACAGCCGGGCCACGGTCGTCTTGCCGGTGCCGGGCGGCCCGGTGAAGACCAGATGGTGACTGATACGAGGGCTCGGCAGGCCGGCCGCGATCCGCTGGCGTGCGTTGGACAGCAGGCTGACCAGGTCGGTCACCTCGTGCTTGACGGACTCCAGACCCACCATGGCGGTCAGCTCGGCCATCGGGTCACCGTCGTCGTCCGCGGCCGGTGCGCCGTCGCCGCCGACGGCGGCCGCCTCCATGTCCCCGACGTCCGCGGGCAGCAGCAGGACCAGGTCCCGCTCGCCGGGGTCCGTGGCGGCCGCGAGGCGGAAGGCCTGCCGGTCGACCATCTCCTCGAAGACCGCGCGGGCCGCCCGGCCGTTGCCGAAGGCCGCGTCGCGGGTCATGCCCTCGAAACGCAGCACCAGCGCCTCCCGGGTCAGGGGCCCGAGTTCGTAGCGGTGCCGCGCGCACATGTGCTCGGTGATGGTGACGAGTTCGTCCACCGTGTAGTTGGTGAAGCCGATGGTGCGGGTGAAGCGCGAGGCCAGACCCGGGTTGGCGGACAGGAACTGCTCCATCTCCCCGGAGTAGCCGGCCGCGACCACGACCACGTCGTCGCGGTGGTCCTCCATCAGTTTCAGCAGGGTGTCGACCGCCTCGCGGCCGAAGTCGTTGGAGGCTCCGCCCTCGGGTGTGAGGGTGTAGGCCTCGTCGATGAACAGCACACCGCCCAGGGCCCGGTTGAACGCCTCGGTCGTCTTGATGGCCGTACCGCCGATGACCTGCGCGACCAGATCGGCGCGGGACACCTCGACCAGGTGACCCGAGCGCAGCACCCCCAGTTCGGCCAGGATGCTGCCGTACAGCCGGGCGACCGTCGTCTTGCCGGTGCCCGGCGGTCCGGCGAAGATCAGGTGCCGGCTCATCGAGGCGACGGGCATCCCGAGCCCGCGGCGGCGCTCGGCGAGCTGGTTGAGGTTGACCAGCGTCTCCACCTGGTGCTTGACGTTCTCCAGCCCGATCAGCGACCGCAGCGCCGCCAGGGGACCCTCGTCGGAGCCCGGCTCCCCGGACCCGCCCGCCCCACCGGGGGCGGCCGACGCACCGGCGTCCTCGCCCCAGGCGTCCGGGTCGCCGTTGTCGGAGCTGGTGAGGGCTTCGACGGTGAGCCCGGCACCCGCCACCGCCTGCCGCAGGCCCGCACCGCGGTTGTCACGCACCACGCAGCGCAGCACGGAGACGGTCTCGGCGCTGTCCACCCGCACCCCGTCCCCGGTGCTCCCCGTCACCTCGCAGGCGGTGAGCGCCCCCCGGCCCCCGGCGAGCACCTGGACGCCGTGCGCCCTCGCCCCGCTCACCCGGACCCGTTCCAGGGTCACCTCGGCATCGCGTCCGACGCTCACGCCCGCGTCGGCGCTTCCCTCGACGGCGCAGTCCCGCAGGACGGCCTGACCGTGCTCGCCGACCAGTACGCCGGTCTGTCCGGCACCGCGCACCACCGTGTCGTGGATCTCCGGAGCCGCGTAGTCGTCGATCCTCAGGCCGGCCCCGGCCGCCGCCTCGATCTCGCAGTGCTCCAGCCGGCCCCGGCCGTCGCCGGTGACCTCCACGCCGTGCCCGCCGCAGCCGGTGATCCGGGCGTGGCGCAGCAGGGGGTCGGCGAGGGCACGGACGAGTACACCCGTCGCGGCCGCCCCCGACACGCTCAGGCGGTCGAACTCGGCGGTGGAGTCGTCCGCCACCAGCACGGCGGCGGCCGGGTCGGAGCAGTCCCGTACCACTGTGTCCCGCAGCAGGGGCGAACTGCCCTCCAGGACGCGGACGGCGGAGGCCTCGGCACGCAGGAACTCGCAGCTCTCGTAGGTGCCCCGGGAACGGTCCATGACCAGCAGACCGCTCAGCTTCGTGCGCCGGGTGACACAGTGGCGCAGCGCCGGGTCGGCGCCGCCGGTGACGACGACGGCGTTCTCCGCGAGCGACTCGAAGACGCAGTCCTGGATCTCGGGGCGGGCCACGCTGGTCACCAGCAGCCCGACCGACGTGTGATGCACGGTGGTCCGGACCACCCGGGTGGAGCTGTGCCCCTCCAGGGCGATACCGGGCTTGTCGGTACCGGAGATGTCGCAGTTCTCGACGGTGCCGGTGGCCTCCCCGGTGGCCAGGACGCCGTTGGCCCGCGCACCGCGGACGCGGCAGCCGCGGATCAACGGCCGGCCGGTCTCGCCGATCACCACCGCCGAGGTGCCGAAGTTCTCGAACCCGCAGTCCTCCACGACGCTCTCCGCCTCGGAGGTGTCCACGAACCCGGCGCCCCCGGGGTTGGACACCCGACTGCCGCGCGCGGCGAGGGAACCCTTCGAGCGGGCCAGGAGCGCCGTCCACCCCGCGCCCACCACGGTGCAGGAGTCCAGGGCCACCTGCCCGGTCGGGATGTCGACGACCGCGAGTTCCTTGTCGCGGCCGCGCAGGGTCACACCGCTGAGCATCACGGCATCCGCCAGGAGCGTGACGGCGGTGCCCGAGCCGGGGCAGATCTCGACCGCGCCCGGATCGCCCTCGGCGACGATCGTCACCCGGTTCCTGATGACGAGGTTCTCCGCGTACCGGCCGGGGTGGACCCGGATGACCGCGCCGGTGCGGGCCTGCGCCAGGGCCTCACCGATCGTCCGGAGTCCGTCCGGCCGGTGCGCGCCGACCATGAGTAGTTGCCGTGACACGTGCCTCAGACCTCCTGGTGCTGGTGTGGAAAACGCAACTCGATTGCCGGACAACCGAGTTGACGGTCGACGGGGTGCGCGCCACGCGTATGATGCGGCGCATGGCACTTTTCCTGGCATATCGTCATACGTCCTGTGCGGTGGCCGCCGCCGTGCTGCTCACGGTCACCGCGGTGCCCGCCGCCGCGGCACCGGGTGCCGGGGTCCGAAGCCAGGACCCGGGCACCACCCTCCTGCCGCCGCTGCCGGTCCGCCTGGGTGACGGACGGCCCTGCACCGGCGCGTCGCGGACCACCGCGACCGGTGCCGTCTGGTCGCAGACGACCCTCGGGCTGTCCGCCGCCCAGCGCGTCACCCGGGGCGCCGGGGTGACGGTGGCGGTGGTCGACACCGGTGTCTCCCCGGACGCCCCCGCCCTGGCGGGCAGGGTGACGGCCATCGCCGGAGCGGGCGACGACTGCGTCGGGCACGGCACCTTCGCGGCCGGTCTCATCGCCGCCGCCGAGCGCAAGGGCAGCGGCGTCGTCGGCGTCGCACCGGCAGCGGACGTGCTCGCCCTGCGCGGCACCGACGACCGCGGGGTGCCCGACGCCACGCTCGTCGCGGACGCGATCCGCACGGCCGCCGACCGCGGGGCGCAGGTCATCTACGTGGGCCACACCCTGCGCACCGGACGGAAGGAGCTGACCGACGCCGTCGCCCACGCCTACGGCCGCAATGCGCTGGTGGTCGCACCCGCGGCCCCCGACGCCGTGCCCGACCAGGAACTGGGCCCGCAGGGGGCGCAACCCGCCGGCCCCTACTGGCCGGCCGCCGCGCCCGGTGCCCTGGCCGTGGTCGACTTCGGCGCCGGCGGCACCCGGCAGGAGAGCGCTCCGCCCGCCTGGGAACCGGACCTGGCGGCACCGGGCAGCGGCATGGTCAGCGTCGGCCCGCGCGGCTCGGGCCATTACATCGGGTCCGGCGCCTCGCTGGCCGCGGCCGAGGTGGCCGGCGCTGCCGCGCTGGTCCGGGCCCGCCAGCCCGCGCTGAGCGGTGCGGCCGTCCGCCGTCGGCTCCTGGAGACCGCCTACCCGGCGGACCCGCCGCGGCTCGATCCCACCGCGGCGCTGACCCTCGTGCGGGACGCGGACGACCGCGGGGCCCAGTCCGGCGGGGCGCCGCCCGCGCGGCTGCCCGCCGCCGCCGATCCGACGCCCCGTCACCGTGCCCTCGCCGCCGCCGGCGCCGTGACCGGACTCGTCCTGCTGCTGGCCTGGGCGGCGGTGGTGATACCTCGCGGCCGGGCCAGGGGCTGGCTGCCGCCGGGCCGCCGGACCGGCCGCGCCACACCCCCCTCGTGAGGCCGGCCCCGTCCACCGGCCACCGTGCGGCACGCGCACCGGGCGGCGGGCCCGGTGCCGGCCGTCCTCGGGGCGGGGCGGCAGGACGGGGCCGGGACGCGCGCTCGCGCGGTGACCGTGCCAGGGTGTCCGGCGGTGCGCGCGGCCCGGCCGAGGGGTGCCGGCCCGGCCCGCCCGTGTCGTCACCGGGAGTCCTCCAACAGCGGCGTCTGCACCTGGACGCTCCTGCGGCGGGCGATGCGCAGCGCGCGGCCCGGTATCAGCTCACGGCCCTTGACGCTGCCGAACAGGAAGCCCTCGCTCGGCGGGCAGGACATCAGCAGCGCGGGCGTGTTGAGCTCTTGCAGCTTGCGCAGCATCGGCTCGCCCAGGCCCCGGCCGGCGCCGGCGGACGAGCGGGCCGCCACGATGTGCAGTCCGACCTCCCAGCCCAGCGCGAGCTGGTCGAGCAGCGGAGCGAACGGCTGCGTCATCGGGCCGGAGCCGATCATGTCGTAGTCGTCGATCAGGACGAACAGCCGCGGGCCCGTCCACCAGTCGCAGAGCTTCATGCGGGACGTGGAGACGTCCTCGCCCGGCAGCCGGCCGCGCACCGCCTGGGCCGCTCCGTCGAGCAGCTCCTTGAGGATGTCCGAGGAGACGGCGTGCCCGATGCGGTACTCCTCGGGAACGGCCTCCACCAGTTCGCGCCGGTAGTCCACGACCATGATCCGGGCCTCCGCCGGGGTGTAGCGGTCGGTGATGCCCTTGGCGACCACCCGGAGCAGGTTGGTCTTGCCGCACTCGTCGTCGCCGACCACGAGCAGGTGCGGAGTCTCGCTGAAGTCGTGCCAGACCGGTTCCAGCTCGTTCTCGTCCAGACCGATGGCGATCCGCAGGGGCCGCTGCGCGGGAGGCGGCGGCAGCTCGGTGAGGGGCAGCCGCGCCGGCAGCATCCGCACCTGGGGCGCCACCGGTCCCGTCCAGCTCTCGGCGATCGAGGCCACGAGCCCCGCCACGCCCTCCGCCAGGTCCTCGGCGTCCTCGACCCCGTCGATGCGCGGCAGTGCCGCCAGGTAGTGCAGCTTGTCCGCGGTCAGACCGCGTCCAGGGCTGCGCGGTACCGTCGCCGCCTTGCGGGAGTCGATCTGCGAGTCCATCGGGTCACCCATGCGCAGTTCGAGCCGGGTGCCGATCTGGTCGCGGACCGCCGAGGACAGCTCCACCCAGCGTGCGGTCGCGATCATCAGGTGCACGCCGTAGTTGAGTCCGCGCGCGGCGAGTGCGGCGAAGGTGGGCAGGTGCCGGTCGAAGTCCTGCCGGACGGTGGACCAGCCGTCGACGACCAGGAAGACGTCACCGTGCGGTTCGTCGAGGAACTCGCCCGCGGCACGGCGCCGGCGGTAGGTGGCCATCGAGTCGATGCCCTGCTCGATGAAGAACCGCTCCCGCCGGGTCAGGATCGAGTTGACCTCGGCGAGGGTACGGCCCACCCGCTCGCTGTCGACGCGGGACGCCACCCCGCTCATGTGCGGCAGCCCGGTCAGGCCGACGAGCGTGCCGCCGCCGAAGTCCAGGCAGTAGAACTGCACCTCGCGCGGTGTGTGCGTCAGGGCCAGGGCGGTGATGACCGTCCTGAGCAGCGTGCTCTTGCCGCTCTGCGGTCCACCGCCGACGGCCAGGTGCCCGCCGGCCCCCGACAGATCCACGGTGAGCAGGTCGCGCAACTGGTCGAACGGCCGGTCCACGATGCCCACCGGCACCGTCAGTCTGCCGCGCAGCGGCCAGTCGGGCGTGGTGAGACCGTGCAGTGGATCGGGAGCCACCGGCGGCAGGATCTGGTCCAGGGTCGGCGGTGTGTCGAGCGGCGGCAGCCAGACCTGGTGGGCGGGTGGACCCGAGGCCCGCAGCCGGTCCAGCGCCACCGACAGCAGCGTGTCACCGTCGTCGGCGGCGTCCGCACCGGACCCGGTGTCCTCGCCGTCCTCCCCCGGGCCGCCGTCCGCCGGGGTCCGCGGCACCACCCAGTCGGCCGTCCACGGCACCACCTGCCGGGCCACCTGCGCCAGCACCGCCGGGCCGCGGTGCCGCTGCCGGTACGGGCCCGAGACGTACGCCGCCCGGAACCGGGTCAGCGCGTCCACCCCGCTCTTGAGGAAGCCGCTGCCCGGCTGCGAGGGCAGCTCGTAGGCGTCCGGGACACCCAGCACCCCGCGGCTCTCCATCGCGGAGAACGTCCGCAGACCGATCCGGTACGACAGATGCCCTTCGAGCTGGTGCATCCGTCCCTCGTCCAGCCGCTGGGAGGCCAGCAGCAGGTGCACCCCGAGGCTGCGCCCGAGCCGGCCGATCATCACGAACAGCTCCATGAAGTCGCGGTGCGCGGCCAGCAGTTCACTGAACTCGTCCACGACGACGAACAGGCTCGGCAGCGGCTGCAGCGGCAGCCCCGACTGCCGTGCCTTCTCGTACTCCAGGGCGGAGGTGTAGTTGCCCGCCGCGCGCAGCAGCTCCTGCCGGCGCATCAGCTCGCCGTGCAGGGCGTCCTGCATGCGGGCGACCAGGGACACCTCGTCGGCCAGGTTGGTGATCACCGCCGAGGTGTGCGGGAGTTCGTCCAGCCCCAGGAAGGTCGCCCCGCCCTTGAAGTCCACCAGGACGAAGTTGAGGGTCTCCGAGGAGTTGGTCAGGGCCAGCCCCAGCACCAGCGTCCGCAGCAGTTCGCTCTTGCCGGAACCGGTCGCGCCGATGAGCATCCCGTGCGGCCCCGTACCGCCCTGCGCCGACTCCTTGATGTCCAGTTCCAGCGGCCTGCCGTCACTGCTCACCGCGATCGGGACCCGCAGCCGCGCACTGCCGGTGTGCCGCTCCCACAGATCGGCCGGCTCGTGCCGGTACAGGTCCGGGATGTTCAGCAGCGCGGTCAGTTCCACGTCCGTGGAGAGGGGCTTGGTGTCGTCCCCGCCCACGCTCATCCGGTACGGCGCCAGCAGCCGGGCCAGCGCCGCCGCCCCCGCCGGGCCCATCCGGTCCGGGCGGCCCAGCAGCGCCGTCTGCTCCTTGCGGTCCCGGTCCGTACGGACCAGCGACACCGCGCCGTCGAGCACCTCCAGCCGCAGGGTGGTCCGCCCCGGCTTCCAGGCGAGCGCCCCCGACAGGTCCAGCACCACGGCATTGCGGTACCCGTGGCCGTCGAAGCGGTGGCCGCCCGGCACGGAGGACCCGTCCAGGACGATCACCATGTAGGGCTCCTCCCGGCCGGGCACCGCGTCCGGGTCGGCGGCGGGACGCTCCTGGAACTCCGGGCCCAGCAGGTTCTCCAGCTCACCGAAGGCCGAGGTGACCAGCCGGACCGGGCCGGCCCCGTCCTGCTCGTGCCGGTGCAGGCTGTGCGGCACCCACTTCGCCCACTCCCACTCCGCCCGCCGCTCGTCCGACACGCACAGCGCGATCCACAGGTCGTCGGGGGAGTGGAAGACCGCCAACTGTGCCAGCAACGCGCGTACCAGGCCCCGGATCTCCTCCTCGTCACCGCGCAGGAGCACCTTCGACCAGGCTCGCAGATAGATGGCCACCGGCTGGTCGCGCACCGTGGAGTAGGCCCGGGTGAAGCTGCGCAGCGCGTGCGCGGACTGCGGCTCCAAATCCTCGACGGGCTTCGTCGCGAGCGGAGTCAGCCGCATCGCGATGCGCTGGTCACCCACCCCCATGCGCACCTCGGCGAAGTCCTCGTCGGACGCCCGGCGTTCCCAGAGCCTGGTGGTGCGCACGAAGGACGACAACGTGCCCGGCTCCGGATGCCGCCAGGCCAACGCGCGCTGCTGCTCGCCGATCGAGGCCCGCACCTTGCGGCGGGTCTGGGCCAGGTAGCGCAGGTAGTCGCGGCGCTCGCCCTTCGTCCGCTGCTTGCGTTCGGCATTGCGGCGCATCACCTGGCCCACCATCATCGCCGCGGACCCCAGCACCATCATGCCGAGCGCGACGTACATGAACCCGCCGCTCGCGCCGCTCATCCCCGGACGCATGAACATCAGCATCATCGACACCGACATCAAGGCCATCGGCAGGTACGTCCACACCGCCGAACTGTCCGGCACGACCTCCGGAAGGGTCGGTGGCTCCTGAAGACTCAGCTCTCCGGACGGCAGTTCCGGGCCGCGACGGCGAGCCGGCCGCCGGAACAGGATCACGCTCAAGGAATGGCCTCCTCAAAGAAGTCCGGGGAAATACGAGAAAGGGGTGCCCGACATTGCTGTAGGGAAAAAAGAAGCATTGCGAAAGGTGGCTACGGGAAACCGGACGGCTAGCGCGCTTGCGTATTCTCGCGTGGTGGCGTAGAAATCACGGAACACGCGCCCCGCTCACATTTCTCGCTGCTTTCGGCAGCCTGGCCGGCGCGCCCGATCCAGCTTCCGTCACACCCGCACCGGGTCTGCAGAGAGCGTGACCACCCATGACAGATACTCAGGCGGCCTCGCTGTGCCGCCTCACCGTACGCGCGCCGGCCAGGACCGTTGACCTGGCGGTGCCCTCCGACGTCCCCGTGGCCGATCTGTTGCCCACTGTGATCGGCTACGGAGGGGAGGACCTTGCGGAGTCCGGGCTGGAGCACGGCGGTTGGGTACTGCAACGCCTCGGCGGCCCACCGCTCGACCCCGAGAGTACCTTGGACTCACTCGGGCTGCGTGACGGCGAGTGGCTTTACCTGCGGCCGCACACCGAGGCGCTGCCCGAGGTCCACCTCGACGACCTCGTCGACGGCATCTCCACGAGCATGCAGCGGCGCCCCCACGGCTGGTCCGCCGAGGCGAGCCGGCGCCTGCTGCACGGCCTGGCCGTGGTCGTCCTCGTCGTCGGCCTGGTCGTCCTCGCCCTGCCGGGGGCGCCCGGCTGGGCCAGGTCCCTGGTCGCCGCCGTCGCCGGGATGCTCCTCGTCGCGGGCGCCGGCTCCGCCACCCGCGCCGTCGGCGACTCCGGGGCGGGCGCGCTGCTCGGCCTCATGGCGGGGCCCTACTTCGCCCTGGCCGGATGGCTGTTGCCGGGCGGCGGCCTGGGCGGGGCCGACGGCCACGAGGTGTTCGGCTCCCGGCTGCTGGCCGCCTGCGCGGGCGGAGGCGGCGCGGCGGTGCTCGCCCTGGCCGCGGTGGGCATGTACCCGGCGCTCTTCCTGGGCCAGGCCACCCTGGCCGTCGCGGGCGCGCTCGGCGCCGGCCTGGTCCTGGCGGACCTCGGCGTCGCGGAGGCGTCCAACGTCGTCGCGGTCGTCCTCGTGCTGTTCGGGGGTTTCGTCCCCTCGCTCTCGTTCCGCCTGGCAGGCATGCACATGCCGCCACTGCCGACCAACGTCCAGCAGCTCCAGCAGGGCATCGACCCCTACCCGGCCGCCCAGGTCGAGGAGCGGTCGGCCCTGGCGGACGGCTGGATGACCGCGTTCTACGGCGCGATCGGCATCCTCTGCCTGCCCTGTCTGACGGGGTTGCTCGTCTTCGCCGACCCCGCCGAGATCTGCACCGTCATCGCCCTGTCCCTGCTGCTGCTCCTGCACAGCAGAGGACTCGGCAACGTCTGGCAGCGCCTGGCGCTGACCGCCGCGGGCGCCTGGGGCGCCGTCCTGCTGACCTTCGCGGCCGCCCGGGCGGTCGACGCAGGGGACCGGCTCGCCCTGACCGCCGGCCTGATGGGCCTGGCCGTCGTCGTGGTCGTCGCCTCCTGGACCGTACCCGGCCGCCGCTTGCTGCCCTACTGGGGGCGGGCGGCCGAACTGCTGCACTCCCTCGCCGCCCTCAGCCTGATCCCGCTGCTGCTCTGGTCGGTGGGGCTCTACGGCTATCTGCGCGGCCTCAACGGCTGACGACCTCGGAGAACGGCGACCATGCACAGCAAACGCGACCAGATACAGGCGCACCTGTTCATCATGGGCAGGCTGGCCTCGGCCATGCTCAGGAGCGACCCCGACGAACCCGAGAGCCCTCTGGGCCGCACCAACCGCGGCGCCGCGATCGGCGTCCTCATCGCCCTGCTGCTCTGCGCCGGCTTCTTCGTGTTCGGGCTCGTCAAACCCGGCGGGAACGACACCTGGCGATCCTCGCGGAACCTGGTCCTCGACGAGCAGACCGGCGCCCGGTACCTCTACCTGGACGGACGGTTGCGGCCAGTACGCAACTTCGCCTCCGCCCAGTTGATCGCCGGCGGTGAGCTGGCGGTCAAGTCGGTGCGCACCTCCTCGCTCAAGGGCACCCCGCACGGCACGCCCCTGGGCATCCCGGACGGCCCCGAGGCGCTGCCCGCGCCGGCGGACCTGGACACCGGCCCCTGGCTGGTGTGTTCGGCGCTGCGCGCCCGCAGCACGGACGTCGTGCAGCCCGCCACGGTCCTCGCCATCGGGGCGGACGGGTCGGACCGGGTCCCGGGTGGGCACGGCCTCGGGGCGTCGGAGGCGGTCCTGGTCGAAGGCCCCGACCGGACCCCGTACCTGCTGTGGCGGGGCATGCGACTGCGGCTCGACGCGGCCGCCCGGGCGGCCGACTCCCTCGGCTACGGGGCCACCGACCCGCGCCCGGTCTCGGCCGCCTTCCTCGACGCCTTCCCGCAGGGGTCGGACCTGGCGGCGCTCGAAGTGCCCGGTCAGGGCGCACAAGGCCCCTCGCTCGCCGGGCGGAGCAGCCGGATCGGCCAGCTCTTCCGGGTGCTCGTCCCCGGCTCCGCCGCGCGGTACCACCTGCTCCTGAAGGAGGGGCTGGTCCCCGTCAGCGACACGGAGGCGCTTTTGCTGATGGGCGACCCGCGGACGCGCGCGAAGGCGTACGCGGGTGCGGACGTCACCGTGCGCACCCTGGGGGCCGACGCCCTCGGCGAACACCTGGCCCCGTCCTCCGCCGCGGTCACCGACGCCGGTCTGCCCGCCGCGCCGCCCCGATTGGTCCCCGTGCCCGCCGGCGCCGTGGCCTGCGCGGGCGTGAGCTCGGCCGACGGCGAACTGGCGGTGGACGTGCGGCTGCTGCCGGACGCCGCGCTGCCGCGGCCCGCGCAGGAGCCGGCGCCGCAGGTCCGGCCCGCCTGCCTGGCGGTGGACGCGGTGGCGGTCCGTCCGGGGAAAGGTGCCCTCGTCAACGTGGTGGGAGCCGGTGGCAACGTCCTGGGGGACACCACGTACGCGGTCACCGACGACGGGATCAAGTACCGCGTCACCTCCCAGGAAGCACTGAAGGCACTGGGTTACGGCGATGCCGAACGTGTCGCCGTCCCGGCCCAGTTGCTCTCCATGCTCCCCAGCGGACCGGACCTCTCCACGACCGCGGCGCAGAACGGGACGGCGCGGATCAGCCTGCGCTGCCCGGTGCGCGCGACGGACGACTGAGCCGACCTGCCGCACACCTCAGGGAAACCTCAAACTTTTCCCGGGACGCAACGTGATGCCGGGCTGACCGGCGGTGACCGGGGTGGCCGCGAATGTCCTATCCGTCCGAACCTCTGCGGGGTGGTGCTCATCAGAGCGGCCGAGAAAAGGGAATGCCGCTCTATTGAGCGCTATTGGGAGGGGTTACTCGGCCTGGTGGAGCGCAAGTGAGTAATTGCCATGGCCAGATTTTTCTGCTTAGCATCTGGTCTCCATGATCCGGTGATCCGACGTGCCGGCAGAACTGTGTTGCCGGCCCTGGGCCGTAGACGCCCATGGCTCGGTGACTCCCACCGAAAGGCATTCCTCCCATGGCCATTCAGCAGTCAGAAGAGCGGGCGACACGTAACGGAATCATGGCGCTGGAGACGGCTTTCACCGCCGTTCTCCGGTGCCAGCAGGACGTGCAGAGCACCTCGGGCAACCTCGCCACCGCCTACCAGGGGGCCGACGGCGGCGCGTTCCAGAAGCTGCTGGAGCAGTGGGACGGCCACGTCGACATCATCCTCAAGAACATGGACCAGATGGTCGACGAGCTCAACAACACGCTCAAGGACAACCAGTTGATGCAGGGTTCGGCGAACGAGGCGATCGACGGGGCGTACGCCCGCTCGACGTCCGTGTTCGACGCCCTCAACGGGACCACCCTCAGCGCCTAGGCCCGCCCGCTTGACGGCCCCACCGCCTGCGGTGAACGCCGCCGCCGGCACCCGCTCGACCGCTCACCCCGCGGGCCCCGCCCACTGGCCCACCGGGAACTGCCACTCACTCGGCGAAAACGAGGACCACATGAGCAACTTCAGTGACGGCTTCATCCATGTCGACTACAACCACGCGGACAACGCGGGGCAGGACATGATCCAGCAGTCGCAGGCCATCGCCACCATCGTCAGCAACCTCGAGATGGAGCTCAACGAGCTCAAGGAGAGCTGGATCGGTGACGACAAGGACGTCTATGCCCGGGTGCAGGCGGCGTGGAACCAGGCCGTGGAGAACATCTCGAAGCTCTTGAGCACCCACAGTGCCCTCCTGGGGGACATCTCCGGCGACTACCAGCGCCGCGAGGCCAGCCGGGTGCAGTCCTGGTCGACCGTCAAGATCGGCGGCTGAACGGCCGACCGAGTCACCCGCATGTCGTCGGCCCGGCCGTGCCGGGCCGGGCCGACGGCATCGGTCGTCCGGCCGCCGGCTGCCGCGGCATCGCGAGTGGAGGGGAAATGGCATGGCCAAGACCACGGTTCTCGACACCGAATTCCTGAACCAGTTCATCAGGAACCACATAGAAGAGTTCGCCAATGATCTGTCGAAGATCATGAAGGATGACGCGAACGGGAACGCGATCACGTATATCGCCGAGGGGAAGCTGACCCCGGGCACCCTGGCGTCGACCAAGCCCCTGGCCATCGGCCGGATGGCGGGCGACAGCAGCGGCGTCGCCGGCGCCTCGCTCAACAAGGCGATCCAGGCGCTGGCGGAGAGCATCAGCAAGGTCATCAAGGATCACCAGGTTCTCTTCGGGGACATCGAGCAGGCGCTCCGGGACACCATCGCGGAGATGAAGCAGGAACAGCAGGCGAGCCTGGAGAAGATGTCGGCCACCAAGTTCACCGACATCTTCGAGCCCGTACAAGGTGACCTGAGTGACGGGGCCCAGGCCTCCACCTCGACCACCGGCGCCGGGTCGAAGGGCAGTTAGGCCCCCGGAGCGGGACGTAGAAAGTAACCTCATCCGTTTTTTGAATTGCCGCCCCGGAGCGCTGAAATGGTCGACGCACAGCGGAACAACGATGACAACTGGAAAAAGGCAGTTGACATGCTGACGGGCTATGTGCTGCCCGAGCGGAGTGCGTTGTTCGACCATCTCAAAGGCAATGACGACATTCCGTTGATGCATGTCCGGCTCGACCGCGTCGGGCGGGCTCCGGTCTCCGGCTTCATCGCGTCGGGCGGCTGGCGGACTCACGGCACGGACTACACGATCCCGTTCTACCGCAACTACGACCATCACGATCAGACCTCCTCCGGCACCAAGCTCGACGCCTATCGGGTGCACATCACGTTCATCGGGCGGTCCGGCAGCGCGCTGCCCCCCAGTGGGGACGACGTGCTGCAAGGAACGGAGAGGACGAGTGAGTACCTGAAGGACAAGGGCGGCTGGAACAAGGAAGGAGGCTATGTCGAGTGGAACACGCAGCCTCTCGCGCAGTATGTGAACGGTTCCTCCGACGCCTTGTGGCAGTTGATGCTCTGGCCCTTCACCACCCAGGGGTACGAGAAGTACGGGATCTCCGTAGCCGATGGTGACGCCGTCGACCTGGGCTCTTTCAACGACGCGGCGAAGACGTTCGACCGGGTGGTCAAATTCTTCGAGGACGCCGCCGACACCGTCGGGCAGTGGGAGACGAAGGGCATCGGAGACGGCAGCGAGTCGTGGGCCGGCACCGGGGCGAGCATCTTCAAGGAACTGATCCACAAGCTCGCGCAGAACTACAAGGGTTATGCCGAGCAGGTCGGCGGCGGCGATCACGGCTCGTCCAACATGCTTGAGGACAACGTCGTCACATCGAAACCGGCGCGTGCTCTCGCCGAGGCCCAGACGCTTCTCTACAACGCGGCGAACGATCTGCACACCGCCTGGCGGGCCTGGCGGCCCGAAAGCTCTCCGCACCGCTGGCTGTACGACATGCTGCAAGAGGCCCGCATGCATGTCCTGGACAAGAACATCACCCCCACGGAGATCGACACCGAAGGGGGACCGCGGCATTACCGGACCATTGTGCGCGCGGCCGCCGGGTTCCAGGTCGACATCTCCATCGGCGGGAAGTCCTATGGCGTGATCGATGACATGGAGACCTGGAAGAAGATCGGTGAGGAGGCGGTTCGTCGCTGGAACGAATCCGCGCAGCAGGTGCTGGGGGCGGCCGGCGCCCAGGCGATCACGAAAATAAATGATGCATTGCATACGGCGTCGGCAGCGTTCGACGCCACCGTGACGGACAAGGACAAGCGGTCCCTGTCGGACATCGCCACCAAGGAGGAGAACAAGAAGGAGAAGGCTGACGCGGCCAAGGAGAAGGCCGACGCGAAGAATGAGAAGGAGAAGGAGAAGGAAGAGGCGGCCAAGGAGAAGGCCGAGGCGAAGGCGGACGCGGCCAAGGAGAAGGAGGCCGCGAAGGCGGAACGGGAGCAGGAGAAGGCGGAGGCGGCCAAGGAGAAGGAGGCGGCCAAGGCCGAGCAGGAGCAGGAGAAGGCCGAGGCGAAGGCGGAACGGGAGCAGGAGAAGGCGGAGGCGGCCAAGGAGAAGGAGGCGGCCAAGGCCGAGCAGGAGCAGGAGAAGGCCGAGGCGAAGGCGGAACAGGAGCAGCAGAAGGCGGAAGCCGCTGCGGAGAAGGACGCCGCGAAGGCCGAGCAGGAGCAGCAGAAGGCTGAGGCTGCCGCGGAGAAGGAGGCCGCGAAGGCCGAGCAGGAGCAGGAGAAGGCGGAGGCGAAGAAGGAGCAGGAGGCGGCGAAGGCTCAGAACGAACAGGACCGTGCTGAGGCGAAGGAGCAGGCGGCCCAGCAGTCCGCTCTGGCGGCCCAGCAGGCGACTCAGCAGCGGGCCGACGCGGAGAAGGACCGGGCCGCGGCGAAGAAGGAGCAGGAGCAGCAGAAGGCCGAGGCAGCCGAGGAGAAGGAGGCGGCCAAGGCCGAGCAGGAGCAGGAGAAGGCCGAGGCGAAGGCGGAACAGGAGCAGCAGAAGGCTGAGGCTGCCGCGGAGAAGGAGGCCGCGAAGGCCGAGCAGGAGCAGGAGAAGGCGGAGGCGAAGAAGGAGCAGGAGGCGGCGAAGGCTCAGAACGAACAGGACCGTGCTGAGGCGAAGGAGCAGGCGGCCCAGCAGTCCGCTCTGGCGGCCCAGCAGGCGACTCAGCAGCGGGCCGACGCGGAGAAGGACCGGGCCGCGGCGAAGAAGGAGCAGGAGCAGCAGAAGGCCGAGGCGGCCAAGGAGAAGGAGGCGGCCAAGGCCGAGCAGGAGCAGGAGAAGGCCGAGGCGCAGGCCGAGCAGGAGCAGCAGAAGGCTGAGGCTGCCGCGGAGAAGGAGGCCGCGAAGGCCGAGCAGGAGCAGGAGAAGGCTGCCGCGAAGCAGGAGCAGGAGCAGCAGAAGGCGGAGGCTGAGCAGGAGAAGACCGCTGCCCGGCAGGAGCAGGAGGCGGCGAAGGCTGAGGCTGCCGCGGAGAAGGAGGCTGCGAAGGCGGAGCAGGAGCAGGAGAAGGCTGCCGCGAAGCAGGAGCAGGAGCAGCAGAAGGCGGAGGCTGAGCAGGAGAAGACCGCTGCCCGGCAGGAGCAGCAGAAGGCTGAGGCTGCCGCGGAGAAGGAGGCTGCGAAGGCGGAGCAGGAGCAGGAGAAGGCGGAGGCGAAGAAGGAGCAGGAGCAGCAGAAGGCGGAGGCTGAGCAGGAGAAGACCGCTGCCCGGCAGGAGCAGGAGGCGGCGAAGGCTGAGGCTGCCGCGGAGAAGGAGGCCGCGAAGGCGGAGCAGGAGCAGGAGCAGGCTGCCGCGAAGCAGGAGCAGGAAGCCGAGAAGGCCGCGGCGAAGCAGGAGCAGGAGGCGGCGAAGGCTGAGGCTGCCGCGGAGAAGGAGGCTGCGAAGGCGGAGCAGGAGCAGGAGAAGGCGGAGGCGAAGGAGGAGCAGGAGCAGCAGAAGGCGGAGGCTGAGCAGGAGAAGACCGCTGCCCGGCAGGAGCAGGAGGCTGCGAAGGCGGAGGCTGAGGCCGAGAAGGAGGCCGCGAAGGCGGAGCAGGAGCAGCAGAAAGCCGAAGTCGAGCGGCAGCAGGAGCAGGCACGTAACGAGCAGCTCGAGGAGCAGCGGCAGGCCAGGCTGGAGGCCGAGCAGGCCAAGAACGAGGCGCAGGCCGACTACGAGCAGCAGAAGGCCGACGCCCAGGCGGAACGCGACGCGGCGGAGCAGCAGGCCGATCAGCAGCAGGCGGAAGCCAAGCAGGAGTACGAGCAGCAGAAGGCCGAGGCGCAGCAGGACCGGGACCAGGCTCGTGAGCAGGCCGAGCAGGAACGGACCGAAGCCAGGCAGGAGTACGAGCGCCAGCTCGCCGAAGGGGTGAGCGAGGACACCGCTCGCGAGGACTACGACCGCCGGATAGCCGAGATCGACGCCGCGGAGCAGGACGCCGTCGACCAGGCCGACGCCGCGGAAGCCGAGGCGAAGCGGGAGTACGAGCAGGAGAAGCAGGCGGCACAGGACACCCGGGAGCAGGCCCGCGCGGACGCCGCGCAGGCTCGTCAGGACGCCCGGACCGCGTACGACGCGCGGATGAACGAGATCCAGGCCGCCTACGACGACACCGCCCAGCAGGGCACGGACTACGAGGAGTTGATCCGGCAGCGCATCGCGGCACTGCCCGAGCACGACGACGCCTCGGCATATCTGCCCGCCGGCACCTCCGCCGCTTCCCCTTACGCGTCGGCGTTCACCGACAACCTCTACAACCAGGACGACCTGTCCTCCGCCCTCGGCCGCTCCCAGGACGCCTCCGCCGGCTCGTCGGGCTCCGTGGGCAGCCCGTACGCGGGTACCGGCTCGCCGGGGATGATGTCGCCGATGGCTCAGGGCGGTACGGCCGGCGAACGTGTCCGTACCGTCGTCGAACCCACCACCGCCCGGACCGCGAGGGCGGCCGGCCCGGCCCAGACGGTCGAGGACGAGGAGCACGCCGTCGCGACGCGTGGCATGCAGACGGCGAGCAGCGCACCCTTCATGCCTCCGATGGGCGGCGCCCCCATGGGCGGCGCAGGGCAGCAGACCGAGAGCCAGGGAGACCGGGAGCGTACGGCCTGGCTGCCCGAGGACGAGGACGTGTGGGGCACCGACGAGGGCGGCGTGCCACAGGCGCTGGGCCGATGAGGCGCCCGCCCCGATGACCGCCGTACTCCGTGATGAGTGAAGGGAAGACAGTGAGCCAGCCGATGGAGGACCGGGTCGCCCGGGCGATGGCACAGCTCAAGGCCACGGAAGAGGCCGTGGCCAGGGCCAAGGAGGACCTGTCCCGGGCATCCGTGTCGAAGCACTCCCCGGACAGGTCGGTGCGGGTGTCTGTCGGACCTCAGGGTGAGGTGACGAGCCTGGAGTTCCTCGACGGCAAGTACAAGAAGATGTCCCCTACCGACCTCTCCTCCGTGATTCTCCAGGCCATCAACGCGGCCCGCGCGGACATGGCGCGTCGCGTGATGGACGTGTTCGATCCCGTCGTGCGGCGGACGCCCGGTGACCGAAGCCGTTCGCACGACTCGGGGCTGGACTGGGACGAGATATTCGGTTCCCTGATCAGCGAAACCGAGACTCCTTCTCGCCCCGGTCCGATGAACCGGCTCCGTGACGAGATGTACGAGGACGAAGTCCCGGGCCCCCCGGGCGGGGAGACCAACCGAACGGCGGGTGAGTAACATGTCGCAGTCGAAGAGCTACGAGTTCAACTTCGAAGAATTCAATACGGGCCCCCTTGGTGAGATCATTTCGAAGATCAAGGGCTTGCGGGGGCTGCTCGACGAGGAATTCTCCAAGTACGAGAACTGGTGGGGCCAGGAGAACGTGGGTGATGACTTCGCCGATCAGGTGGGTCCGCAGATGAGGTTGGAGCGGGAGCAGATCGCCGAGACCTTGGATGCCCTCACCTCTGGTTTCCTCCACCTGATCGGCGCTGTGAATAACGAGGCGGGGTACGCTCGGGCGGCCCAGTCGGAGGCCTTGGACACTATTCACCAGGCGAGCGGTGCTTCCGCGGACGGGGCCAAGCGGTAGGTCATGGCAATCGAATTCTCGCCCGCTCTCCGGGAGTTTCTGCAAGTCTTCCTCGGAGCGAGCGTCCCCACCGGCGACGAGGACCTCGGCTTCCAGAGCCGACGGTCTCTGACCCGGTTGGAGACGGATATCCGTTTGTGGGCGGACGAGATGAACGGTGCTATCTCCGCCGTGGGGGACAAGCTCCCCGGTGATGTCGGCAGGGCGTTCAAATCCGCGTTGAACGAGTTCGTCGATGACCAGGGGCAGAATCATCTGACGCGTTTCGCGGACGACCTCCGTGACCGGGCGGACAAGCGGTCCACCATGTCGATGAGTCTGCGGGAGAACAAGTACGAACTCATCCTTGAGTGGGTCGAGCTGAAGGCGTCGATCGCGGCGATCATCGCGACGTCCTTCTTCACCGGTGGTACGTCGGTGTGGCAGATAGCCCTCGCCGAAGCGCGGAGCGCGCTGGCGATGGCCCTCATTCTGCAGCGGCTGGGGCGGGCGGTGCCGACCCCCTTGGCGGCGGCGCTGGAGGCGGTGCAGGAAGCGTTCGTCACCTTCGGCGCCCAGATGCTCTCGATGAGCGTGCCCGATGACCCCGGGCAGCGCCGCAAGAGTTTCGACTGGTCGGACATCGGCCGGTCGGCGGTGACGGGCGCGTTCGCGGGGCTCTTCGCGGGAGCTTTCGGCCAGGCGTTCCAGCCGGCCGCGAAAAAGTTCCTCGACGACGCTCCGGAGTGGAAGAAGGAGGCGGCGGAGCTTCCGGCGTCATTCGTGAACGAGGGACAGGCGGAGACCTTCGCCGAGGCTTTCACGAAGCTGGCGTACGAGGGGAAGTTCGGCCTCGACGCGTCGACGTTCGTCAGTGGTGGTCTCAGTGGACTCCTGACCGACGCGGCCATGACTGCCGCCGGCGGGGGGAGCAAGTGGCTTCACGGCAAGGTCTTCGGCGCTGACAAGTTCCCTGAGTACAACGCGAGCGGTGCGGGGGCCGACCCCACGACCGTGGGGAGTGGAAGTGGTCAGTCCGTCGACGGTGTGAACCAGGCCGGCGGCCCCGTCGGCAGCAGCGGGGACGTCACCGCGTACGTGCCGGTCGCCGCCGGCGCCCAGCCGTCGGGCACACCGGCTGCCGGCCGCCCGTCCGGCAGCGGAGCTGACACCTACACGAGCCCGCCCCCGAGTACTTCCTCCGCACCGGACTCGAGCAGCACGTACGCCTCCGATGCGACCGGCACCGGCACCGGCACCGGCACGGACACGAGCGTCACGGGTCCGCCGCTTGTGACCCCTGCCCCGGTCCCCGTCGACGTCCCCGTCGACACGTACCAGCAGCCTCCGACCGCTTCCGTGACCGACCCGGTCGTTGCCGTTCCTCCGGTCCAGTACGGTGTTCCCCCGCTGACGGGTGTGACGTATCCCGGCGGCGCCCCGGTCACCGGTCCCGTGGCCGATCCGGCGGATGACAGCGCGTCCGTCTACAGCGTCGTCAGCGCGCTGGGCCCGGGCGAAGAGGTCGATCTCGACAACGCGAGTGTGGTGAGCGACCTCAGCGATGTGGCCGACCTGAACGACGTCGGGGCTCTCCCCACCGCTTCCGACTACACGGGCGGCACGTCCACACAACCCGACGTCACCGATGTCACCAGCACCACGCCACCGCTCACGGCGGTCGAGGAGACGAAACCCCTCGCCGGCACCGTCTTCTCGGCACTCAGCCCGTCCGGGACCCCGGCGGCGGCAGAGGTCCTTGCCACGACCGAGACCCCGACCGCGATCCCGTCGGCGGATACGACGTCGGGCGGAAACCCTTCGCCCGCCCCTGTGGACGTGGCCGCGCCCGCGGCTGTCCCGGCCGCTGTCACCGGCAGTGGTACGTTCTCCGACCCTGCGTCGGGCACAGGCACTGCCTCGGTGCAGACGGCTCCCGCGCCGGTGAGCACGCCGGGCTCCGGTACGCCCGTGTCCGCGACGCACCCGGTCCCCGAGGCGACGCGGGCAACGGAACCCGGCTCACCGGCGACCGAAGGCCCGGACGCCGCCGCTCCATCCACGGAAGCGCGCGATGACATCACCACCGTTCCCGACTCCCGCACCGCCGACCTCGCCACAGCCGTCGGCACAGGAGCCCCCACCTCCGCGGACCAGCGGTCCACCGAGTCACCCTCGACCCGGCCGTCCGACCCCTCCACGCCGCGGCCGGGCAACCAGAACGGTGCCGCCTCGGCCGGCGATCAACCGGTGCGACCCGTGACGTCCGCGACCGCCGCCCCGACGGCCGACACCACCCCCGACACACAGTCGGTCACGGGCCCCGTCACCTCCGGGGTGGAACCGCTTCCGACACCTCACGCGTCGACCGAATCGGGTTCTCCCGTCCCGGCCGATCCCCTCGGCGCCCCCACCGGCCCGGTCCCGGTGGACACCGTGATCGCGCCCGCCGACACCCGGCCGTCACCGGTCGTGGCCGCTCCCACGGGCGTCCTCTCCGCCGCGGGCGGCCCGCCGCCGTCCGTCGGCCAGCAGACTCAGGGACGACCGGACCAGACGGCAGGTATCCCCGGGACCACGGATTCGACCCCGGTCGACGCAATCCCGTCCTCGTCCTCGTCTCCGTCGTCGCCGGTCCAGGACGTCACGTCACTCGACGGGCCCCGCGACTCCGACACCCCCGGCACACGGCACACCCGACCGGAGGCGTCCCGGCCCGACACCGCCACCACCGCGCTGCCGGGTGGCACTCCCACGGTCCAGACCAGCAGTACCGACACCGCACTTCCGGCCGACGAGGTCCGGACCGCCGTTCCGGCGACCGGCCCGGTCGTTCACAGCGGTCCGTCCACCTACGTACCCACACCCACGCCCGCGGTCTCGGCAGCGACCTGGAACACACCACCCGTCGACGCGGTGTCCGACAGGCCGAGCCCGGCCACCGGATGGGCGCGGCAGTCCGACGTCACGTTGCGGTCGGTGTTCACCGGGGACGGGCGGCGCATCGCTCTGACCTCGTTCAGTGACACGGACTGGGCCAGGAGGGAACCCGCGTACCAGAACCTGAACGCGGCCTCCACGTACGTCAGCTGGACCGGCACAAGGTCCGGGCGGACCGCCACCGTCCGCCCCTTGCCCGGTGGACCCGGCACCTTCTTCTTCGCCTCGCACGGAGGCGAACTGGGGCTGGAACTGTCATCGGCGGACGGCAGCAGGCGCGTGGACGACGGCTCGTACGTGGGCCGGCTGCTGAGCGGCGTGGCACGGGACGGTTTCACCAGCATCACGGTGCTGGCCTGTGGCACGCGGCTCAGGCCGGGCGGCAGGGAGCGAGCCCGGGAACTGGCCGGCCGCCTCGCCGAAGCCAGCGGACTGACGGTGTACGCCCCGTACGGACCCGTCGCGGTGACACCATCGGCGGACGGGCGCACCGACTCCGCGACCATCCACGTCCTCGACGACGACCCCGGAAACCGATCGAGTTTCGTCCAGGTGACCCCCGGGACCCCGCCCCCGCCCGCCTCACAGCCGGTACCCGCAACGACCACCGACTCCACGACGGACATCGGCTACCCCGACCCGCGGGACGTCAACTCCGGGGGGAGACGGCGCCAACCGCTCGGCGACCTGCCGCCTGGTTACAGCCCGTTCAGCTCAGGTTCCCGGAGTGGAGAACCCGGGCCCGGCGACCTGCCGCCGGTCTCCAGCCCGTTCAGCCCCGGTTCCCGGAGCGGGGTACCGGGACTGGGCCAACTGCCGCCTGGTTACAGCCCGTTCAGCCCCGGGCCAGGTGGCCGCCCCGCCATGCCCTCACCGTTCCGGTCGGCGGACCCGTGGGCGGCGGGCCCTGGGGCCCCGGCACCTCAGAGCACATCCTCCGCCACGGCCCCGGCCAACGACGTCTCCCACGGAGCACACACGTTGCTCCGCACCCCCAGAGGCAACAGGCAAGGACGCAACTGGAGCGGCAGGCCGCTCTCCGGACTCCGCACCTCCGGCTACGCCGTGGTGGACACGGCCGGGCGCATGCAGTCGCGGGACGACACACCCTGGGGAGGCGCCAGGGTCTGGGCGGTCGTCGCCAACGTCTGGGAACCCGGGCTGATCGACGGCATCGTCGACGACCCGGAGCGGCCGGCCGGTGTTCCCGTGCTCCTCGTGGCGCCGGTCTCCAGCACCCTGGAAGAGCCGCGCCTGCTGGCCGACCGGTTGGGGACACCGGTATGGTCCACGGACGCCCGTCACCGGCTTGTCGAGCAGACCAACGGCGACACACTCGTGGGATTCATCGACACCGACGGCGACGTCCCGGTCGGTCAGTGGATTCACAGCCGGCCCGGCATGGTGGCCCCTCCGGGTGAGAACACGATCAAATCCACGGCGGGCGCCACCTTCTGGGAGAAGGATCTCCTCTCCCACACGATCGTGGATCCCAGAACCCGGGAATCGACAGGACGCGTTCTCTACGACAACCAGGACATGGCGGAGAACGAGCGGTTCTACCGAACCCTGTCCGAAGCGAGGCACTTCGCACGACTGGACCCGGCAACGGACGAGATCGGCCCCACCTACAAGCTCCCGAGGGAATTGCGCAACCCGTACATCATCGGTGGCCATGGCCGGGTGCACGCCAACGGTGTGGAGATGAACTTCGCCAGGGCCACCGCGGGCGCGACCTCCTGGAACAGGAGCAAGACGTACACGGACAAGGACGTGCCGGGCAGGGAACTGGGCCGCTTCGTCGCACGGCGTCCCAGCCTGCGCGGCAGACGAGTCGTACTGGTCGACATCTGCGAGAGCGGAATCATCAGTCGGCACCAGGACCCGTTGGTCCACGTTCCCGCCGCCCAGCATGTCTCCAACGCCACCGGACTGACCGCCTACGGATACGGGGGCGAATCCTCCTTCGAGCTGGGGGAGCCCGGGAACCCGGACTCGCCTGACCGCATCCTCGTCCACGGCCCCCTCGACGAGGACCGTGAGGACGTCATCCGATTCCGTCCGGAGATGCCCGACAGCCAGTTGGCCCAGTGGGCCGACCACGTGGGTCTCGACCCGAGTACCGCGGACCGCCTGGAACACGTGCGCCGTTGGACGCGCGCACTGCGCCGGGTGTACGGCCCGACGATCGACGAGCCCGGCAGCCAGGCCGACTTCTACGGCCAGGCCATGCGCGGCTTCGCCGCGCTCCAGCGCCTGCGCGGGAACAGCGGGGAAAGCACACCGCTCACGTGGCGAGCCCTGACGGACATAGTGCAGCAGTTCTACGGGGGACACGGCCGTCCGATGCCTCCTTACCCCGAGGCGCTGCGCTCCCTCCTGGAACAGGCCGGCCGGCACGGCGTCAACGGCATGCCGCTGGCGCGGTTCCTGTCCGCTTCCTCCAGCACCCCTTCGCGGCTCGGTCCGACGCCACAGGGCGTGACGCAGACACCTGGCCGCACCTGGACGCCCTCCATGAGCGGCCCGGCAGGGACGACCGGAGGGGCCCGAGGACACACCAGGGGCGCGGACCCACTGGCACCGTCGAGGCGGCGGCCGGACCCGGACGCGATGGTCGATGCCGCCTTCCACTCCGCGACATTGATCACCCTGCCGGACGGACGGACCCAGGGGCGCAACTGGACAGGTGCGGCACTGAGCCCGCTGGACGTCCAGAGAACCCTGGTCGTCCGGCAGGTCGCCGGGCAGCGGCCCGAGTTGGTGTCACAGACGGCGGCTCCGTGGCAGGGGTGGAGCAACCATGCGCCATGGGTGGTGGTGGCCGACGGGGATGCCCACCAGGTCATGATCCCGGTGGGGAACGGGCGTACACGGCCGTTCGAGGCCGAGTCGGTCGCCGCGTGGGTGAAGGCCGATCCGGAGCTGGCCGGCCTGTCGCCGGATGTCGATGTGGTGCTGGTCGTCCCGGGTGCGGGCGGCCAGGACAGGACGCTGCCGCGGGCGGTCGCGGACGCGACGGGACGCCGGGTGTGGTCCACCTACGGCGAGGCCCGTGCCCTGCTCCAGGGGAACCGGCACACCATCGGCCTCATCGACCGGACACCGGCGGACGCACGTCCTGTGCAGCTGCCGCCGCTGGGCGCATGGTTCGTCACCGAACCCGCGCCGCCCGGACTCGGAGGCGGACCGGCCTGGACCGTTCGGGCCCTGGACGGCCGGGTCCTCGCTGACACCGAGATGAGCGAACGTCCCGTCATCGGGACCGGGAACCGCGTGGTCGGCCTCATCAGCATGGACAACGACAACCGGTTCCAGGAGCAGGTAACGTCTCTCCTGCCTGCGGACATCCCCTCCATCTCGCATGAGCACCGGCTGAAACCGCTGCTCAACACCAGGTTCCCCGGCGATATGGTGGCGTCGGTCGGATACCGCGTGAACCACCATGGACGGCCGGGAATGGTGGGGCTCCATGCGAAGGCCGGTGGCACGGTGCCGCTGAGCGGCCGGGAGTACGCCGGATGGCTGAGCCGACGGCCGGCCATACGTACGCTGGCACCCCATGACCAGATCTGGCTGAACGTCTGCTGGTCGGGAAGATCGAGCGACAGGTCCCTGCCTGCCTCCTTCTCCCAGTCACCGCCGTCCCCGTACTTCCATGTCGCGGACCCGCTCGACCCCGTGATCCAGGCTGTCGGTCAGGACGTCGCCAATCTGACCGGACGCGTCACCTGGGGCGCCGACCGAGTGACGGCGATCTCGGGCATGGGGCCCGGCACTCCGGCGAAATCGGCCGTCGTCGTGACGTCCGCCGACGGTGAGCCGGGACGGATGGTCAGATTCCAGCCGGAGCCGTCGCCGGGCGAGCTGTCGGCTCTGGCAGCCGCGGCGGGTCTGTGGCCGGCTTCCGAAGGAGTCCCCGAGGCGGCGACTGCGGCAGCGTTGCGGTTGGTAAGGGCTCTGCGCACGGTCTTCGGCGTGGACGTGGAGAACGACAAGGGAGAAAGGAACGGTGTCTATGCGAGGCTGCTCCGGGGCGCGGGAGCCCTGGAGCGGTTGCGGGCGAACGACGCCCTCCTCCGGGAGGTGACCCCGTTCACGCTGGACCTGTGGAGGCACGCGGCCCGAGCCCATTTCGCCTTGCGGCCCCACGCCGAAGTCAGTACCGCGCAGTACCAGGCGGTCCTGTACCACGCGGCCTGGAAAATGTCCGAGGATCCGTACTCCGAGCTGAGCGGAACATGGACGATTCCCTGGCTGAACCCCAGCCTCAGCGCGTTCACCGACGCCGCTACACGGCAGAGGTGGGTCAGTGGGATCCTCGCCGGTGAAGCATCCGATGGCACCGCCGGCAGACAGATCGCACGCGCGTTCTGGAACTCGGTCGGGGCGACGGCCCACATGTGGAGTCTCGAACCGGCGGACCGAGCGGCGCTGGCCGTACACGGTCTCCACCTGTCCGCCGCCCCGACCGCGGAGGACATGTCGCGACTGCACCTGCTGCTGGCGGCGGCCGGGGCCGCGGGCCGCGACATCACCGACCCCGCGGCGGTGGGCGCCTACGACCTGGTTCGCAAGGGGGCGTTGTCCGACGCGACCCTCGTGACCGTCGCCGGGACGGGGACGGCCAGTGTCCGGAACTGGACACGCCTCGGCATCAGGGCGTTCGACGACCAGGTCGTCCAGGAGGCGACGCGGCAGGCCGACGGCGCTGTCGCGGCCGCTGCCCCCACCCCGGCGCCATGGAAGGCCAACCCCAGCAGAACCACCCCCTACGTGGTCCTGACGCATTCGGATCCGAACGGAGTGAAGCTGCGCCTCCCTGACGGGACCGAGCCGGTGATCTCCCACAGGGAACTGGCCGAACTGGTACGGCTGGACTCCGCCCACCTCGGTCTCCCCGCCTCGGCACCGCTGGTCATGGGCACCTCGGAGGCAGGCGACCAGGGAAGTACGCTGCTGCGCCAGATGGTGCGGGCGACCGGGCGTGATGCCGTCGGCTACACCGGCCAGCTCTCACTCGTGGACACGGGGCGTGGCCACGTCCTCGTGCCCCTCAAGGCGGGCCGACCCGGCGCATGGGTGTGGCACGGGGCGGCCACGGAGTTCGGGCAGCAGGCCGCCACGCGGAGTCCCGTCGTACGACAGCCGTACTCGATGGGGCCGGAAGCGGCGGAAGACCCTACGGGCCAGACGCAGCAAGCCCTGGCCACGGCGGCATCACCGGATGATGCCCGGTACGGTGCCACGACGTTGATCACCCTGCCGGACGGCCGGGCCGGCGGCCGTGACTGGACGGGCGGGACGCCGGGTCCACTGGACGTCCGGAACGCGGCGGTCGTCCGACAGGTCGCGGGGCAGCCGCCCGAGCCGGTGTCCGTGCGGGAAGCTCCATGGCCCGGACGGGGTGAACGCGCGCCGTGGGTGGTGGTGGCCGACACGGATGCCGACCACGTACTGGTGCCGGTGGGGAACGGGCGTACACGGCCGTTCGAGGCCGAGTCGGTCGCCGCGTGGGTGAAGGCCGATCCGGAGCTGGCCGGCCTGTCGCCGGATGTCGATGTGGTGCTGGTCGTCCCGGGTGCGGGCGGCCAGGACAGGACGCTGCCGCGGGCGGTCGCGGACGCGACGGGACGCCGGGTGTGGTCCACCTACGGCGAGGCCCGCATACAGCCGGTGGGCGGGCGGAGCGCCATCGCTCTTGTCGACCGTGACCCGGCGGACGCCCCGTTCGAGAAGCAGCGTCCCCTGGGTGCGTGGTTCGTGACGGCACCGGGGGTGTCGCCGGAGCAGTCGGACGAGGCCGGGTTCCTCACCACCCTCAGCGGTGAACGCGTCCCCGACACCGCGGTCAGTTCACGTCCGGTGGTCGGTGCCGATCACCGGACGATCGGCGACATCAGCACGGCGGACGACAGCAGGCGCGCGGAAGAAGGCACGGCGTTCCTGCCCGGGGACATCCGGCAGATCAATCACCGGCGTCCGCTGGTCGGCACCGAGATCGCGGCCGAACCGGTACCGCACGAGATGGCGGCAGCGGTGCGGTACCGGATGGTGAACCACGGACGCCCGGGAGTGGCGGTCCTCCACCTCCGGTCCGGTGACGCGGTGTCGGTGAGCGGCCGGGAGTACGGCGAGTGGCTGAGCCGGCGGCGGAGCGTGCGGGAACTCGACCCGGCGGCCCAGATATGGCTGACCGCCTGCTGGGGCGCGGCGGCGGAGGACCACCTCGGCCGCTCCGCCGAGAACGGGCCCACGCCCCATGTCCGGGATCCGCTCGATCCGCGGTTCCCCGCTGTGGGCCAGGCAACGGCGAACGCGACCGGGCGGGTCACCTGGTCGAGCAGCAGGACGATGGGTTACGCCCTCCTCGACAACGGCTCCCACCGGGATTGGTGGCCGTTCGTCCAGCTCGCCACGCCCGATGGCGGTACCAGGAGCCGGCTGGTGAAGTTCGTCCCGGAGCCGGCCGGCGTCGAGCTGGATGACATGGCACGTCAGGCGGGTCTGTTCACCGGACAAGGGCCCGCGCCGGCCGATGTGCGCGGGGTGGCGCTGCGCCTGGTGCGGGCGCTGCGCGCGATGTTCGGGCCGGATGTGCGGCAGGACGGTGACTACGCGCGCCTGCTGTCCGGCATCGGCGCGCTGGAGCGGCTGCGAGCCGGTGACGAGGGCCTGAGCGCCGTCACGCCGTTCACACTCGATCTGTGGCACATGGTGACCCGTGCCGACGCGGGCCTGCTGCCGGGCGCCGAAGCGGACGGACCGGCCTATCGTGTCGCGCTGGGGCACGCCGAACAGGTCGTCATCCAGTACCCCGGGGCCACTGTGTCGACGACCTGGTCACTGCCCTGGCTCGGGGTCACGACTGAGCTGTTCGCCGCGGAACCGACGCGTACCATGCTGGTCGACGCGGTGGTGGGCGACAGCTCACCGGCCGCGCCGCGGGACGCGGATGTCACACATGCCTTCTGGAGCCTGGCCAACGCTCAGGCCCACCTGGGAGAACTCGACGACGACGAGCGGTCCGAGCTGGCCGCGCGCGTCCTGCACCTGCCCGCCGCCGCGGACACGTCACCCCTGTCCCACGTGCAGGACCTGCAGCTTCTGCTGGCGCGGGCGGCGGCGGCCGGCCGGGACATCACCGACCCCGTCGCGGTCGCCTCCTACGACCTGGAACTGAGGGGAGCGCTGTCGGAGCGGACCTCGGTACCGGTGTTCGGCAGCGACGTCCGCAGCGTCCGCAACTGGACCGGCACCGAGATAGGAGAGATCAACGGCTGGAACCTGCATCGACTCCAGTGGCGAGCGGACGGCCGGCTGGGCCCGGGGGACATCGTTCAGGCGCCATGGTCCGACGACGCCATCGGCCAGCCCTACCTGGTCCTCGCCGACGTACGGCAGGAGCACGTCGTACTGGAGCTGCCCGGCCAGCCCGCACTCGACGTCCCTCTCGACGAAGTGGTCGACCTCATCCAGCGCGACCGCAGGCAGTTCCGACTCCCGGAGAACTCACCAGTGGTGCTGGTCCCGTCAGGGGCGGACGTGCTGGGACACCCGTTGCCACTCGCCATCGCCCAGCGAACCGGCCGCCCCACCTTCGTCTACACCGGCCAGGTGATGCTGACGAACCTGCACGGCATCCACTTCATCAGCGAGATCCCGACGGACCAGGAGGAATTCTGGAGCCCGGTCCTGCCCACCGACACCGCTGACTCCGACTCCGGTTCCGACGCCTCGTCGGACGTCGCGAGCGAGGCGTCGCACGACGGTGCGCGGGACGTGGACGACGCGGCCACGTCGTTGGCACAGGTCGTCCTGGGCGATTCGCCGGCTCCCCCGGCGTCACAGGCGCGAGCATGGACGGCCGGCACGGACCCACTGGCATCGCCCACCACACCGGCGCCCCGGTTCCTGTTCGACGCGTCGTCGGTGCTGGGTCCGGCCGGCGGACGGGCCCAGGGCCGCGACTGGACCGGCGGGCTCGACGGGGCCGGCGGCGAGATCGAGACCTCGGAGGTGCGGGTCTACGAGCAGGGCGAGGACGGACGGCTCGACCTGGTGGACGAAGCCGACTCACCGTGGGCCGAGCGGGACGCGCCGGCTCCGTACGTGTGGGCGGCGCAGGGCGGTCACGACCATGTGCTGAGGCCCGGCCCGCAGGGGCGTCCGGAGCGGCTCGGGGCACCTGAGTTCGCCGAATGGGTGGCGGCCGACCCGGCGCTGGCGGTCCTGCCCGCCGACGTGCCGGTGGTGCTGGCGGTGCCGTACGCGGGGGCGCAGGACCTGGTGCTGCCGCGCGCGGTGGCGGACCGTACCGGCCGCCGGGTCTGGGCCCCGGCGGGAGACGGACGGCTGGTACGCGACGCGGAGGACGGCCGACGGGGGCCGGCCATGCTGGACCACGAGCCGACCGTGCCGCTGCCGCAGCGGCGCCCGTTGGGCGTCTGGGTGCCCGTGGACCCCGGTGGCCCGGACGCCGCGGCGGTGCTGCCCGGCGAGGTGGAGGCGTTCGACGGGCAGGTGGTGCGGGACGAGGAACTGCACTCCCGGACGCTGGTGGCCGACGGGGAGAGGGTCGGCCGGGTGCTGATCGGCGACGACAACCGCACCCGGGAGAGACTGTCGCGGACGACGCTCGCCGAACTGGCGGGCGGAGACATGCTGCGGGTGCATCCGGCGTCGCTGGACGTGGTGGGGGGCGATCCGCTGCCCAGGGAGATGACCGCGGCGGTGCGCTACCGCTCGCAGTTCCACGGCGCCCCGGGCCTGGCGGTCTACCCGCTGCGCGCGGGCGGGACGGTGACGGTGCCGGCCGCCGCCGCGGCGGCCGAACACGCGCGACGCCGGGAGATACGGGAACTGGGCCCGGGGCACCAGCTGTGGATCGACGCGTGCTGGAGCGGTGCGGCCACCGACGAGCTGGGGGCGCCCTCGCACGCGGCGGCGCCGGACCCGTACGTCTTCGACGTGCTCGATCCGCTGCATCCGCCGGTGGCCGCGGCGATAGCGAACGCGACCGGGCGGGTCGCCTGGGGCGCCACCCGGATGACGGGGGAGTGGTTCGACCGTTCGCCCTACCAGATGACCACGATGACCGGTGCTCCGGCCCGGCTGGTGCGCTTCGAGCCGGAACCGGCGGGAGCGGAGCTGGACGCCCTGGCGGCGCGGGCCGGACTCGTCGCGCCCGGGACCACGAGGGTGCCGGAGCCGGTGCGGTCCCTGACGCTCCGCCTGGTGCGGGCGCTGCGCACCGCCTTCGGGAGCACGGTGGCGGCGGATGTCGGCGCCGACGCCTACGACCGGTTGCTGCGGGGCATCGGGGCGCTGGAGATGCTGCGGTCCAACGACCGGCGGTTGCGCGAGACGGCACCGCTGACCATGCACCTGTGGCAGCGCGCGGCGCGGGCCCGGGCCGGGCTCGGCCCCGACGCCACGCCGGGACCCGACGCGTACGCGCAAGTACTGGACTGGGCGCGGGAGACGCGGACCACGCGGCCCGGCACCCGGCTGCTGGACGCGCTGCCGCTGCCCGGTGTGCACGCGGCGCTGGGCCGGATGAGCCGGCCCGTGGAGCGCACCCGGCTGACGCGGACCGTACTGCGGCTGGCGGACCGGGACCCGGTCGGTGAGCGGGAGACGGCCCGGGCCATGTGGGCCCTGACCCGGGCGGCCGAGATACTGCCGGCGGATCCGGCGGCACGCCAGGAACTGGCGACACAGGTGCTGCACCTGGACGCCTCCAGGCCACCGGACATGGGCGAGGCGATGCGGTTGTGGGACCGGGTCGCACAGGCCGAGGCGGCCGGCCGGGACGTCACCGACACCGACGTGCTGGCCGCGTTCGACCTGGAGGTGCGCGGCGCCCTGACGGACGCCACCGCGATCACCGGGGCCCGCGGCGGGGGTCGGAACTTCACCGGCACCCCCCTCGGCGCGCTCGACGCGACCACCGTGGACACCTGGCTGGTCGCCGAGGATGGCACGGTCGACGGAGGACCGGCGGTCCTCGCCCCGTGGGCCGACGAGCCGGACGCCGCCCCGGCGTACGTGGTGTGGGCACCCACCGTGGCGGGCCGGCCGGTGCTCGTGCTCCCCGGCGGTGAGGTGGTGGGTGTCTCCGGTGCGGAGATCGCCGCGCTGCTGACCGCCGACCCCGTACTGCTGGCCGCCGACGTGAAGCGGCCGGTGGTGCTGGCGGTGCCCGGCGCCGGGCGGGAGGAGGCACCCGTACACCGGACGGTGACCGAGCGCACGGGCCGCACCGCCTACGCCTACCCCTGGCAGGTGTCCGTGCAGCCGGGCCCCGACGGCGGCGCGCACCGGATCGCCGTGGTGATGGCCGCCGGCCGGCCGCTGCCCGAGTGGTCCCGGTCCGGTTCCGACAGCGCCACCGACCCCTTCTCGTATACGCAGCGCGCGGCGGTCCTGGCCACGGCCCGTTCCGCCCGGTCGAGCTCCCCCTTCCTCCTGCCGTCCGGCGAACCCGGCTCGCCCGACGCCCGGTTGCTGCGACGGCGCTTCCTGCGGCCGGCCGCGGACGGCCCAGATCCACTGGTGGCCGAGATCGAGGCGGCGGTCCGGTACGGGCTGCGGAACCCGGAAGCCGGCTTCCCCCGGCTGCTGCTGGACACCGAACTGGGTGAACTCGTCGAGGAGACCGCCGGATTTGGGGACGGACCCGACCGGGAGGCATGGCTCGCCGAGGCCGAGACGACGATGCTGGAGATGGTTCCCGGCCTGGTGGACCAGGTGCGCGCCAAGATCGCCGACCACTTCGCGTCCGTGACCGGGCAACGCCCCGAGACACCCGTTCGCACGATCGAGTCCGTATTCCCGGCCGCCGTGCCGCCCGGTCCGCCGGGGACGCTGGTGCCGGACGGAGCGGAGCCGGACCAGGACACGGCCGCGACGGACCCGCCCGTGGACCCGACGGTGGGCACGCCTGCGGACGCGACGGTGGACACGGTGCCATCCGTCGCTCCCGTGGAGACGAGGCGGTGGCGGCTCCCCGCCTACGTGGAGGACATGCGGGCCGGTGGCCGGACGACCCTGTACGGGCTCACGGGTACCGACTGGGTCGCCGAGCAGATCGGCGCGCTCACCTCGGGTGGTCGGGCCACGGAGCTGATGGCGGAGCTGGCGGGGGCGCCCGACACGTTCCTCGGGCACGGACGGGTCTTCCAGGTACGCGGCGGCGGCGGCTGGTACGACGTCACGCTGGCGATCACCCGGGACCCCGGGGAGCCCCGGCCGCTGGTCGTCTCCGTGGACACGGCGCGGCAGGTCGCGACCCGCACCGTCAACGAGCGGTCCTCGACGGCCGCCGCCGGTCATTCGTCGACCTGGAGCAGTGGCTGGGCGCTGCGCGGCGGCGGCACGTTCCTGGTGCCGACCCCCCAGCCGGGACTCATGGCGGGCGCCGCGCTGCAGGCGAACCTCGCGATCGGGCAGCGGTCGGTGACGGTGGCGGTCCAGGACGATGTCAAGGACGGCCGCGGTGTGGCCACCCAGCCGGGCACGGTCGAGGTACCCCGCCGGTTCATCTGGTCGTTGCGGGTGGCGAAGTCCGGATCCGGGCACGCGCGGACGCTGCGCGGGCAGGGGACGGTGGCGCTGCGGGTCCCCGTCGAGGACCTGGTGCCGGAGGGACTGCGGTCCCGGCCGACCGCTTTCACCCCCATCGGCGCGGACACCGGCCGCCGTATCGCGGCCGCCGTCTCGCTGGTGATGCTGACGGCCGACGCCGGACGGCCCTACCAGGGCGGCGGGGGCATCTTCGACGCCATCCGGTCCCACCTGCCCGCCGCCCTGACGGCCCCGGGCGCGCCCGGCCGGACGCTGGCCTTCGAAGCCGCGTCGTCCGAGGGTCTGCTGCGCAACCTGCCGCGTCTGCTCGCCGGCTGGGTTCCCTCGGGTGAGCTGATGAGCGCGCACGGCGACACCGCCGGCGGCTACCGCATGAGGGCCACGATCACCGAACTGGCGCCCGTACCCCGCAACTACGAGGATTCCGCCGCGCCCTCCGACGCTCAGGCACCGCCGGCTGCGGACGTGGCCGGACAGCCGGGGCAGACCGGGGAGCCGACCCACCCCAGGCTGCGTACGACCCGGACGACGACCGGCCAGCGCTCCACCAAGGTCGGCGGGGGCACCGCGTGGGACATCGCGGTGGGTCCGGGAATCGGGATCGACGCCCTGGCGCTGGGCCCGCGCGCCCGCGTCTTCCTCCAGCCGGGCCTCAGCGGGGGAAGGAACCGCTCGCTGTCGGTGCTGGCCGGCACGGCGACGAAGAACAGCTCGGATCTCGCCGGTGACATGGTGCAGTACCAGGCCCGGGTCCGCGTCGAGGTGCAGAGCACCGGAGGACACCCGCCCGCGGCGCGTACCGGACGCGGCCGGACAGCTGGCGCGGACGCCCAGGTATGGCTCTATCTGCGCGCCGAGGAGGCCGCCGAACTGGGGCTCCCCCTGCCCGACGGTGTCGCGCCGGGCCCGCTGACCACGCACCCCGGTTTCGAACGCATCCTGCCCCGTGGGCCGTTGGGCACCAGCACGGCACTCCAGGGCCTGGACACGGCGGGGCTCCTGGACGCCGTCCACCGGCACTTCACCCAGGACGCACGACTGGCCGGTTTCCTGCCGGGGCTCCCCGCCGCGGACCGGGCGGGCGCTTCCCGCCGGTGGACCTCCCCGGCGGACGAGTCCAGGATGCGGAACAACGAGCGGGCCCTGTACACCGCGCTGTCTCCGGCCGGTCTGCAGAACCGCAGGAGGGCGCTGTTCACCACCGGTGTTCCGGTCCGGCTGGTCCGCAAGCATCCGGCCTCCACGGAGACCGTCGTCGTCAGGGTCAGGGGACGGCTCACGGAGGGACCCGCATACCGGGGCGACGTAGGCGGCTGGAAGACGAGGTACGGCCACACGACGCGCGCGGGCACCGACAGCGAGGCCGCGACCAGTGCGGGGGCTTCGCTGTACGGACGCTTCAACGCGAGGCCGATGCGCGGGTCCTTCAGCCTGCTCGGCACGGCGAGCGCGGAGTTCTCCGCCACCCGGGCCGGCGGCACCGCCCTGCGGGTCACCGGGGAGACCGACAACGACGGGCACACGCCGACCAGTGTGTTCGATGTGCGAGTGGCCTTCGAGGTGGAGATCACCTCGGTCAGCCGGAGCAGTCAGTGGCGGCGCCTGACGACTCCGGGGACGCCGGGCCGGCACACGCCCGCGGTCACCACTTTGCTGGCGGGTGCGCCGGAGACGGGCGGCCACGAGACCTCCACCGCCACCTCGCTGTCCACGCTGTCCATCGAACCGGTACCCGCGCTGCTGACCTCGCCGGCGGCACTGACACTGACCGCTGACCGGCCGGAACCGACCACGCCACCGGCCGGGTCACCAATGGGGTCACCGGCCGTGTCACCGGTCGGCGGGCCGCGCCCGGTGGGCGGCCCCGAGCCGCTCGACGTCCCCCCGGCGGACGGTATCGGCGCCCTGTACGACCCCGAGTGGGCACGCCCCTCGGCCGGCGCGTCCGACCTCCGGGACTGGCTGATGGTGGAGGACCACGGCGCCGGGGAACACCTCAGGAGTCTCGCACTGGACCTGCTGGTCCAGGCCGCGGGCGACGGCGACGACGCGCTCGGTGTGCCGGGACTCGATCCCGCCTCGATGATCGAGGCCGCGTTCGGACCGGACGGACTGGCCACGAGCTTCCAGGCCGGCCCCGACCAGGTGTGGCTGGTGGACGAGTTGCGGTTCGACCGGCGCTGGTCCGGGCTGCTCGGCGCCGTCGGTGCCAGGGTGAACGTCAGTACCCCGACCGTGGTGCACGTGGCCGACGGACCACCGTTGTCGCGGACCTACACCGTACGGCGCGGCGCGACCGGCAGCGCGGGCCAGAGCCTGACGATCGGCACGCAACTCGGACTCATCGGCAGTGGCAACTCGGGTTCGCCCGTGCGCCTGCTGGGAGGCGTCGGCGCAAGCCGGTCCTGGAGCTGGTCCCAGGGATCGTCCTTCGGCACCGAAGGAGCGGTCGAGTCCAAGCACACCATGTCGGCAGGTGAACCCATGGTGCTGGTCCAGGCCGACCTGGAACTGCTCATGGTGGCCGAGGTGTCGGTACGGGGCGGCACTCCACGGGTCAGCTCCGGCGGACGCCGGATACCGGGGGCGGTCCTCGCCTGGCTCACCGAGAATGAGGCACACCGCCTCGGCCTCACCACGCAGGGCCCCACGGCACCGGCCCGCACGGCACCGCAGTCCGCCGATCCCCTGTCCGGCCTGCGTCTCGAAGGGGCGGGCCCGCTGCCCCTCGGCGTGACCGAGCGGGTGCCGGACTTCCGCAGACTGCTGCCCGCTCTGCGTGCGGAACTCGGACGCCTGCGCGGTCAGGACCACGCCGACAAGCTCCTGCCGCACCGCCTGGTGGAGGACCGGCAGCGCAACACGTCCCGGCTCATGACAGTACTGAGCGGTCTCGGCAGCCGCGGTCTGCTGGCCGGAGCACTGGACGGCGGTGTGCCGGTCGAACTGCGGCAGCGCGACGGCACCCTCGCGTACGTCGCGCGCCTGACCGTCACCCGCGGCACCGGTGTCTTCCACGACCGCCCCGCCGAGCGGCGCGGCAGCGACATCACGACCAGCGCGAACTTCACCCGGCAGACAACACGGACCAGGGGAAGGAACCAGGGGGGCAACGTGTCGCTCCTGCCGGCCTTGCGCCTGAGCCCGAGTGGCGACTCCAGCTCCGGCATCAGCGCACCGGTGGCCCTGGCCGGTCAGGGGACGCGCGCCGCCGTCAATGGCCGCCAGGGGAAGTACGGGACCGGTGTGACGGTCAGTGCCGACGCCAACGCCGCGACCGTGCGCGTACGCTTCCCGCTCGATGTCGCCCTGGAGCTGTATGAGCCCGGCGCCCACCGTGACGACGCCCCGGCCGCCCGGGTCCGGCTCGGACCTCCGCCGCGTGGCGACGACGACCGCTATGCGCTGCACCGTGTGCTGGAGGCCGATCTGCGGGCGCTCGCCGGCAGCGGAGCGGCCTCGGCGCCCGCCCGTCACGACCGTGCCCTCTCGGCACCGTCGATGGCGCCGGAGCAGTGGCGCGCCGCCGGCACGGCGCTTCCGATGGAGGCACAGGTCCACAGTTTCCAGGGCGCGCCGCAGGTGCGTGCCGCTCTGGAGAGGCTTGTCGACGGCCTCGGTGCCTCCGCCGCCTTCGGCACGACGGGCACCCCCGCCGCCTCGCTGCTCGAAGGCGCGCTGTCCACCGAATGGCTCCGCTCCGCACTGCCCATGCTCGTCGCCACCGGAGGACGTATCCCGGCCGCGTTCACCGACGGCTTCCTCGACGGACAGGATCTGAACGTCTCGATCCACGCGCGCCTCACCGGCGGTGAGGTCCTCGGTGTGGGTGACCGCATGCTCTTCGACGTGGTCGTCGGTGACGCTCCGGGCGTCCCCCGCCTGAGCGAGACCTCTGCCGCGAGCACCCTGACCGACGCGGCCGGCGGCGGTCCGCCCTCCGGCGGTGCGGCCTGGTACCAGTACCGCGAGGCGGACCTGCAGAACCACACCGCCTCCGGTGCCGTCGTCCTCGGGCGCGGCGCGGACACCGTCTTCACCCCCGGAAGCGGCCACGCTCCGCGGGTCCGGATCACCGGTCCCTCCGTGCTGGTGCGGTTCGACGCGCAGGTGCTGCTGAAAGCGGGACTGCGCCACCGCCTCGGGCACCTGGCGGGGATCACCGACCGGACGGGCGAAGTGGTGGTGGGGCTGCCGAAGCCGGTCGTCGTCCGCATGGAACTGGGCTCGGCCGCCCACCTGGTGGCGCAGAACGCCATCGGTGACCCGGGTGCCGCGCTGCCCTTCTCCGGCCCCCTGCCGGAACCCGCCGGCGGCGACCCCGACTGGTCCGCGCGCGCCCTCTTCCACGACATCCACGATGCCAAGGGCAAGACCATCGGCAAGGCGTCCTTCGCCCCCGGCGACTGGAAGCACCGCGAGCCCGCGCTGAGCCAGGTCGGCGACGCCACTGCCTACGTCGAGTGGCGCAGGACCTCCGACGGGCGCCTCGACAGCGACCTGCGGTCACTGCCCTTCCCGGGCCGGCCCCGCTTCTACCTGGCGGGCCACGGTACGCGCGACGGTGTCGAAGTGATCGGGCAGGACGGTACGCCCCTGCCGCTCGGAGCGGACGGCATCGTCCGGATCGCCCGGAACTGGTCCGAGGTGGCCAAGCTGTCGTCCGACACGCTCCTCGTCCTGCTGGCGTGCGGACCCATGAACACGGACGTCGGACGCCGACTGGCCGCCGCCACCGGCCTGACGGTCGTGCAACCGCGGTGGAGCGCCGCCGCCACCCCGCCGCAGGGCGACCGGCCGGCCAGGCTGCACATGCTGGAGGCGCCCGACGGCACGCCGGGCGGGCTGGTCCTGCACCGCCCCGGCGGCCGGAGCGAGACATACGAACCGGACGAAACCCAGTCAGGGCCCGGCACAGACCGCTGGGACGGAACCTCCTACCCCGGCCCGGAGCACCACCTGAGCGGACGGTCAACGCATCCGGCGTACGCGAAGAAGACACGGATCGTCCAGGACGGCCGCTCCCGGGGGCGGAACTGGACAGGTGCGGACATCGACGAGCTGGACATGTCGGTGACGCACGTCTACCAGCAGGTGGGTCAGCACGAGCCCAGGCTGGTCTCGGACCACCCCGCACCGTGGGGCAGCGACGCCTGGGCCGTGGTGGCGGACGGGGATGCCGGTCATGTGATGTTCCCCGGACCGGACGGACGGCTGACGAGGGTTCCGGTCGAGCAGGCCGCGGCGTGGGTGCTGAACGACCCCGGCCTGATGCAGTATCCGCCGGAAGCTGATGTCGTCCTGGTCGTGCCCGGTGTGGGCGGCCGGCAGATGGCACTGGTGCGTGACATCGCGGACGGTACAGGCCGTCGGGTATGGGCGACGTACGGCGAGGCGCGGGCGTTCCGTCTGCCGCGGCGGCGTGGCATCTCAGCTCTGGGTGACAGGCGTCGGCATGTTGCCGCCCTGGTGGGCCAAGTCCCGGCGGGGACGCCGGTGGGGGAGGGGCCTCCGCTGGGTGCGTGGCTGGTGGCCGATCCCGCGCCCGGTGCACTTCGATCCGCCCCCGCCGCCGGTTTCCGGACCCTGGACGGGGAGCAGATCCCTGATTCCGAAGTGAATGTCCGTCCCGCGGTGAACACCGTGCACCGGATGTTCGGCGGCGTCAGTATGGAAGACGATTCCCGAGGCAACGAATCCGCGACGATGCTCATGCCCAGGGAAATCGCCAAGGTGACGCACCAGCATCCGTCAGGTGCGGAGATGAACACCGAGCTCCTTCCTCGCGAGATGATTGCGGCGGCACGCTATCGCATGAGTAACCACGGGCTGCCCGGAGCGGCTCAACTGCACCTGAGGTCCGGTAGAACGGTTGCGCTGAGCGGCCGGGAATATGCGCAGTGGCTGGGGCGGCAGCGTGCCGTTCGAGAACTCGATGACGAGGCGCAGGTCTGGCTGAACGTTTGCTGGTCCGCCAGTGCCACGGACAGGAAATTGCCTCCTTCAATCGGGCAAGCGGCACCATCCGAGTATCTTTTTGTCGCAGATCCACTCGATCCGGTGCTGCCCGCGCTCGGCCAGGAAGTCGCCAACGCGGTCAAACGCATCGTGTGGGGAGGTACCAGGCCGACGGGGTTCGATTTCAACACTGTCGACGGAAACGTTCTGACACCACTCACACATATCGCGGCGGCGGACGGTACCCGAGGCCGACTGGTCAAGTTCAAGCCGGAACCGTCGGCTGACCAGCTGGGGGCTCTGGCGGTCGCGGCGGGTCTGTGGCCGGCGGGCACCACCGTGCCCGCCGGGGTGGGCGCGACGGCGCTGCGACTGGCGAGAGCACTGCGTGCGGTATTCGGGGTGGAAGTGGAGGACGATGCCCATTTGCCCGACGGTACGTACGCTCGGCGGCTCCGCGGCGTGGGGGCTCTGGAACGAATGCGGGCCAACGATCCCGAACTGAGCCGGCTGACTCCGTTCACACTGGATCTGCTCGCTCACACGGCCCGCGCGCATTCAGGGCTGCACCCGACCGCAGAACCGGAGGCCGAGCACTATCGCTCTGTTCTGCGTCATGCGGCGAAGGTGGTGAACCAGAGCGAACGCCCTGCTCTGTTGGCGACTTGGCCGATTCCTTGGATCGATGAAAGTCTGAACGCTTTCGCCGACGCGGGCAAACGGGCGGAACGGGTCCGTGAAGTACTGGGCCTTGCGCCTACAGCGTCGCTGGAGAGCAGGGACTTCACACATGCGTTCTGGAGCTCTGTCAAGGCGACGGCCCATATGCGGAGGTTCGGGGTGGCGGAACACAAGTCACTTGCGGCCGGCGCTCTGCACCTGACTGTTCCCCCGACCGAAGCACATGTGAAGCAGTGGCGTCTCCTGCTTGCGGCGTCCGCCGCCGCGGGCCGGGACATCACCGATCCGGTGGCGGTAGGTGTTCACGACTTGGTGCGCAGAGGCGCCCTGTCCAGGGCGACCATGCTCCCGGTGGCCGGTTCACGGGCACTCAACGTCCGCAACTGGACGCGCGCCAGGCTGCAGCAGTTCAACGATGCGCAGTTCCAGGAACTCGCACGGAATTCCAAGGGAGCGCTGTACGTCGCGGGCGTGAAGAAGGCGCCGTGGGCGGCCGACGCGCAGTACACCGCCCCCTACGTGGTCCTGGCGGAGCCGCACCCGACCGGTGTCCAGATCAACCTTCCGGGTGATGTCGCACTGGTCGTCTCCCGCAAGGAACTGGCGGAACTGGTGCGCCTTGACCACATGCATCTCCAGCTGCCTCCCACGGCTCCGGTGGTTCTGGGTATCTCAGGGGCCGGTTCCTGGGGCGGCGGCCTGATGAGTGACATCGCGAACGGGACCGGTCGCGATGTCGTGGCCAACCGCGCGGCATTGGCCTTCGCAGGCGCCCCCAGCACGCTCTCCCAGGTCCCCACGGACAGGCCGGCCGACTGGGTCTGGCACAGGGGACCTCTCGCATCCGATCTGGCCGCACCACAGAGTTCCCGCGCCCGGCGGGCCTTCTCGGGTGGGCCCGGGACCTCGGAGCAGGCAGAGGTGCATCGGGCGCACGCGCCGTCGACGCTGATCACGTCGGACGATGGCTGGCCGCGGGGGCGGAACTGGTCGGCCGAGCGCATCGACACGCTGGTCGGGGACAAGACATATGTCCACCGGGTGGCGAGGGGACGGACTCCGCACGAGGAGAGCGCGGCTCCCTGGCCGAGTGATGCCTGGGTGGTGGTCGCGGACGGCAGCGACAGTCATGTGTCACTGCCCCGGGCGGACGGCCGGCTGGTTCCGGTCCCGGTGAGTGACGCCGCGGCGTGGGTGGTCAATGACCCCGAGCTCGCCGAGTATCCGTCTTCGGTACCGGTGGTGCTGGTGGTACCGGGGGTGGGAGCACAGGACCAGGTGTGGCAGCGTTCGATCGCGGACGCCACGGGCCGTACCGTGTGGTCCACCTACGGTGAGGCCCGGGTACGGCGGCTGCGGAACAGACATGTCATCACCCTGGTCGACAGGGCACCGGCAGGTGCCGTGCCCAGGCAACAGCCGGTGGTGGGCGCGTGGTTCGCCACTGTCCCCGCGGCACCGGGCGCACCTCTGGCACAGCCGGGCGGATCGTTCAGGACTGTGAGCAACGTCGTGGTCGACGACGCCGAGGTGTGGGTTCGCCCCGCGGTCGGCGTCTCGAACGAGGTGCACGGCGCTCTCAGCATGCGAGACGACCATGCGCGTCTTGAACTGCCGTCTGGGGAGCTGCCCAAGGACATCAGGGTACTGACGCACCTGCGCATGCCGGCCGAGACCAAGACGGGAACGACGGAACTGCCACCGGAGATGGTGGCGTCGGTGAAGTATCGGATGACCAATCACGGGCTGCCCGGCCACACCGCCCTTCGCCTGAACTCCGGTGCCGAGGTGCGTCTCAGTGGCCGGGAGTTCGCCGGATGGCTGAGCAGACGACGCGGCATCCAGGATCTCGGCAGTCGTGATCACATCTGGCTGAGCGTGTGCTGGAGTGCTACCGCGACGGATACGCCCCCATGGGAGCTGTCACAAGCATCGGCGGTTCCGCACGTCGCGGACCCTCTCGATCCGGTGTTCCCCGCCGTCGGCCAGGAGACCGCGAACCTGACTCGACGTACCACCTGGGCACACACCAGGGCGACAGGTTTGCGGTTCACCCCTGGCCAGGCGGACGTCGAGCAAGTCGATTACACGGAACCGAACGGCACGCGTGGCCGAGTGGTCATGTTCAAACCGGAGCCCCTGCCCGAGCAGTTGGCCGACCTGGCGGTCCGAGCAGGTCTGTGGCGAGAACCGGGACCGGTGCCGTCCAGGACGACTGCGACAGCGTTGCGGCTGGTACGGGCTCTGCGCGCGGTCTTCGGGCCGGAGGTGGAACAAGACGCTTACCACCCGCAGGGCGCCTACAACGCGCACGGTGTCCACGGCGGACTGCTCAGGGGTGTGGCAGCGCTCGAACAGCTGCGGGCGAATGACACCCTGCTGCACAAGGTGACCCCCTTCACACTGGATCTCTGGGCGTTCGTCGCCCGTGCGCACGCCGGACTGGCACCGGCCGCCGAGCCGACCCGCGCCCAGTACGCGGCGGCCCTGGAGCACGCGATGCGAGCCGTGCACCAGCCGGGCGCCACGGTGCTCTCGACGTGGTCACTCCCCCTGCTCGCCGGTCACGCTCCCGGATTCGATCCTGACAGCGACCGGTTCACGGCCAACGTCCGGCAGATCGTCGGCGGTCGTCCGTCGGCCCCCCCGCACCGCAGGGACGTGGCACACGCCTTCTGGAGCCTGGTCAAGGCCAGGGCGCAGCTGGAGAGCCTGCCCCCGCAACGACGTGGCGCGCTGCTGTACGCGCTGCACCTGCCCCAGGTTCCCACCGCGCAGGAAGCGCCCGCCCTCGCGGGGAGCCTGGCGGTGCTGATGGCTCAGGCCGCGGCAGCGGGCCGCGACCTCACCGACACCATGCAGGTGTTCGCGTATGACCTGGTGCGGCGAGGCGCCCTGGACGACGGACAGACCCTGACAGGGGTCACCGGCACACCGAACCAGCGCACCGTACGGAACTGGACGGACATCGACGTACGAGAAGTCGACCCCGACCAACTGCTCACTTCGGCATCCGACGGCCCTTCGGCGAGCGCCGTCCTCTCGGAAGCTCCCTGGGCGGCCGGACACACGCGGACCACTCCCTACCTGGTGCTGGCCGAGCCGGGCCCGCGAGGCATCAGGCTGCGCCTTCGCGACGGATTCACCGCGTGGGCTCTCCCGCAGGAACTGGCTGAACTGGTGCGCCGGGATCTCGTGCAACTCCGTCTTCCTCGCACGTCCCCGGTGGTGCTCGGCATCTCCGGAGCGGGCGCCGGTCCCCGACTGCTGCCGGCTGCCCTGGCACAGTCCACCGGACGGCTCGTTTTCGCCTACACCGGCCCGCTCGAACTGCGGCGGACGGGCAGCAGTCACACCATCGCCACGCTGCCGACCGGCCGACCGGAGAGCTGGCTGCGGTTCGGCCCCACTCCTCCTGCCGCGCCGAGTGGTTCCGCGCCGAACGTCACCTCTCAGCCGCTGGTGTTGTCCGGCGCCGCAAGCGCCGAGGACTCATCGGAGGTACGTCATCCGGCGTACGCACCGGAAACACTGATCAGGTCCGGCAACGGCCGCTTCACCGGCCGGAGTTGGAACGGAAGTCACATCGGCTCATTGGTGGTGGACAGGACCCGTGTCCGCCGGGCGGCGGGGGGCCGATCCGGACGTGAGGAAAGTGCGGCTCCCTGGCCGAGTGATGCCTGGGTGGTGGTCGCGGACGGCAACAGCGGACATGTGATGCTGCCTGGGGCGGACGGCCGGCTGGTCTCCGTTCCGGTGGGTGAGGCCGCGGCGTGGGTGGTCAACGATCCCGAGCTCGCCGAGTATCCGTCGTCGGTACCGGTGGTGCTGGTGGTGCCGGGGGTGGGAGCCCAGGACCGGGTGTGGCCGCGTTCGATCGCGGACGCGACGGGGCGGACCGTGTGGTCCACCTACGGTGAGGCGCGGGTGGACCCGCAGCCGAGTGGGCATGTCATAACCCTGGTCGACCGGGCGTCCGAAGGCGTACATCAGTCCGAGCGGCCCGTAGTGGGTAAGTGGTTCGCCACCGAGCCCGCTGCGGCTGGTGTGTCCCGGACGCAAGCGGGCGGGTCGTTCACAACCACTCACAACGCGGTGGTCGATGACGCCGACGTGATGGTTCGCCCCGCGGTCAGCGCGTCGCACAGGGCGCACGGCAGTGTGAGCCAGGACGACGACAACGCGCTTCTCGAAGCCGTGAATACGGCTGAGCCCGGTGACGTGCGCGTGAGGGCCTGGCGTTCCAGCCTTCCCCTGGCAGGGGCCAGGGCATTGCCGTCGGAGATGGTGGCGTCGGTGAAGTACCAGATGAACAACCACGGACTGCCCGGCCACGCCTTGCTGCGTCTGAAGTCCGGTACCGACGTGGTGCTGAACGGCCGGGAGTACGGCGGATGGCTGAGCAGACGGCGCAGCATCCGAGAGCTGGCACCTGACGATCACATCTGGTTGAGTGTCTGCTGGGCTGGCGCTGCGACGGATCAGCTTCGCGGGACGTCGTCCTCCCCTCTCTTCCCGGGGTCTCCTCCGTCCCACGTGGCGGATCCGCTTGATCCCGTCTTCCCGGCCGTCGCTCAGGAGACGGCGAACCGCACACGGCGTACCGCCTGGGCGAATACCAGGCCAGTGGGTTATTTCCTCGACGAAGAGAGCTCTACGGCACAGCGTACGGTCACTCTGGAGTCGAACGGCAGGAGCGGACGAACGGTCATGTTCATCCCCGAGCCGATGCCGGCTCAGCTGGCGGAGATGGCGGTCCCGGCGGGTGTGTGGCAGGGGTCAGGGCCGATGCCCTCCGAGGTGAGGTCGACAGTGCTGCGGCTGGTGCGCGCTCTGCGCGCGGTCTTCGGACCGCAGGTGGAGCGGGACGCGTACGACCACGGTGGCGCCTACGATCCGCGGAGCGTCCACGGGCGGCTGCTGGCGGGTGCGGGAGCGCTGGAGCGGCTGCGGGCGAACGACGCCCTCCTGCGGGAAGTGACCCCGTTCACGCTGGATCTGTGGGCGTCCGTGGCCCGGGCGCATGCCCGGCTGGCACCCAGCGTCGAACCGAGTACCGCGCAGTACGAGGCGGCCCTTCATGCCGCGAAGAACGCTGCCGCCTTCCCGGACGCCACCGTTCTCACGGCGTGGCCGCTTCCCACCCTTGCCGCATGCGCTCCCCAGTTCATACCCGAGCAGGGCCAGACCCGGTCCGACCTCACCCCCGTCGTGCGCAGATACATCGGCGGAGACCTGTCGGAGCCGGTGCGCCGCAGAGACGTCACGCACGCCTTCTGGAGCCTGGTCAAGGCAAGGTCGTACCTGGAGAGCCTGCCGTTCCCGCAACGCATACGGGCGCTGGTCGTGCTGCACCTGCCCGAGGCGCCTGACCTGAATGACACGAGGAAGCTCGCCGAGGTGTCGAAGCGTCTGCTGCTGCTGACGGCCAGGGCCGCCGCGTCGGGCCGCGACATCACCAAGGCCGTGGAACTGGCCGCGTACGACCTGGAGATCCGAGGCGCCTTGAGCGAGCAGACCCTGGCGAAGGTCACTGGCGCGTCAGGTCAGGGCACCGTCCGTAACTGGACAGCAGCCGGCGTTCAGGCCATGGAAAGCGAGCGACTGCACATACTTGCCCCGGCTGCCGACGGTTCGCACGAAAGCGGGAGTTTCACGGAATCACCGTGGGCGGCGAGAGGCGGCTGGGGCACTCCCTACGTGGTGCTGGCGGAGGCCCGTCAGGATGCCGCCGTGGTGCTGCACCTCCCCGACGGAACAGCGCAATCGGTCAATCACCTGGAAATGGCCGAACTCGTGCGCCGGGACATCGTCCAACTCGGGCTACCCACCACGTCCCCGGTGGTGCTGGGCATCTCTGGTGCCGGGGCGGGAGCCGGCAAGCTGCCGATCGCCGTGATGCAGTCGACGGGTCGCCCTGTCTTCGCCTACACGGGCCTGGTGGAACCGATGCCCACGGGCACGGGCCACATACTCGCCATCCGGCCGACCGGCCGACCGGAGAACTGGGTCACGGCCCGCCCCACGAATTCTGCCGCACCGAGCGCTTCCGCCCCGGGCACCGTCCCACCGAGCATCGCCACGCAGTCACCCACCTCACCCACCTTCGCGTCCGGCAGGGCACCGCTCCCGGCGCAGAGCGGAGCCGGTCTTCCGCGCCCCGTGGTGACGGGTGACGGGAAGGACCTCGCCATCGCGTTGGCCGACGCGTTGCGCAGCCGCCCGTCGCGGCGGCCGGATGACGTACCCGGTGACGTCCCGTGGCTGACCGCCGTCGACACCACGGACGCGGACGCGGTGGCCGCGGGCTTCGACTCCTGGCTGATCGGACAGCTCACCGATGACAGCAACGGCGACGGAGCACAAGCGGTGAGCGGGCTTCTCCCGGCCGATGACGGGACTGTCGTCACGGAGAACGACCTGCGCGACGCGGGTATCGTTCTGGACCCCGGCCGGCAGATGCGGCTCGCGCTGTCGGGCAGCGCGATGACCCCCGCGGACCTCGGCCTGAGCCCTGTGCAACAGCTCCGCCTGCTCCTCCACGGACCTCGGACACCCGAAGCGACCTATGCCAGGGCGCTGCTGGCGGCCCGGCAGCTGGGCATCCGCCTCGTCCTGACCGAAGAGGACGGAGCAGAGGGAGCGCACGCAGCAGACGGAACGGAACACGGCTTCGGTGATGTGGAGGCACCCGTGATCCGGCTGTGGTCCGACGGCTGGCATCGCCCGTTCCTCTCCGCGCGAGGAGAGTGAGCGTGACGGGCACGGCGACCACCGTCGAGCACACGGTGGGTCACCGACAAAGAGACAGACAGGTCCACCGCACGAGTGCGGCACCGGAAACACCCCGAGGAGAAGGCGCAGCATGCCGGAGAACGGAACGCCCCCGGAGACGGAAGACATCGCGGCGGAAGAGACCGCGGAGGGAGCGGCGTACGACAGTGTGCCCATGGAGAACTTCATAGGGCCGCTCCCCATGCCCGTGCCGCCCGTCCAGGTGGTCGAAGCGGCGCGGATGGCGCCCGACCACTACATCGGCTTCTACGACTCCACCTGGTCGGGCGAGGGACAACCGCCCGACTGGACGTCGAGTGGTCAGTGGCGCACCGACGAGAACGGCATCATCGTGGACTGGGAGGAGAACGAGGACTACCGTCCGTCGCCGCGAGCCCTGGGCTGGCTGGAGCCGATCGGGGCGATCGACGCGGCCGTGCAGCTCGCGGCCACCGGGTACGGCCCGGCGGAAGCGGTGCTGGAGGCGTTCCGGGACGCGGAGCTGGCCGTGTACCTGGAGCCCGGGGGAGAGCTGTCCATCAGCGTCGTCTCCGAAGAGGGCGGGCGGGCCGTGGCGGTCACCAGCGCCGAGACCGAGCACGACAAGGAGCAGGTCGGAGAGTACGAGGTGGTCGCCGTTCCGGAGCTCCTCGAACGTATTCCGAAGGACTGCGACCTGCTCTTCCTCAGCCCTTCGTCGCCGGTGTCCATGGTGGTGGAGTCGGCCGACCTGCGGCAGACCCTTCCCGCGGAGGGAACGGAGGAGCAGGCGCACGGGGAGCCGGACGTGACTGACTGACAGCGGAGGAGGGACACCGGGCACTGCTCGGCCTGTCCGGCGGCACGATGCCGGCCGGGAACACCGGCACGGCTCGGTGACACCACCCCGGACGACGACGGCGGCGGCGCGCGGCGACGACAGGACCGCCGCCTCATGGGAGGCGGCGGTCGGACTCGCGTCGCTCGGGAGATTTCCGGCTATGCCGGGTCCCCGCAGTTGTTCAGCCAGGCCGAGACCGCGCCCGTGTCGGAGACCGTCAGGTAGTCGTCCCGGTAGTCGTCGGCGTTCATGTCGGCGAACCGGACGTGGGCGCCGTCGACACCGACGCCGGAGGCGATCTGGCCGCGTTCGATCCAGCCCGGCGTGTCGCCGCTGTCGCCGCCGTTGTTGAGCCAGGCGCGCACCGCGCCCTCCTCGTCCACGACGAGGTAGTCGTCGCGGCCGTCGCCGTTGGCGTCGGCGAACTCGACCTGCGACGAGGGCGCCCCGACGCCGGAGGCGATCCGGCCGCGTTCGATCCAGCCGGCCGTGCCGCCGGTGTCCCCGCCGTTGTTCAGCCAGGCCAGCACCGATCCGTCCTCCTGGAGGACCAGGTAGTCGTCCTTGGCGTCGCCGTCGATGTCGGCGAAGACGATGGGCAGTTGCCCCGATCCGACGCCGGAGGCGATCTGGCCGCGTTCGATCCAGCCCGGCGTGTCGCCGCTGTCGCCGCCGTTGTTCAGCCAGGCGCGCACCGCGCCGCCGTCCGTGACGACGAGGTAGTCGTCCCGGCCGTCCCCGTTGACGTCGGCGAACTGGACCTCGGCGGGGTTGGCGCCGACGCCGGAGGCGATCTGGCCGCGTTCGATCCAGCCCGCCGTGCCGTCGCTGTCGCCGCCGTTGTTGAGCCAGGCGCGCACCGCGCCCTCCTCGTCCAGGACGAGGTAGTCGTCGCGGCCGTCGCCGTTGATGTCGGCGAACCGGATCTGCGCTGCGGTCGCCCCGACCCCCGAGGCGATCTGGCCCTGCGGCAGCCAGCCGCCCGGCACCGTGCAGCCGGTGCCCCCGGTCGGCGGCTGCGGGGCGCCCACCCAGCCCGCGAGCACCGCGCGCCGGATCTCACCGTGGAAGACATCGGCCATCTTGCCGTAGCCGGTGTCGTTGGGGTGCAGTCCGTCCGAGAGGTCGGCGGTCGTCAGCGCGCTCATGTCCGCCACCAGGACGTGCTTGCCCGCGTTCCGCCGGTTCTCGACGACCTCGGCGAGTTTCTCGTTGTACGTGTCCATCCGGGCCCGCACGGCCGTGTTGGACGCCGGACCGACGGTCGCGACCACCACGGTGACGCCGGGGAGCTTGTCGAGGATCCGGTCGATCAGGGAGCCGAGCCGGTCGGGCGCGGTCTCCGGCTCGGACGGCAGGTTCATGTCGTTGGTGCCGATGTCCAGGGTCACCACGTTGGGGCGGTAGCTGGACAGCACGGTGTCCGTGATCCCGGCTATCTGGTCGATGACCCAGCCGGGGTGCCCTTCGTTGTCGGTGTCGGCCAGACTGCCGGAGTTCTGGGTGCCGACGAAATCGACGGTGTGCCCGGAGCCCTTCAGGGCGTCGTACAGCGCGGCCCGGTAACTGGAGCTGGTCGAACTGCCGGTGCCGTACGTGATCGAGTCGCCCAGCGGCAGCACCCGCAGGTCGGTCGCCGGAACACTGGCCGGTGCCACCCCGCTCTCCGACTCGATCCAGCCGGCGATCGGAGCGGTCTTGAGGGCGTCGCTGTACGTGCTCTCGTCGCCACCGGTGACGATGCCGTGGATGGTGCCCTGCCAGTAGACCCCGGCGCCCGAGTCACCCAGGGCCGACAGCCCCAGTCCGACGCTGGAGAGGATCATCGCGGTGTCGCCCGGGCCGACCTCGGGGATGTGGGTGTCGTTGTCGCTCACCCGCGCGGTCGCCACCCGCAGCAGCCGGGACTCGGTGGGTGCCCCGGGGGTGGTGGAGGTCGGTCCCCAGCCCCGGAAGGACACGTTCTCGTTGACCGGCGGTACGTCGGTGGAGTACTTGACCACCTGGTCGGCGCGGCCCGCACTGGTCAGTTCCAGTAGCGCCGCGTCCTGGTCCGCGTGGCGCCGGATGCTCGCGACGTCGTGTCGCGTCCCGGCGCGCAGGGTGCGACTGCCGGCCATGATGTAGACGCCGGCCTCGTCGAGTTCGTCGTCGTTCTCGTCGATCAGACAGTGTCTGGCGGTGAGCACCCACCGGGTGTCGATGAGGGTGCCCACGCACGAGTAGCCGAACGATCCGTCGTCCGGGTCGCGGGTGAAGATCTGCACCTCACCGTCGAGGTGCGCGGACAGGGCGCCGCCGATGATGGCGTGCGCCGGTAGCGCGGTGCCCACCGCCAGCCCCAGTGTGCCCGCCAGAGCGAGGAGCAGGGCGATCAAGCGCTGTCTCAAGGTGACTCCCGTCAGTAGCGTGGAGACGTCCGTGGTCGGGTCGTCCCGGCCCGAACGGCGGTTGGTGTCCACCGTGCCGCGGTCGCCACCTCGTACGCTGACAGCCCCCTCTTGCTCAAAAACAGACCCGTCCCCGGCCCAATCCCTGCTCACCCGTCCTGCGGGCGGTGCGATTGCACCGGGCAGCGGACGGGGGCGTTCCGCGCTTGAGCACTACGGTCGAAACCACCTCGGACTGGCGGAACCAGACACCGGCTACCGGACCGGACACTCAGTAATTCGTTGGTTCAGGTTCCCTATTGCCCTTAGGGTCGTCCGTGTTCGCGCGACAACTCAACGAGTTGTCGCTGGTCCGGCGTGATCAAGGAGGTGCGACCGATGGCTGTCGTCGCGACGGGCGTTGCCCGCATCCGGAAGTTCGTCAAGTCCACCTCTGTGGCCGCCGGCTGACCTCACTCCTTCTTCCGCGCCCGTGCGCGGTGCCGGGGCCACCCTTGTGAAGGGTCACCCCTTGTCTTCCTCATCTCTCCTGAGCCCGTCCACCCCGCATCCGCTCCAGCCGTACGGCTGGGACGCGGGCTGGGAGGCCGAGTTCGCTCCGTATGCCGAGCAGGGATTCGTGCCCGGCCGTGTCGTTCGGGTCGACCGTGGGCTCTGCGATGTTGTCACCCTGGCCGGCACTGTCCGTGCTGACACTGAGTTCGTCGTTCCCCGCGACCCGATGAAGGTCGTGTGCACGGGGGACTGGGTCGCCGTCGATCCCGAGGGCGGTCATCCGCGGTACGCCCGCACGATCCTCCCTCGCCGGACGGCCTTCGTACGGTCGACGTCGTCCAAGCGTTCCGAAGGCCAGGTGCTGGCCACTAACATCGATCACGTCGTCATCTGTGTGTCGCTCGCGGTCGAGCTCGACCTCGGGCGGATCGAACGGTTCCTGGCGCTGGCCATGTCCAGTTCGAGCGGTGAGGCCCTGCTGCATAGGTCGGCACTCTCCTGGGAATCCGGGGCGCAGCCCCTGGTCGTCCTCACCAAGGCCGACCTCGTGCCCGACCCGGCGACCCTCGGCCACCTCGTCCAGGACGTGGAGACCAGCGCGCCCGGCGTGCCGGTGCTGCCCGTCAGCGCCGCGCTCGGGGAGGGGCTCGACGTCCTCGCCGCCGTCGTCGCCGGCGGTACGGCGGTGTTGCTGGGGCAGTCCGGCGCCGGCAAGTCCACCCTCGCCAACGCCCTGCTCGGCGCGGACGTCATGGACGTCCAGGCCATCCGGGACGTCGACGGCAAGGGCCGGCACACCACCACCACCCGCAACCTCCTCGCCATGCCCGGCGGGGGAGTGCTGATCGACACCCCCGGGCTGCGGGGCGTCGGGCTCTGGGACGCGAGCACCGGGGTCGGCCAGGTGTTCGCCGAGATCGAGGAACTGGGCCGCGACTGCCGGTTCCACGACTGCGCCCACGAGAGCGAGCCGGGCTGCGCCGTGCTCGCCGCCATCGACACCGGGGAGCTGCCCGAGCGGCGGCTGGAGAGCTACCGCAAGCTCATGCGGGAGAACCAGCGCATCGTCGCCAAGACCGACGCCCGGGCGCGCGCCGAGCTCCGCAAGGAGTTCAAGCGCCGGGGCGCCGTCGGCAAGGCGGCGATGGAGGCCAAGCGGGGGCGCCTGCGGTAGCCCTCGCGGTGCGGGCTTCGTCACGGCCCGACGTGATGTCCGATTTCCGCCGGACCGGTCCGCCGGTCCGGCGGAGACTGGACCCTGTGACCGAGACCCTGACCGCGACCGCGGTGCGCGAGGACAGCAGGTACGAGGCCGTGCGCAGCCGGGACGCCCGCTTCGACGGCGTGTTCTTCTTCGCCGTCGAGACGACCGGCATCTACTGCCGGCCCAGCTGCCCCGCCGTCACGCCCAAGCGGCACAACGTGCGGTTCTTCCCGACGGCCGCCGCCGCGCAGGGCTCGGGCTTCCGGGCCTGCCGGCGGTGCCGCCCCGACGCCGTACCGGGCTCGGCCGACTGGAACGTCCGCGCCGACGTCGTCGGCCGGGCCATGCGGCTGATCGGTGACGGCGTCGTCGACCGCGAGGGCGTCACCGGGCTCGCCGGCCGCCTCGGCTACAGCGCCCGCCAGGTGCAGCGGCAGCTCACCGCGGAACTCGGCGCCGGGCCCGTGGCCCTGGCCCGCGCCCAGCGGGCGCACACCGCCCGCGTCCTGCTCCAGACCACCGGCCTGCCCGTCACCGAGATCGCGTTCGCCTCGGGATTCGCCAGCGTGCGGCAGTTCAACGACACGATCCGGGCCGTGTACGCCGCCACCCCCAGCGCCCTGCGCGCCGCCGCCCCCGCCCGCGACCGGGCGGCCACCCGGCACGCGGCCACCCCGTCCGCCGGCATCCCGCTGCGGCTCGCCCACCGTGGCCCCTACCTGGCCGGCCCCGTCTTCGACCTGCTCCAGCGGGAGGCCGTCACGGGAGTCGAGGAGGTGACCGGGCCCCCGGGCCGCCGCCTCTACCGGCGCACCCTGCGCCTGCCGTACGGCACCGGGATCGTCGCCGTCCACGAACGGACCGGCCGGGCGGGCAGCGGCGGCGGCTGGCTCGACGCCCGCCTCCACCTCACCGACCTCCGCGACCTGACCACCGCCGTGCAACGGCTGCGCCGCCTGTTCGACCTGGACGCCGACCCGTACGCCGTCGACGAGCGGCTCGGCGCCGACCCCCGGCTCGCCCCGCTGGTCGCCGCCCGCCCCGGGCTGCGCTCACCGGGCACCGCCGACCCCGAGGAACTCGCCGTACGGGCCCTGACCGGACGGGCCGGGGCGGAGCGGCTGGTCCAGCGGTACGGGAAGACGCTGGACGCGCCCTGCGGCGCCCTCACCCACCTCTTCCCCGAACCGGCCGCCCTCGCCGGCGCCGCACCGGACGGCCCCCTGGGCGCGCTCGCCGCCGCTCTCGCCGACGGAGCGGTCCGCCTCGACCCGGGCGCCGACCGGGACGACGCCGAGCGCGCGCTGCTCGCCGTGCCCGGCGTGGACGCGGCGACGGCCGCCGCCGTCCGCACCCGCGCCCTCGGCGACCCGGACGTCGCCCCGCCCGGGCGCGCCGTGCCCGACACCTGGCGCCCCTGGCGCTCGTACGCCCTGAACCACCTGCGCGCAGCAGGAGAGTGGGAGAACGACCGATGACCGCGACCACCCCGACGACGACCACGATCACGACCGCCGCGACGGCCACGACCGCCTCCACCTACTGGACCGAGGTGGACAGCCCCGTGGGGCGGCTGCTCCTCACCGCCGGACCGGACGGGGCGCTCACCTCCCTGTCCGTGCCCGGGCAGAAGGGCGGCCGGAGCGTCCAGGACGGCTGGCGGCACGACGCCGGGCCCTTCCGGGCGGCCGGGGAGCAGCTCGCCGCCTACTTCGCCGGGGAGCTGACGGAGTTCCGGCTGCCACTGCGCGCCGAGGGCACCGCCTTCCGGGAGCGCGTGTGGGCCGCCCTGGACGACGTCCCGTACGGGGCGACCACGACGTACGGCGAGATCGCCGCGCGCGTCGGCGCCTCCCGGCCCGCGGTACGCGCCGTCGGCGGGGCGATCGGCGCCAACCCGCTGCTGATCCTGCGCCCCTGCCACCGGGTGATCGGCGCCGACGGTTCCCTGACGGGGTACGCGGGCGGCCTCGACCGCAAGACGCGCCTGCTCGCCCTGGAGGGCGCCCGGATCAGCCCGCCAGCACGGCCCCGAGCCACGCCCCGGTGATCAGCAGGCAGGCGAACAGCTCGGTCAGCACACGGGAGCCGCCCGAGCGCATCGCCGTCCGCAGCGACGTCATCGCCTCGCCGTGCCCGCCCAGCCGCAGCCGCTCGGCGAGGTAGATGCCGCCCATGAAGCCGGGGATCGCGCCGAGCACCGGCACCAGGACGAAGCCGAGGAAGGCGCCCGCGCCCGCGTACGCCGTGAGCCGGCGGGTGGCCTCGTCCGTACGCGGGGGCCGCGGCGGCAGCGCCCAGCGCACCGCCAGGGACAGCAGCAGGACGACGGTGGCGCCGACGAGCACGGCCCACGCGAGCGGCCGCGGATCCTCCAGCGCCCACCACAGGACACCGGCCCACACCAGCCAGGATCCGGGCATGCCGGGGAACAGTACGCCGCACAGCCCGAGGAGGATGACCAGGCCGGACAGCAGGAGGTTCCACGCTCCCATCTGTCCAGGGTGCAGGAGACGGGCGCGGTCCGCAGATGCCGGGCGGGCGGCCGGTGCCGGGAGCGCCGCCCTCAGCGCTCCCGGGCCACCCACGCGCGTTCGTACGCGTGCCAGCCGAGCTGCAGCCGGGTGGTGACCCCGGTCAGTTCCATCAGGCGCTTCACCCGGCGCTGGACGGTCCGCAGGCCGAGGTCGAGCTGCTTGGCGACGCTCGCGTCGGTCAGGCCGGCCAGCAGCAGGGAGAGGATCTCCAGGTCGGTGTCGTCCGGCCCGTCCGGGCCGTGCTCGGTCACGCCGGACGCGCCGAGGCGCAGCGGGAGGGCGTCCCGCCACACCGCCTCGAACAGGCCCGACAGCAGCTCCAGCAGGCCGCTGGCGTGCACGACCAGCGCGGCCGGCTCCGAGGAGTGGGCCGTCAGCGGCACCAGGGCGAGGGACCGGTCGGCGACGACCAGCTTGGTCGGCACCCGGTCCACGACCCGTACCTGTTCGTCGCGGCCCAGCGCGGCGGTCAGCTCGGTGATGCCGGTCGGCAGGTCCAGCACCGCGCGCTCGACCACCACGCGGTAGCGGACCCCGCGTCCGGTGGCCTGCTCCTCGGCGTCGTTCTCCATCCCGGTGACGGCGACGGGGTTGCCGGTGACCAGCGCGCACACCTCCTCGGCGGCGCCCAGCTGGAGCTGGAGGAAGCGCTGGGCGACCGCCGCGGCGCCGGTCACCACCTCGACCAGGTCGTGCACCGCGGGCTCGGCCGCCGCCGCCCGGTACTCCTCGGCCAGCAGCGCCGCCGCCAGCTCGGCCCGCTCCAGCTCGTGCCGCTGCTGGGTGAGCAGCGCGCCCAGCGCCACCCCCGGCGGCGCGGCGACCCAGCGGCCGGGCCGGGCCGAGGACTGGGCGGCGAGCCCGTTCTGCTCCAGCCGGCGCAGCGCGCGCTCCGTGTCCTGCTCGCCGAGTGCCAGCCGGCGGGCCAGGTCGGGCACGTCGGCCGCGCCCACGGACACCAGTGCCCGGTATGCCGACTCGTGCGTCTCCTCCAGCCCCAGAACTCCCAGCATCAGGCGTCTCCCCTCCCCGAGAACGAACCTCACCACCACGCCGCGGCGTCCGTGGCGGGAAACGGCCACGGCGTAAACCCGCCGTCGCACATCATCGCCGTACCGCTGGTCACTCTGCCAAGGTGGCGTCGCCGGGCGGTTCTCCCGTGGGGGGTGGAGCCGCTCGGCGACCCCACGTCGCACCACCGTTCGACACGTCCCCCGACACGCCGCCCGGCGCACGCCGGTGCGCCGGGATTTTCCGGATGCCCCGTTTCCCCACGGCTCCCTCGGTGGACAATCGGGAGCATGAGTCAGCAGGGGGGAAGTCCCACCGGTCAGGACGACGACTGGTGGGGGCAGCTGTACGACGACTCCACCGACGACACCGGCCCCACGGCCGCGCCCGATTCCCTGGACGACCGCTTCGCCTCGGCGGCGGGGACGGTCGGCCGCCGGCCGGACCCGGACCGCCGGGACGAGCCGAAGCCGCCCCGGTCCTCCGATGCCGGTGACCGCGCCCCGTGGTGGACGACGGCGGAGCCCCCGGGCGTCCCGGGCCCCCGCACCGCCGGACCACCGCCCGCCGCCCCCGCCGCCGCACCGGTGGGCTTCCCGCCCGGACCGCGGCGGCCGGAACCGCAACCGGCGGACGACGTGACCCCGCCTCCGGAACCCCCGCCTCCGGTGGAACCCGCGCCTTCGGAGCCCCAGCCTCCGGCGGAACCCGCGCCTCCGGAGCAGCCCCGCTCTCCGCGGCCCCCTGCGGAGGAGCCCCGGCGGCCTGAGGCCGGGCGCCCGTGGCCCGCGGCGGAACCCGCCGGGCGTGCGGGCGGGCCCCGGGGGCGTACGGCGTCGGGGACCGGGGACGCCGACCTCACGGAGCCGCCCGCCCCGGCGTTCCCGCCGCCCGGGGCCGTTCCCGGGCTGCCCCCGCTGCCGCCCCCGTTCCTCCCCTCGCTGTCTCCCGAGCCCGCCGGGGACGGCACCGGTGGCCCCTCGCGCTCCGCGCGCGACTACGTCGGCTCCGGACCGCCCACCTACGACGCCGAGCCCACCGCGCTGCCGCCCGCCGACCCGGACGAGCTGGACGGGCTGGTGGCGGACACCGTCCTGGACGGCGCCCGGTACGGGACCTGCACGCTGCGGGCCGTCTCCGTACGCGGGGACTCCGCGCGCTACCGGGGCGACCCGCGCCGCGACGCGCTGCTCGTCGCCCGCTTCGGCGCGGGGGAGCGGGCGCTGGTGCTGGTCGCGATGGCGACCGGCGCCCGCGCGAGCACCGGCGCGCACCGCGCGGCGGCCGAGGCGTGCCAGTGGATCGGCCGGGCCGTGGGCCGCAGTCACGCGCGGCTCGCCGAGGACCTGAGGGCCGCCCGGCGCGGCGATCTGAAGTCCGGCCTGCACCGCCTCACCGACCGCAGCCTCGGCCGGCTCCGCGCCCGCGCCGCCGAACAGGGCCTGGCCCCCGACGAGTACGCGGCGACCCTGCGCTGTCTGCTGCTGCCCGCCGACCCGGCCTGCCGCACGCGGGTGTTCTTCGGCGTCGGTGCGGGCGGGCTGCTGCGGCTGCGGGACGGTGTCTGGCAGGACATCGAGCCCGGTGCCGGTGACGTGACCGGCGCGCCCGTGGCCGGGTTCGGGTCGACGCCGGGCGCGGCGCGGGGCGCCGCGCCGGACCGGGCGCCCGACGGCGACCGGCTCACCATGGACCTGGGCGTCACCACCCCGCCCGGCCCCCACGAGGGACCGCCCCGCGAACCCTTCCGCTTCCGTGCCTCCGTAGCCCGCCCGGGTGATGTGCTCCTGATGTGCACCGCGGGCCTCGCCGAGCCCTTGCGGAACGAGCCCGCGCTGGGCGGACACCTCGCCCGGCGGTGGTCCGGCGCGGCCCCGCCCGGCCTCGGCGAGTTCCTCGTCGACAGCGGCGTCCGCGTCAAGGGCTACGCCGACGACCGCACGGCCGCCGCCGTATGGGAGGCGTGACGCCGCCAGGTGTGCCATAGCTGGAGCCATGGCCAAACAGAACGTCGCGGAACAGTTCGTCGACATCCTCACCCGCGCCGGCGTCGAACGCCTCTACGGAGTCGTCGGCGACAGCCTCAACCCGGTCGTGGACGCCGTGCGCCGCCACCCCGGCATCGACTGGGTGCACGTCCGGCACGAGGAGACCGCCGCCTTCGCCGCCGGCGCGGAGGCCCAGATCACCGGGAAGCTGACGGCGTGCGCCGGCTCCTGCGGCCCCGGCAACCTGCACCTCATCAACGGGCTCTACGACGCCCACCGGTCCATGGCCCCGGTCCTCGCCCTCGCCTCGCAGATCCCGTCCAGCGAGATCGGCCTCGGCTTCTTCCAGGAGACCCACCCCGACCAGCTGTTCCGCGAGTGCAGCCACTACAGCGAGCTGATCTCCAGCCCGAAGCAGATGCCGCGGCTGCTCCAGACCGCCATCCAGCACGCCGTCGGGCAGGGCGGCGTCAGCGTCGTCTCCCTGCCCGGCGACATCGCGGACGAGCCGGCGCCGGAGAAGGCCGCCGAGACGGCACTCGTCACCTCCCGGCCGACCGTGCGGCCCGGCGACGAGGAGATCGACCGGCTGGTGCGGCTGATCGACGACGCCGACAAGGTCACCCTCTTCTGCGGCGCCGGCACGGCGGGCGCGCACGCCGAGGTCATGGAGTTCGCCGGGAAGATCAAGTCCCCGGTGGGGCACGCCCTGCGGGGCAAGGAGTGGATCCAGTACGACAACCCGTACGACGTCGGGATGAGCGGACTGCTCGGATACGGCGCCGCCTACGAGGCCACCCACGAGTGCGACCTGCTGATCCTGCTCGGCACGGACTTCCCGTACAACGCCTTCCTGCCCGACGACGTGAAGATCGCCCAGATCGACGTCCGGCCCGAGCACCTCGGTCGGCGCTCCAAGCTGGACCTCGCGGTGTGGGGCGACGCGAAGGAGACCCTGCGCTGCCTGATCCCGCGGGTGAAGGAGAAGAAGAGCCGCCGCTTCCTCGACCGGATGCTGAAGAAGCACGCGGACGCCCTGGCGGGCGTGGTCAAGGCGTACACCCGCAAGGTCGACAAGCACGTGCCCATCCATCCCGAGTACGTCGCCGCCGTGCTCGACGAGATGGCCGACGACGACGCCGTGTTCACCGTCGACACCGGCATGTGCAACGTCTGGGCCGCCCGCTACATCTCGCCCAACGGCCGCCGCCGCATCATCGGTTCCTTCTCGCACGGCTCGATGGCGAACGCCCTGCCGATGGCGATCGGCGCCCAGTTCACCGACCGGCGCCGGCAGGTCGTCTCGATGTCCGGCGACGGCGGCTTCACCATGCTGATGGGCGACTTCCTCACCCTGGTCCAGCACGACCTGCCGGTGAAGGTGGTGCTGTTCAACAACTCCTCGCTCGGCATGGTCGAGCTGGAGATGCTGGTCGCGGGCCTGCCCTCGCACGGCGTGGCCAACACCAACCCGGACTTCGCCGCCGTCGCCGAGGCGTGCGGGGCCTTCGGAGTGCGGGTGGAGAAGCCGAAGGAGCTGGCCGGGGCGCTGAAGGCCGCCTTCAAGCACAAGGGACCGGCCCTCGTCGACGTCGTCACCGACCCCAACGCGCTGTCCATCCCGCCGAAGATCAGCGCCGACATGGTCACCGGGTTCGCCCTGTCCGCCTCCAAGATCGTGCTGGACGGCGGGGTCGGGCGGATGCTCCAGATGGCCCGCTCGAACCTGCGGAACGTGCCGCGGCCGTGACCGGTCGGGCGATCGGCCCCCAATCGGATGAGTGCCCGGCGCCCGAACGGGCAAGGCTTCCCCCGTGAAGGTGTTCGAACGGGAGGGGAAGGATCATCAGCACGCGGACGGGGGACATGAAGGGACACGCCACACCACAGCTGAGGCGACGGCTCGGACGGGCGGACCTGCGGGCGGTGCCCGAGGCCCGGCGGGCCCTGCGGGAACTGCTGCGGCACTGGGGAGGGCCCGGACGGTCGGAGATCGCGGAGCTGCTCACCAGCGAACTCGTCACCAACGCGCTCGTGCACACCGAGGAGGGCGCCGTCCTGACCGCGACGGTCGGACCCGAGGCGTTGCGGGTCGAGGTACGGGACTACGTCGGCCGGCTGCCCCGGCCGCGGGTCCCCGACCCGGAGCACAGCACCAACGGCAGGGGGCTGGTCCTGGTGCAGTCCCTGGCCGACGACTGGGGGGTGCGGCCGTGCGAGGCCGGCAAGTCGGTCTGGTTCGAACTGGACGCGGACGCCGAGGCCGCGTGAGGCGCCGGGACCCGGCGCCTCACGCGTTCCGGCCGGACGCCCCTAGCCGAACTGCTGCTCCAGGTCCTTGAGCTTGCGCTCCAGGGAGTCCAGTCGCGGCAGGGCCTGGGTGTCGTCCTCCGCGGTGAGGTCGACGGTGATCGGATCAGCGGCGCCGCGGACGGGCTGCAACGAGGGGCGCCGGCTCGAGGGCAAGGGCTCCGGGGCCGATATGGCAGGCTCCGCGGTGGCGCGTTCGGAGCCGCGCTCCATCTGCTGCACCTCGACCTCGACCGGCCGGCCGCCGCGGCCGGGGAAGCCCCGGTGTCCGTGGCCCCGGCTGATCGCCTTCAGCTGGGCGCGCTCCAGCCGCTCCTGCTCGCGCCGCCGCTGCTTGGCCTCCTCCTTCTGGCGCCGGTCGTCGCGCACCTCCTCGACCGCCTCGTCGAGGCTGCGCACGCCCTCCAGGAGCATCAGCGACCAGGCGCGGTACGTCTCCCGGGGCGCGCGCACCCAGCGGACCATGCGGATCTGCGGCAGCGGGCGCGGCACCAGGCCCTGCTCGCGCAGCGCGGCCCGGCGGGTCTGCTTCAGCGCCCGGTCGAACAGCACCGCCGCCGACAGGGACATGCCCGCGAAGAAGTGCGGGGCACCGGCGTGACCGATGCCGCGCGGCGCGTGCACCCAGTTGAACCACGCCGCGGCGAACGCGAAGGTCCACACGAGTATGCGGGAGCCGAGCGCCGCGTCACCGTGGCTGGCCTCGCGCACCGCGAGGACGGAGCAGAACATCGCCGCCCCGTCCAGCCCGAACGGGACCAGGTACTGCCAGCCGCCGCTCAGGCCGAGGTTCTGCTCGCCGAAGCCGACCAGACCGTGGAAGGAGAGCGCCGCGGCGACCGCCGCGCAGCAGAAGAGCAGGACGTAGGAGAAGGTGCCGTACAGGGCCTCCTTGCGTCTGCGGCGCTCCTCCATGCGCTCCCACGAGTCTTCCGAGCCCGCGTCCTTGCCCGGGGGCCGCTTGCCGCGCGCGAGCACCGCCACCGCCGCCAGCATGCCCAGGAGCAGCACGGCGCCCGGAAGCAGCCAGTTCAGCGATATGTCGGTCAATCTCATCAGGGGTCCCTTGCAGTGGGATAGGGCGTAACGCCCGCCATGGTGGCCCAAACCCGGCGGCCCTCACGGGCGTTTCGGGGCAAGAGGCCGCCAAGGGACTGCGAGGGGGTGCCCGGGGCGGCGTTCTGCTCGAACCGCCGTGCGAGGGGCGGGAGTTGAGTTCGATGAAGACTAGCCGTACGAGTGGTTCCGAGGAAAGTTCCCGCCACTTGTGGGGTGACGGTGACTCAGACCGCCGTGGCGAGCAGCCTGCCGACGCGGTCGGCGTCACAGGTGCGCGGGCAGGTGGCGCACGTGTCCTCGGGGCGCACGGTGTAGAACATGCAGCAGCTCGCCCGGTCCCGGGTGTGCAGCGGTTCGCCGTCCGGCCCGGTCAGCTCGCGGAACGCCGCCGTGCCGACGTACGGCTTGGTCGCGCCCGGCAGCAGCAGCTCCAGCTCGCGGCGCCCCCGCTCCTGCTCGCCCAGCAGATGGGCGACGTACCACAGGCCCTCGACGACCTCGTCGGTCGCCATGCCCCACAGGGCGCGCCCGCGCCGCCGCATGCGGGGCCCGAATCCGCCCAGGACCGGTTCCAGGTGCTCGGCCACGGCCGCCCGCACCTCGGCCCGCAGCGCCTCCTCGTCGGCGACCACGCGGGCGCCGGGCAGCGCGGCGGCCGGGTCGCCGGGCAGGCAGGCGAAACCGGCGGGCCGGACGGCCATGCGGCCCAGGGGGAGGCCGGCGGCGGAGCGGTCGTAGGCGACGTGGGTGACGGGGTAGCGGGGCACCCGGCGGTGCAGGAACCAGGGCACCGTGATCAGCAGGCAGGCCGGCCACGCGTACCGGTGCAGGCCGAAGCTCGCGACCACGTCCGGCCGGGCGCGCTGCCCGTAGTCCCGCACCACCTGGGCGTCGTCCCAGGCGAGGAACGCCTCCAGCTCCGTCCCGCCCGCGGCGAGCGCGCCGGCCGCGACCCATCCGCCGCCGCTCGGGACCTCGCCGTCCGGGCCCAGCTCGCTGACGCCCAGTCCCGGGAGGACCTCGGACAGGCGCGCGTAGGCGTCCGTGAAGGCCGAGCGGATGACAGGCATGCGGGGACCACCGATCCACGTCCGAACAACGGGGTGCTTGAGGTAAGCCTTACCTTACCCAAGATCCCCGGGATTTGAACTGTCGGCCCGTGCCCTTATCGTGCTTGACGGACAGGCGACAAGCCGCCGTAATGGCCCCAAGTACCGACACGTCCCGCAGGAGGACCCGTGAAGCCCAGCGCGCAGGGTCCCGCCGGGACGGGCATCGGAGGGACCCGAGCCGCCGGACCGGCCCCGTCGCCCGCACCCGCACGGGTTCCGGCCCAGCCCGGCGCCGCGGACGCGGACCGGGGCAGGGTCCCGGGCCGGGGGGCGGGGGAGCCCGCGGACCGGGGCAGGGCCCAAGGCGCCGGGGCGCCGGCCGGCGCCCCGGCGCGCGGTGAGCACACCCACAGCGAACCTCCCCCGCCCCGCCCGCGCCCCCTCGTCCAGCGCTCCTCCGTGCGCGGGCAGGTCCTCGACGCCCTGCGCACCGCCCTGGTGGCGGGCGAGCTGCGGCCCGGCGAGGTCTACTCGGCGCCCGCGCTCGGCGAGCGGTTCGGCGTCTCCGCGACCCCCGTGCGGGAGGCCATGCAGCAGCTCGCCCAGGAGGGCGCCGTCGAGGTCGTCCCCAACCGCGGCTTCCGCGTCGTCGAGCGCGGCGACCGGGAACTGGCCGAGCTGGCCGAGGTACGGGCCCTGATCGAGGTGCCGGTGCTGCTGCGCCTGGCCCGGACGGTGCCCGCCGAGCGCTGGGCCCAGCTGCGCCCCCTCGCCGAGGCCACCGTCCGCGCCGCGTCCTCGGGCTGCCCGGCGACGTACGCCGAGGCCGACCGCGCCTTCCACCGCGCGATGCTCGCCCTGGGCGGCAACGAGCAGCTCGTCCGGATCGCCGGCGACCTGCACCGCCGCGCCCAGTGGCCGCCGGCCGGCGCCCCCGCGGTACGGGGGCGGGCCGACCTGATCGCCGACGCGCACGAGCACACGGCGCTGCTGGACGCGCTGATCGCCGGCGACCGGGACGCGGTGCGGGCCCTGGTGGGGGAGCACTTCGGCGGGGTGTGAACCACCGCCCGGCTACGGCACCTCCCGCGGTTCCGTCCGGCTCGCGGGCACCTTCCGCTCCGCCGTGCGGCCCGTGCGGCGCGCGGGGCGGGACCCGCCGCCGCGTGCGGCCATCTCGATGGCCAGCGGCGACGCGGTGAACACCGAGGAGTACGTGCCGACCCCCACGCCGATCAGCAGGGCGAGGGCGAAGTCGGTGAGCGAGTCGTCGGCGAGGACGGCCAGGGAGGCGAGGATCAGCACCGCGCCCATGCCCGTGTTGACCGTGCGGGGCAGGGTCTGCAGGATCGCCCGGTTGGTGAGCCGGGCGAACGACGACCCGCCGTCCCCGCCGTCCTTCCCGCCCTTACCGCCGAGCAGCTCCCGGACGCGGTCGAACAGGACGACCGAGTCGTTGACCGAGTAGCCGATCACGGTCAGCAGCGCGGCCAGGAAGACCCCGTCGACCGGCTTGCCCAGCCAGGCGAACACCCCGACCAGGATCACCACGTCGTGGGCGAGCGCGCCGACCGCCGCGGTGCCGAACAGCAACCGGAACCGGACGGCGAGGTACAGCAACTGGGCGCCCAGGGCCAGACCCAGGGCGATCAGGGCGTCCTTGCGCAGCTCCTCGCCCAGGCTGGGGCCGATCAGCTCGTCGCGGACCTTCTCCGCCCCGCCGCCCAGCTCGCCGACGGCCCGGGTGACGGTCTCCGCCTGGGTGTCGGTCAGCTGCTCGGTGCGCACCGTGAGGTCGCCGTCGCCGGAGGACTGAACGACGGCCCGGGGCAGCCCCGCGTCGGCGAGGGCTTCCCGCGCCCGGTCGGCGTCGACGGGGGCGGCCGTGGAGTACTCGACGAGCCGACCGCCGGTGAACTCGATGCCGAAGTCGAGGCCGCGGACCAGGATGCCGGAACCGGCCGCCACCAGGACGACCGCGGAGGCGGCCAACCAGCGGCGCGGCCGGCGCATCAGGAACGGGTCGCGGCGCAGCAGGGCGTCACGGACCGGGCCGGTGGTCGAGATGCCGGTGAGGCGCGGGCGGCGGAAGACGGACGGGCGGCTCGCGGCGAACTCGGCGAGCACCCGGGTGATCAGCAGGGCGCTGACCATGGACGCGAGGACGCCGATGCCCAGGGTGACGCCGAAGCCCTTCACCGGGCCCGAGGCCAGGAGGAACAGCAGGGCGGCGGCGATCAGCGTGGTGATGTTGGAGTCGGCGATCGCGCTGAGGGCACCGCGGAAGCCGGCGGTCAGCGACGCACGCGTACTCGGCCGGGTACGGGCGGCCTGTTCCTCGCGGGCGCGTTCGAACACGAGGACGTTGGCGTCCACCGCCATGCCGATGGCCAGGACGAAGCCCGCCAGGCCCGGCAGCGTCAGGGTGGCCCCGATCGCGGCCAGGAGGGCGTAGGAGATCAGGCCGTAGCAGAGCAGGGCCACGGTCGCGAGGACGCCCATGAGCCGGTAGACGAGGATGATGAACAGCCCGGTCAGCGTGGTTCCGATGACGGCGGCCCAGGCGCCGGCCGAGATGGCCTCGTCGCCCAGGGTGGCGCCGATGGTGCGCTGCTCGATGGTCTCGACCGGTACGGGCAGGGCGCCGCCCTTGACGAGCAGCGCCAGTTCGCGCGCCTCGGCGTCGTCGAAGGAGCCGGTGATCTGCGTGGAGCCGCCGGAGATGCCCGCACCGCAGGCCACCGAGGGGTCGACCTGGGGCGCGGAGATGATCGCGTCGTCCAGCACGATGGCGACCCGGCGCCGCGGGTCGCCGGCCGGGTGGCAGGCGGCTTCGCCGGTCACCTCGGCCCAGCGGTCGCCGCCCGCGTCCCCGAAGTCGACGGTGACGTGCCAGCCGGCTCCGCCCTGCTGGTCGAAGCGGGCGTCGGCGTCCTCGACGTCCTGACCGGTCAGCGTGGCCTTCGCCAGCCGCAGCGGCTGTCCGGACTCGTCCGGCAGCACCCGTTCGCCGTCCGTGCCGGACGCGGTGCCGGCGTCGTTCCCCGCCGCCTCCTCACCGGCCCCGCCCGGGCCGAGCACCGGGTGGACGGTGAGCTGCGCGGTGCGGCCCAGCACGTCGGCCGCCTTCTTCGGGTCCTGTACGCCGGGCAGCTCGACGACGACGCGCCGGTCGCCGGAGCGGACGATGGTCGGTTCGGCGACGCCGAGCGCGTCGATACGGCCGCGCAGCACCTCCACGGTGCGGTCGGTGGCCTCGCGGTCGGCCTCGGTGGTGGCGGTGGACCTGGTCTCCAGCACGATCTGGGTGCCGCCGCGCAGGTCGAGTCCGAGGCGCACCGGGACGGTGACGGCGACGGCCACGGCCCCGGCGATCACGGCCAGGGCGAACAGGGCGCGGACGCGCAGCCCGCGAACACGGGCACCGGGACGGGCGCGAGGGCGGGGGCGAGTCCGGTGAGGTGGACGGGGACGGGGACGGGGATGGGGACGGGGACGGTTCAACACGGGCCTCCGGCGGGCATGCCGCGGCAGCGGCCTGCGCGGCCGCGACGAGAGAAGAGGAAAGGGCGGGTCCACACGCCTGCGTACGGACCCGTGACGTGCTCAGGCGCCGGAGGGGGCCGGAGGCGCGCGTCCGTGGTCGTGGCTCGTACGGCCGGGGGAGACGAGTACGGCGCCGGGCGCCGCCGGAGTACGCCCGAGGACGGCCGGGACGGGGCCGGCGGCGCGCGCGGCGGTGGCGGGGCGGTCCGGTGGTGCCGGACGCTCCCCGAGGTGGTCGTGCCGGGCCCGGGCCTGGGCGGCGCAGGGGGTGACACAGCCGTCGTCGGCGTGGAACCCGGTGGCCGGGTGGGGCGGCTTCGTCGCCGTGGAGGGAGTGAGGGGCCCCGGGACGGCGAGGCCCGCGGCGAGGCCCCCGCCGGCCACGGGACCCGCCGGGGCCAGGGTCAGCAGGACGGCTAGCAGCGCGGTGACCGTCGCCGCGAGCCGGCGTGCCGTGGCGGGGGCGGCGCGGTGTGCGGGGGCGGCGCGGTGTGCGGGGCGCATGCACCGTCCCCTTTCGCGGGTGGTGTGGGTGTGGGAGGGGTCGTTCGGGGCCGGTCAGGGTTCGATGAGGCCGGCGCGGATGGCGTAGCGGGTCAGTTCCAGGCGGTCGCGCAGGCCGAGCTTGTGCAGGAGGTTGGCCCGGTGCCGCTGGACGGTCTTGACGCTGATGAAGAGGATCTCGGCGATCTCCTTCGAGGAGTGGCCCTCGGCGACGAGTTTGAGGACCTCCTCCTCGCGGGGCGTGAGGATGTGGTCGGCGCTCTCCTCGCCGTGCCGGACCCGGTCGAGGTAGTTGCGGATCAGCGCGGTCACCGCGCCCGGGTACAGGAAGGGCTCGTCCCGCATCGCGGCCCGGCAGGCGGCGACGAGGTCGCGGTCGGCGACGGACTTCAGGACGTAGCCGCACGCCCCGGACTTCAGCGCCTGGAACAGGTACTGCTCGTTGTCGTGCATCGTCAGCATCAGGATGCGCAGCCCAGGCTTCAGCGCGGCCAGCTCCCGGGCGGCCTGGAGGCCGGTCAGCCGGGGCATCGCGATGTCCAGGACCGCCAGGTCGACGGCGTGGGCCCGCGCCATGTCGATGGCCTCCGCGCCGTCCCCGGCCTCGGCGACCACTTCGAGGTCCGGCTCCCGGTCGAGGATGAGCCGGACTCCGCGCCGTACCAGCGCGTGGTCGTCGGCGAGCAGGATGCGGATCCTCGGCGGGCCGGACGCGGACGCTCCGGGGGCCGCCGCGGGAACGGTCGGCGCGGGCACGGACGGGTCGGGCAGGGACGGGTCGGGCATGGTCAGGGCTGCTTCCTGGGGACGGGCGCGGTGAGCCGCGTACGGGTGCCGGCGCCGGGCGCCGAGGTGATGTCGAGGGCGGCCCCGATGAGCAGCGCCCGCTCGCGCATGCCGCGGATGCCGGCGCCCTCGCACGCCGCCTCGATGCCGCGGCCGTCGTCGGCGACGGTGAGCGCCACCGCGCCGTCGGCCCGGGTCAGGCTCACCTCCACCCGCGACGCGTCCGCGTGCCGGGCGGCGTTGGTCAGGCTCTCCTGCGCCACGCGGTAGAGGACCAGCTCGGTCTCCTCGTCCAGGGCGGGCAGGTCCGGCTCGAAACGGCGCAGCACCCGCAGCCCGGTGTGGGTCGCGAAGTCGTGCGTGAGCGAGGACAGCGCGCTGACCAGGCCCAGATCGTCCAGCACGCCGGGCCGCAGCCGCCGCACCAGGCGCCGGACCTCGTCCAGGCTCTCCCGGGTGATCTCCTGCGCCTGCTGGAGCTCGTCGCGCAGCGGCTCGTCGGCGTCGTCGGCGGCCCGGCCCAGCACCAGCAGGATCGCGGTCATGCTCTGGCCGACCTCGTCGTGCAGTTCCTGGGCGATACGGCGCCGCTCCGCCTCCTGGGCGAACAGGACCCGGGCGCTGCTCGTGGCCCGCTCGTGCTCCAGCCGGTCGAGCATGGCGTTGAAGGTGCGGATCAGCTCGGGGACCTCACCGCCGCCGGCCACCGGCAGCCGCTGGCCGGGGCGCAGCAGGTCGACCGTGGTCATCAGCCTCGTGAGCCGGTCCAGCGGCGCCAGGCCCCAGCGCAGCAGGGCGCCGTTGGCGACCAGCATCACGGCCAGGCCGCCGACCAGGATGACGGCCTCGGTCAGCAGGACCGGCACGGAGACGGTCACCGGGGCCCACAGCAGCAGGGCCGTGGCGAAGCCCAGCACCACCGCGTTGAGCCCGAAGATCCGCCAGAACAGGGACACCGGGGGTACGCCTCCTTCTGCGACGCGTCGACTGGTACGCCTCCACTGTCGGCCATCGCGCGCACCCTCGGTGGGAGCTGCGGCCCAGGTATCGCGACCGAGCAAGCGACCAGCGTGCCCCGCGCGGCACCGCCGGGTCGATGGGTGCCGACCCCCATTTCCGGGTCGCGGCACACCCATGCGGCCGTCGCGGAGCACCGCCGACTGGATGCTCGGCCCCCGGGCAAATGGGGCCCGCGCCCGATGGGTTTGTGCCGGCCTTCCGGCCAGGGTGGGGGATGACCGGGTCCACGCGGCCCGGCGTTCGTCATACCCGCGGCCTTCGCCGCACCTCAGACTTCGCCGAACCTTCCGAGGAGGGTGCCACCGTGTCGCTCGACACCTCCCGCATCGAACCCCGCCCCGAGCGGCTGACCGCTCACGAGGCCCGCGGGCGCCTCGCACACGCCCGCGACACCCGCGTCACCCAGTTGCGGGCGCTGGCGGAGAGCGGCCAGGCGGACGACCAGCCGACGGTCGCCCAGAAGGCCGCCATCGAGCGGGTGCTCAAGGAGATCGAGGAGGCCTTCGGCCGCATCGAGGCCGGCACCTACGGCACCTGCCAGGGCTGCGGCAAGCCCGTCCCGGGCGAGCGCCTCGAGATCCTCCCCTACACGCGGTACTGCGTCGCCTGCCAGCGCCGCGCCGCCGCCTGAGCACCGTCCGTCCGGCCCCGTCTCCCGCCCTGCCCAAGGGGTGAAGTGGTGAACCATCAGACCATCGTCGACCGCGATCCGCTCCTGTCGCCCGAGGACCTCGCCGCGCTCCAGGAGAGCCTGCGCGAGCAACGGCTCTTCCGCGAGGAGCAACTGCGGCGGCTCGCGACCGCCCCCGCCCCCGCCGGGGAGCCGATCCGGCGGCTCTCCGCCGCGCGGACCGAGGTGCGGGTCAGGCTCGCGGCCTCCGCGCGCATGGTCCTCGCCGACGTGGAAGCGGCGCTCGACCGCATGGCCGAGGGGCGCTACGGCCGCTGCCACCTGTGCCGGCGCCCCATCGACCGCGAGCGCCTGGCGATCGTGCCGCAGGCCCGCTACTGCGCCCGCTGCCAGCAGGTGCGGGAGGCCGGCCGATGACCGCGGTCCGCCGGCCCCGGGCCGCCCGGCGCCGGCCGTGGCAGCGGTGCCCGCGGTGTCCGCGGGGCGGCGGCATCGCCCTCGACCTGGGCAGCGCCCGGACCCGCGCCTGGGTCGCCGGGCGGGGGATGGTCCTCGACGTGCCGACGGTGACCTTCGCGGGCGCCGGCGCGGTGTACCCCGTCCGGCGCGGCACCATCGTGGACACCCAGGGCACGGCCCGGATGCTCGACCGGCTGCTCGGCCACCGCCTGCCCCGCTTCACCCGCCCCCTGGTCGTGGTGACCGCGCCGGTGCTGGACGGGTTCGCCTTCCGGACCGCGGCCCGTACGGCCGTGGAGGTGCTGCGCCCGCGCAGCGTGCTGACCGTCCCCAGCGCACGGGCCGTGGCCCTGGCGGCGGGCGCGGACCTGTCCCGGCCGTTGCTCGTGACGGACATCGGCGCGCACCTCACCGAGGTGGTGCTGCTGGTCGACGGAGCCGTCTTCGACGCGCGCCGCACCGCGCTGGGCACGGGGGACATCGACGACGCGACCCCGCCGGCCCGGATCGCCGGGGCGGTGGCCGACATGACGACCTCGATGCTGCGGCAGGACCGCACGACGCTCACCGTGGACGCGCTGAGCAGGGGGCCGCTGCTGGCGGGCGGGGGTGCCCTGCGCCCCGAGATCCTGTGGCACCTCACCGACAGCCTGCACGCCCCGCTGCGCGCCGTACCGGCCCCGCACACGGCCGCGGTCCGGGGCGCCGCCACGTTCCTGGGGGCGGCGCACCGCCACCCGCCGACGGCGGGTGCGGACCCACCGGACACCCACCCCCACTGACCGGGACGCCCACCCCTACTGACCGGGACGCCCACCCTCACTGCTCGGGGGACGCCGGCCACTGCTCGGGGGACGCCCCCGGCCACCGGCACCGGTGCGGCGCGCCGCTCCCCTCCGCCCCTCCACCCCGCCCCCCACCCCGCCGCCCCACCCCACCCCGCCGTCCCACCACACCCCACCCCGCCGTCGACGCGGCCCCCCGTCGACGGCCCCGCTCCGGCTGCCCCGAGCCCGGAAGGAGGCACACCGTGGCCGGTCAGATCCCGCAGGCACAGCCCCCGCCCCCCGGCCCCGCCCCCGGAGGGAACCCGCACGTCCCGCTCTGGAGGTGGCGGCGCAACCCCCTGCGGCGGCGCACCGACCGGGCAGAGGCGTGGATCGCGCTCGGGCTGCTGCTCGCCGTGTCGGCGGCGGCCCCGGCGGCCATGTTCGCGGCCGGCGACGCCGCCCACCGGCACTACCGGAGCGCGGCCGAGCACGAGGCGCGGACCCGGGAGCACCGTGCCGCGGTCCTCGTCCACGACGCCCCGCGCCATCCGGAGCCCGGGTCGGACGAGGCGAGGAAGACCCGGTATCCGGTCGAGGTGCGGTTCACCGGCCCGGACGGCGCGACCCGGACCGGTGAGAGCGACGTCGAGCCCGGACTGCCCGCGGGCAGCACCGTCCTGGTCTGGGTCGGCCCGGCGGGGGAGATCACCGGGCCGCCGCTGAGCACGGAGCAGATCCGCAGCCGCACGATGGGCTGGGCGCTCCTCGCCTTCCTGGGCGTGGTCCTGACCGGTCTGGCCGCCCACGGCGTCACCGGGCTCGTGCTGCGACGCCGCAACCTCGCCGCCTGGGACGCCGCGTGGGCCGCCACCGCACCGCGCTGGAGCGGACAGTGACGTCGCTCAGGCGGTCGCCGCGTCCGGTGCCGGCGGTGTCAGGTGCCGCGCCAGCCACGTCGGCACCCCGCCGAGCAGCCGGAACAGCCGTCGCGCCTCCTCTCGCAGCCGGGACGCCTCCGGTTCCGACTCCGCGTCCGCGAGCGACACCAGCGCCGGGGCCGTACCGACGAGGTAACCCAGTTCCTCGCGGATCCGCAGCGACTCGGCGAAGCCGTGCCGGGCCTCGGCCAACTCCCCCTCACGCAGGGCGAGTCCGGCCAGGTGCCGCCAGGTGAAGGACTGGAGCAGCGGGTCGGCGTGCGCGGCCGCCCCCGCGTGCGCCCGCCGGTACGCGGCCCGGGCGGCCTGCGGCGACCGGGTCAGGTTCTCCGCGACCAGCCCGCGCCGGAAGTCCAGCAGCGCCCGCCCCCGGGCCCCCGGCGGGATGAGCGCCGCCGCCCGGCCCAGCGCGGACCGCGCCTCGTCGGACCGGTCGCGCACCCCGTGCACGGTGGCGGCGTAGGCGAGCTGCCCGCGTTCACAGGCGGCGGCCCCGCGCTCGTCGTCGCCGTGGGCCAGCGCCTCGGCGGTGCGCAGGGCGTCCTCGGCCTCCGCCCAGCCCTGCTCCGTGTACAGGCACCGCTCGACCAGCAGCGCGGTCCGCTGCAACGCGGTCGCCGCGGTCACCGGCTCCAGCAGGGCCGCCGCGTCGGCCCAGCAGGCGCGTGAGCGCAACCGCCACACGGCGGTCTGGAGCGGATCGTCACCCTCGGTCGTTCCCCAACCAGAACCAGCCATGGCGGAATGCGCCACGTTGCCCTCCCCTTAGCACGCCGTCGAGCCCGCGAGTGGTGGCCGCATCTCAGCACGGATCCGGCGGCCCGGCCAAGAGGATGGGTGAAAGATTTCACAAAGTGGGGGACTTCCCGGTCCGCAGGTTTGGGACCGGAGGAGGGAGGGGGCCGGGGAGCGGCGGCGGACGCCGTCGCGCCGCCCGGCTCAGCTCATCCGCAGGGCCAGGAAGAAGTCCAGCTTGTCCTCCAGGCGCGAGAGGTCACGTCCCGTCAGCTGCTCGATCCGGCCGACGCGGTAGCGCAGCGTGTTGACGTGCAGGTGGAGCCGGGTGGCGCAGCGCGTCCAGGAGCCGTCGCTGTCGAGGAAGGCCTCCAGGGTCGGGATCAGCTCGGCGCGGTGGCGGCGGTCGTAGTCCCGCAGCGGGTCCAGCAGCCGGGCGGTGAAGGCCCGGCGGACGTCGTCGGGGACGAAGGGGAGGAGGAGGACGTGCGAGGCCAGTTCCTGGTGGCCGGCCGCGCACACCCGGCCGGGGCGGGCCGCGGCGACCCGCCGCGCGTGCCGGGCCTCCTCCAGCGCGCCGCGCAGTCCCTCCGCCGAGTGCACGGCCGCGCTGACGCCGAGCGTGACCCGCCCGTCGCCGTCCAGCCCCGCCGACAGCGGTTCCCGCACCGACTCCAGCAGCGCGTCCGCGAGGATGCCGGTCTCGGAGCCGTCGTGCTCGCTGGAGACCGCCGGCAGCGGCACCAGGGCGACGGCCTCGTCGCCCGCGTGCGCCACGGCGATGCGGTCGGAGTGCTCGGGGCCGGTGGCGAGCGGGTCGACGAGGATCTCCTCCAGCAGGGACTGGGCGACCGGGCCGGTCCGCGCCGCGCCGTCCGCGCCGTCCTCCCACTCCACGCGGGCCACGACCACCTGCCAGTGCGGGGCCGCGCCGAGGCCCGGCAGCAGCACCGGCGCCGCGACCCGCAGCCGGGCCGCGATCTCGGCGGGCGCGGCCCCCGTCTGGACCAGCTCCAGGACCTCCTGCGCGAGCCGCCGCCGCACCGTGCGCGCCGCGTCCCGGCGGTCCCGCTCGACCGCGATGAGCTGCGTGACGCCGTACAGCAGGTCGAGCCGCTCCTCGGCCCAGTCCCCGGCGTCCGCCTCCACGACCAGCAGCCAGTCGGACAGCACCGTCTCGCGCACGTCCCGGGCGGGCTGCGGGACCCGCGCCGCGCCGGCCACCGGGCGGTGCCCCGAGGCCCGTACCGGGAAGAGGCTGTACGTCGTCGCGCCCAGCGTCACCCGGTGCGGCGCGCGCCGGCCCGCGCGGGTGGCGGCGAGGTGCTCCGCCGCGAGCTTCGCGCACACCTCGGTACCCAGCGCCGGCCCCGCGTCCTTCGGGCCGGCGACCGGCCGTCCGGTGGGGGAGAGCACCCAGGCCCGCAGGTCCAGGTCGGAGCCGAGCAGGTCCAGCACCACGTCGGGGCCGCCGCCCGCCGGGCCGGAGGTCATCATCCGGCGGTGCCGGTCCACCACGGCCGCGAGGTCCCCCGCGCGCTCGCCGGAGACCTGGCGCACCACGTGCTCGGTGATGGTCGCGAAGGCCACCGACTCGTGCACCGCGAACAGCGGCAGCCGGTGCCGCGCGCACGCCACCACCAGGTCCTCCGGCACGCTCCCCAGCTCCGCCTCACCGGCGGCGAGGGCGGCCACGCCGGCCTGCACCAGCAGGCGCACGAACGGCTCGGAATCGGCGGCGTCCCGGCGCCAGGCCAGGCCGGTGAGGACCAGTTCCCCGCCGGAGAGGTAGCGGCTGGGGTCCCGCAGGTCGGTGGTCATCACGCCCCGCACGGAGCGGTCCAGCTCGTCCTCGCCGCCGAGCAGCCTGAGGCCCAGCGCGTCGGTGTCCAGCAGTGCGCGCAGCCGCATTCTCGTCGCCGCCGTTCTTTGTCTCGAAGTGTTCCAGGTCACGCGGCTGTGTCGCCCGATTGCCGGAGGGACCGGAGGAAAACCAGGAGGGTACTGAGGGCCTCCTTTCATACGAATCTACAAGATGCCCGCGTTGGCCAGCCAACTCCTTCATGGTTTCTGCGACTGACCCTGGTGGAGCACCGGGCGGTGTACTGAGGTCACTCCACGTGAACAGCACATGAACGAGCCGGGACCGCCGCACACGGATTGGCTCAATCTGTACGCCCCACAAGTAGACGAAGAAGAGAGCCGGTCATGGACTTCCTTCGCCCCGCCAGCTGGGAGGAGGCGCTCGCCGCGAAGGCCGAGCACCCCACCGCTGTGCCGATTGCGGGTGGCACCGATGTGATGGTCGAGATCAACTTCGACCACCGCCGGCCCGAGTACCTCATGGACCTGAACCGCATCGGCGACCTCGGCGAGTGGGAGGTCGGCGAGGACTCCGTACGGCTCGGTGCCTCCGTGCCCTACACCAGGATCATGGAGAACCTGAGCACCGAGCTGCCGGGTCTCGCCCTCGCCTCGCACACGGTCGCCTCCCCGCAGATCCGTAACCGCGGCGGCGTGGGCGGGAACCTCGGCACCGCCTCCCCGGCCGGCGACGCCCACCCGGCGCTGCTCGCCGCCGGGGCCCAGGTCGAGGCCGAGTCGGTGCGCGGCAAGCGCATGATCCCGATCGACGCGTTCTACACGGGCGTGAAGCGCAACGCGCTGGAGCCGGACGAGCTGATCCGCGCCGTGCACGTCAAGAAGGCCGACGGGCCGCAGCAGTTCTCCAAGGTCGGCACCCGCAACGCGATGGTCATCGCCGTGTGCGCCTTCGGCCTCGCCCTGCACCCCGAGACCCGTACCGTCCGCACCGGCATCGGCTCGGCCGCGCCCACCCCCATCCGGGCCACGGCCGCCGAGGAGTTCCTGAACGCGGCGCTGGAGGAGGGCGGCTTCTGGGACAACGGGAAGATCGTCACCCCGTCCGTCGCCAAGCAGTTCGCGGACCTGTGCGCCGCCGCCTGCAACCCGATCGACGACGTCCGGGGCACCGCGAGCTACCGCCGGCACGCGGTCGGCGTCATGGCACGCCGGACACTGACCTGGACCTGGGAGTCGTACCGCGGCGCCCGCCACACCACGGAGGGAGCGGCGTAATGCGCGTCAACTTCACTGTCAACGGACGCCCGCAGGAAGCCGACGACGTGTGGGAGGGCGAGTCCCTGCTGTACGTGCTGCGCGAGCGGATGGGCCTGCCCGGCTCCAAGAACGCCTGCGAACAGGGCGAGTGCGGTTCCTGCACGGTCCGCCTGGACGGCGTCCCGGTGTGCGCCTGTCTGGTCGCCGCCGGCCAGGCGCAGGGCCGCGAGGTCGTCACGGTCGAAGGCCTCGCGGACTTCGCCAAGGAGCGCGCCGAGGGCTGCGCCACCGGCGCCTGCGGCAGCGGCGCCGGCCACGGCAAGGGCGGCGACACGGGCGAGGGCCGGGGCACCACCCTCGACCAGGCCAAGCGCTGGCAGGCCAAGGGCACCGACTCGCAGACCGGCGAGGGCACCGAACTCGCCCCGATCCAGCAGGCGTTCATCGACGCCGGAGCCGTCCAGTGCGGCTTCTGCACGCCGGGCCTGCTGGTCGCCGCCGACGAGATGCTGGAGCGCAACCCGAACCCGTCCGACGCGGACATCCGCGAGGCGCTGTCGGGCAACCTGTGCCGCTGCACGGGCTACGAGAAGATCATGGACGCGGTCCGCCTGGCGGCCGCCCGCCAGTCCGAGGGGGTCTGACATGGCAGCCAACGGCGCACCCACCAAAATCACCCAGGGTTCCCAGACCAAGGGCGGCATCGGCGAGTCCACGCTCCGCCCGGACGGCACCCTCAAGGTCACCGGCGAGTTCGCGTACTCGTCCGACATGTGGCACGAGGACATGCTGTGGGGCCAGATCCTGCGCTCCACCGTCGCGCACGCCGAGATCGTCTCCATCGACACGAGCGAGGCCCTCGCCACCGCGGGCGTCTACGCCGTCATGACCTACGACGACCTGCCCACCGACGTGCGCCACTACGGCCTGGAGATCCAGGACACCCCCGTCCTCGCCCACGGCAAGGTCCGCCACCACGGCGAGCCGGTCGCCATCGTCGCCGCCGACCACCCGGAGACCGCGCGCCGCGCCGCCGCCAAGATCAAGGTGGAGTACCGGGAGCTGCCCGTCATCACCGACGAGGCGTCCGCGACCGCCCCCGACGCGATCCTGGTCCACGAGAACCGCGACGACCACCACATCGGCCACGTACCGCACCCCAACATCGTGCACCGCCAGCCGATCGTCCGCGGCGACGCCGACGAGGCCGCCAAGCGGGCCGACGTGATCGTCAAGGGCGAGTACTACTTCGGCATGCAGGACCAGGCCTTCCTCGGCCCCGAGTCCGGCCTCGCGGTGCCCGCCGAGGACGGCGGCGTCGAACTGTACGTCGCCACCCAGTGGCTGCACTCCGACCTGAAGCAGATCGCCCCGGTCCTCGGCCTGCCCGAGGACAAGGTGCGGATGACGCTGTCCGGCGTCGGCGGCGCGTTCGGCGGCCGCGAGGACCTGTCGATGCAGATCCACGCCTGCCTGCTGGCGATGCGCACCGGCAAGCCCGTCAAGATCGTCTACAACCGCTTCGAGTCCTTCTTCGGCCACGTCCACCGCCACCCCGCGCGCCTGTACTACGAGCACGGCGCCACCAAGGACGGCAAGCTCACGCACATGAAGTGCCGGATCGTCCTGGACGGCGGCGCCTACGCCTCCGCCTCCCCGGCGGTCGTCGGCAACGCCTCCTCGCTGTCGGTCGGCCCGTACGTGATCGACGACGTGGACATCGAGGCCATCGCCCTCTACTCCAACAACCCGCCCTGCGGCGCCATGCGCGGCTTCGGCGCGGTCCAGGCGTGCTTCGCCTACGAGGCGCAGATGGACAAGGTCGCCAAGGAACTCGGCATGGACCCCGTGGAGTTCCGCCGGATCAACGCCATGGAGCAGGGCACGATCATGCCCACCGGCCAGCCGGTCGACTCGCCGGCACCGGTCGCCGAACTGCTGCGCCGCGTCAAGGCGATGCCGCTGCCGCCCGAGCGCCAGTGGGAGTCCAGCGAGGGCTCCGACGTACGGCAGCTGCCCGGCGGCCTGTCCAACACCACGCACGGCGAGGGCGTCGTCCGCGGGGTCGGCTACGCGGTCGGCATCAAGAACGTCGGCTTCTCCGAGGGCTTCGACGACTACTCCACCGCCAAGGTGCGCATGGAGGTCATCAACGGAGAGCCCGTCGCCACCGTGCACACAGCGATGGCGGAGGTCGGCCAGGGCGGCGTCACCGTCCACGCGCAGATCGCCCGCACCGAGCTGGGCGTCACCCAGGTGACCATCCACCCGGCGGACACCCAGGTGGGCTCGGCCGGCTCGACCTCGGCCTCCCGGCAGACGTACGTCACCGGCGGCGCCGTGAAGAACGCGTGCGAGCTGGTGCGCGAGAAGGTCCTGGAGATCGGCCGCCGCAAGTTCGGCTCCTACCACCCCGCCTGGGCGACCGCCGAACTCCTGCTGGAGGGCGGCAAGGTCGTCACCGACGGCGGCGAGGTCCTCGGCGACCTGGTCGACGTCCTGGAGGGCGAGGCGGTCGAGGTCGAGGAGGAGTGGCGGCACCGGCCGACCGAGGCCTTCGACCTGCGCACCGGCCAGGGCAACGGCCACGTCCAGTACTCCTTCGCCGCGCACCGCGCCGTCGTCGAGGTCGACACCGAACTCGGCCTGGTCAAGGTCGTCGAGCTGGCCTGCGCGCAGGACGTCGGCAAGGCGCTCAACCCGCTCTCCGTGGTCGGCCAGATCCAGGGCGGCACCCTCCAGGGCATGGGCATCGCGGTGATGGAGGAGATCGTCGTCGACCCGAAGACCGCCAAGGTCAGGAACCCGTCCTTCACGGACTACCTGCTGCCCACGATCCTCGACACGCCGACCATCCCGGTCGACGTGCTCGAACTCGCCGACGACCACGCCCCGTACGGGCTGCGCGGCATCGGCGAGGCCCCCACCCTGTCGTCGACGCCGGCGGTCCTCGCGGCCATCCGCAACGCGACCGGGCTGACCCTCGACCGCACGCCGGTACGACCGGAGCACCTCACCGGCACGGCGTGAAAGGCCCTCCGGGCGGCGCACGGAACGTCACACACTCCGCGTCGCCCGGAGCACAGTCCAAGTCCCGCACCGCTCGCGGTCCTTGCAGCACCACCACCCATGCGTTCGTCTCGGGCCGTCCCCCGGGTCGTGCACATCCCAAATCCCGCAGCCGCCCCGGCGGCCCCCGCGGGTGCCCCTGTGAACCTTGGGAGACGGCACCATGACCCAGCAGTCAGTGGAGCCCAAGACCACCGCCGAGGACGCGGGCGCGGGTTCCCGCGTCCCCGCCGGACGGTCTTGGCTCGACCGGTACTTTCACATCAGCCACCGAGGATCGACCTTCGCGCGTGAGGTGCGCGGCGGCATCACCACCTTCATGGCGATGGCGTACATCGTCCTGCTCAACCCCGTCATCCTGTCCGGCAAGGACGCGGCGGGGGACACCCTGGGCCAGAAGGCCCTGATCACCGCGACGGCGCTCGCCGCGGCGGTCACCACGCTCCTGATGGGCTTCGTCGGCAAGGTGCCCCTCGCCCTGGCCGCCGGACTCTCGGTGTCCGGCGTGATCGCGGGGCAGGTCGTCCCGCAGATGACGTGGCCGCAGGCCATGGGCATGTGCGTGATGTACGGCGTGGTGATCATGCTTCTCGTGGTCACCGGGCTGCGCGAGATGATCATGAACGCGATCCCGCTCGCCCTCAAGCACGGCATCACCATGGGCATCGGCCTGTTCATCGCCATCATCGGCCTGGTCAAGGGCGGTTTCGTCCACCCGGGCAAGGCGACCCCGCTCTCCCTCGGCCCCACCGGTGAACTCGCCGGCTGGCCCGTCCTGCTCTTCGCGGGCACCCTGCTCCTGATCTTCATGCTCCAGGCGCGCAACACCCCCGGCGCGATCCTGATCGGCATCATCGCCGGCACGATCGTCGCGGCCCTGCTGAACGCCACCGGGGTCATCGACCCCAAGCAGTGGGCCAACGGAGCCCCCGAACTGCACGGCAGCGCGGTGTCGATGCCCGACTTCTCGCTCTTCGGCGAGCTGGAGTTCGGCGGCTGGGGCGAGGTCGGCGCGATGACGGTCGGCATGATCGTCTTCACGCTGGTGCTGGCCGGGTTCTTCGACGCGATGGCCACCATCATCGGCGTCGGCACCGAGGCCAAGCTCGCCGACGACAAGGGCCGGATGCCGGGCCTGTCGAAGGCGCTGTTCGTCGACGGCGCCGGCGGCGCGATCGGCGGCGTGGCGGGCGGCTCCGGCCAGACCGTCTTCGTCGAGTCCGCGACCGGCGTCGGGGAGGGCGCCCGCACGGGCCTCGCCTCGGTCGTCACCGGCCTCTTCTTCGCGGCCTGCCTCTTCTTCACGCCGATCACCGCGATCGTGCCGCAGGAGGTCGCCTCCGCCGCCCTGGTCGTCATCGGCGCGATGATGATGATGAACGCCCGGCACGTGGACTGGGCCGACCGGGCCACCGCGATCCCGGTCTTCCTGACCGTCGTCCTGATGCCGTTCACGTACTCCATCACGGCGGGCGTCGCCGCCGGCGTCATCTCCTACGTCGCCATCAAGGTGGCCCAGGGCAAGGCCCGGGAGATCGGCGCGTTCATGTGGGCCCTGACGGTGATCTTCATCGTCTACTTCGCCCTCAACCCGATCGAGAGCTGGCTGGGCGTGCACTAGCCGCTGCTGCGGGAACCCTTCCACCACGGCCGTACAAGGAGACCGAGAGATGCTGGACATCGCCGAAGAGCTGGACCGGTGGGTCGGGCAGGGACGCGACTTCGCCGTGGCCACCGTGGTGGCCGTCGGCGGCAGCGCGCCCCGGCTGCCCGGCGCCGCCCTCGCGGTGGACGCCGACGGCACGGCGATCGGCTCGGTCTCGGGCGGCTGTGTGGAAGGGGCCGTGTACGAGCTGTGCCGGCAGGCGCTCGAGGACGGCGAAACCGTCCTGGAACGCTTCGGCTACAGCGACGAGGACGCCTTCGCCGTGGGCCTGACCTGCGGCGGCGTCATCGACATCCTCGTCACGCCGGTCCGGGCGGACGACCCCGCCCGTCCGGTGCTGGCCGCCGCGCTCGCCACCGCCGCGCGCGGGAAGGCGGCGGCGGTGGCACGGATCGTCAGCGGTCCGGCCGAGCTGACGGGCCGCGCGCTCCTGGTCCGCCCGGACGGCTCCCACGAGGGCGGATTCGGCGCCCACCCCGAGCTGGACCGCACGGTGGCCGCCGAGGCGGGCGCGTTCCTGGACGCCGGCCGCACCGGCACCCTGGAGATCGGCGAGCAGGGCTCGCGCTGCGGGGCGCCGCTGACCCTCCTGATCGAGTCCTCCGTCCCCGCCCCCCGCATGATCGTCTTCGGCGCGATCGACTTCGCCTCGGCCCTGGTCCGCGCCGGCAAGTTCCTCGGCTACCGCGTCACCGTCTGCGACGCCCGCCCCGTCTTCGCCACCACGACCCGCTTCCCGGAGGCGGACGAGATCGTCGTCGAGTGGCCGCACGAGTACCTGCGGCGCACCGAGGTCGACGCGCGCACGGTGCTGTGCGTGCTGACCCACGACGCCAAGTTCGACGTACCCCTGCTGAAGCTGGCGCTGCGCCTGCCGGTGGCGTACGTGGGCGCGATGGGCTCCCGCCGCACCCACCTGGACCGCAACGCGCGCCTGCGCGAGGTCGGCGTGAGCGACCTGGAGCTGTCCCGCCTCAGGTCACCCATCGGCCTCGACCTCGGCGCCCGCACGCCCGAGGAGACGGCCCTGTCCATCGCCGCCGAGATCGTCGCGACCCGCCGCGGCGGCACGGGCGCCTCCTTGACCGGCGCCCACACCCCGATCCACCATGACGGCCCGTCGTCGCCGGCGGGGCGCATCGGTTCGGTGGCGTGAGTCACCTCGCGGCCGGTTGGATGTGAGGACACGTCTGATCGGATGCGTGGAGGTGCGGTGGCGGAGCCGGTCGTAGTCGGAGGCTGACGGATCAGGAGAGGCAGCGGCTTGGGCCGGGAGCACAACCGAGAGGAGCACACCCGTGAGTGAATGGCAGCTGGCCGAGACGTTCCGCAGCACGTCGGGTGACGTCCGCTGGGGCAGCCTCGGCCAGAACGCTCAGGATCCGGTCGTGCTCCTGCACGGCACACCCTTCTCCTCGTATGTCTGGCGCGCTGTCGCCCGTTCACTCGCCCGCCGTCACCAGGTGTTCGTGTGGGACATGCCCGGGTACGGGGTATCGGAGATGTCCGCCGACCAGGATGTTTCCCTGGCTGCCCAGGGCAGGGTCTTCACCGAGATTCTGGCGCACTGGGGCCTGGAGGAACCCCTGGTGGTCGCCCACGACTTCGGCGGTGCCGTCGCCTTGCGGGCGCACCTGCTGCACGGGGCCCGCTACCGCGCACTCGCTCTGGTCGATCCGGTCGCGCTGGCGCCGTGGGGGTCCCCGTTCTTCCGGCTTGTCGGCGAGCATTCCGAGGTCTTCGAGCAGCTGCCGCCCGCGCTGCATCACGCCCTGGTGCGCGAGTACATCACTTCGGCCAGCAGCCCTGGCCTGCACCCGGCAGTCCTCGACCGGCTCGTCCGGCCCTGGCTCGGCGACCTCGGCCAACCGGCCTTCTACCGGCAGATCGCCCAGGCCGACCAGCGCTACACCGACGAGGTGCAGGACAAGTACGGGGAGATCGCCATCCCGACGCTGGTGTGCTGGGGCCAGGACGACACCTGGATTCCCGTGGCGAAAGGACGGGAGCTGGCCGCCCGCATCCCGGGAGCGCGACTCGAACCAATCGCCGATGCGGGCCATCTCGTCCAGGAAGACGCGCCCGCCGAGCTGACAGCCGCGCTCATCGCCTTCCTCCAGAACCCGCGCTGACGCCCGACAACGCGGTGGACCTCCGGGGAGTGCGCTGACCGGTGAAAAGGGGTGGGGCGGGTACCGCGCGGCGACCTGCCGGGTCCGTTCCCGGCCCGGCTACCCGCGGGTCAGCGACACCTCCGCGACCACCGGCCGGTGGTCCGAGGCGACGGTCTCCTCGGGGACCGTGGCGGCGTGCACCCGCACGCCCTCGCCGACGGTCACGTAGTCGATCCGCTTGACGGGTGACGCGGCCGGATACGTGCCGCCGGTGCCTGCGCCGGCGTCGCGCAGCTCCCGCCAGAGCGGGGCCAGTTCGGGGGCCGTCGGCTCCGCGTTGAAGTCGCCGAGCAGCACCTGCCGGGCCCCCGGCGCCGCAGCGCGCTCCCGCGCCATGATCCGCCGCGTGTCCGCGACCTGCGCCACCCGGACCGCCGGATCGGGCCGGTAGTCGAGGTGGGTCACGAAGACCTGCACCGGCACCCCGCGCACCTTGAGCGTCACCTCGCCGAAGCCGGGCGCGGGCGCCGGTGCCGGGTTCTGGTCCTGCGTGGACAGGCGTGTGATCTCGTGGTTCACCGCGGAGCGGACCGGGAAGCGGGAGAGCACCGCCACGCCGTACTCACGCCGGGGGCCGCCCGCCGTCACGGGGTCGAGGCTGTAGATCGGCGCGAACGCCACCCGCATGCCGAGCCGCCGGGCCAACTCCTCGGCCATGTCGAGGTCCTGGCTGCGCGGGCCCCAGTGCACGTCGACCTCCTGGAGGCCGATCACGTCCGCGTCGAGGGCGCGCAGCGCCGCGGCCTGCCGGTCGAGGTCGAAGACGCCGTCCGTGCCCGTACCGGCGTGGATGTTGTACGTGGCGATGCGCAGCGGGACCGGGCGCCCCGGTCCGGCGGAGGCCGGGGGCGCCGCCACGGCGAGGCCCAAGAGAGCGGCGGCGAGGGGCAGTTGGGCGAGGGTGCGGGCTCTGGGAGACATGTCGGCACGGTACGCGGGAAACGCCCCCGGCGTGGCGTGCGGCGCGATCCCGCCCGCGGGTCGTCCCTCGTCCGCCACCCGTGGTTCACGGACTGCGCAGCAGCCGGTTGACCGCGCGGCCGAAGACGTACCGGCCCGCGCCGCCGAGGGTGTGGTCGAAGGCGGACGGGAGGAGGCGGACGTCCAGTTCCTCGCGCCACACGACGCGGGTGCGGCCGCCCGGGCCGGGCCGGACCTCGATCTCGGCCCAGCCCCGGACCAGCCGGCCGCGCTTCTCCAGCCGGCACAGGCCGGGGGAGTCCTCCCGCGGGGGCTGCCAGCGGGTCACCTCCATCCGGTCGTCGAAGGCGAGGGGGCCGGCGCCCGTGCGGGCCACGATCACCGTGCCCCGGCGGGTGGGCCCGGGCGTGGTGACGGTGACCCGGGTCAGCGGTACGGCGTCGCCGTGCCGCCGCCAGTCGGTGAGCCGGCGCCATGCCTCGTCCAGGGGGAGCGGGGCGGTGCGTTCGAGCGAGAAGGTGGCCACGCGACGATCGTAGGGAACCGGCCGCCCGGGCTAGCGGTAGACCTTGCCGGGTTCGGCCTTTCCGGGGGCCAGGAGCTGGGGCACCGTGACGAAGACGTAGCCGCGCTTCTTGAGCGCGTCGATGATGCCGGGGACGGCGGGCACGGTGCCGTCGTAGATGTCGTGCAGCAGGATGATGCCGTCCCGCGACGACTGCTTCAGGACCCGCTCGGTGATCAGGTCGGAGTCGTCGGTCTGGTAGTCCTTCGCGGTCACGCTCCACAGCACCTCCGCCAGCCCCAGCTCGCGGCAGATCTCGTGCACCGTGTCGTCCGTGCGGCCCTGCGGCGGGCGCATGAGGGTGGGGCGCTGCCCGGTCAGGCGCTCTATCTCCTTGTTCGGAAGCTCCAACTCCTCGCGTATCTCGTCCGGTTCGGCGTCCGTGAGGATCTTGTGGGTCCAGGTGTGGCTGGCCACCTCGTGACCCTCTTCCGCCATGCGCCTGACAAGCTCGGGATAGGTGTCGATGTGCCGTTTTCCCAGCAGGAAGAAGGTCGCCGGCACCTGTTTCTCGTCGAGTATGTCGAGCAGCCGCGCGGAGTGCTCGCTCGGTCCGGCGTCGAAGGTCAGCGCGATGCACTTGGCCTGGCGGCAGTCGACCGTGCCGAACGCGGCGGCCCGTGCCTGGCCGCCCGCCGCGCCCCGGACGGAGCTGGGCGAGGTCGTCTCCAGTCGCGTGCAGCCGCTCAGCGCGAGCGTCAGTGAGGCGGCGGCGGCGAGAGCCGCCACGGCACGCAACCCGGTCCCCGTTTTCGTCATCTTCGTGGTCAGCGAAAGCATGCGAGGACTATACACAGCGAGTATATACGGGGTTTATAGTTCCCTCTCGAATGCGGGTTCGAGGTAGCGGGGGGTCCGCCGGGTTACTCAGCCGACACGCAAGTGACGGTGAGAGTGAGGAGGACCCCGTGAGCGAGAGCCTCGAGAGCGTGAGCCCTGTGAGCGGTCGTGTCTGGCGCCGGGCCCTGGTGACCGGTGGAGCCGGCTTCGTGGGCTCCCACCTGTGCGGCAGGCTGCTCGACGCGGGGGCCGACGTCGTGTGCCTCGACAACCTGGCCACCGGCTCCCGGAGCAACGTGGCCGACCTGGAGCGGCATCGCGGCTTCCGGTTCGTCCGCGCCGACGCCACCGACCCGGCGGCGCTGCGCGGCCTGCCCGGCCGGTTCGACCTGGTGCTGCACTTCGCCTGCCCGGCCTCGCCCGCCGACTACCTCCGGCTGCCCCTGGAGACCCTCGACGTCGGCAGCACCGGCACCCGCAACGCCCTGGAGCGCGCCCGCGCCGACGGCGCCCGCTTCCTGCTCGCCTCCACCTCCGAGGTCTACGGCGACCCGCTGGAACACCCGCAGCGCGAGACCTACTGGGGCAACGTCAACCCGATCGGCCCGCGCAGCGTCTACGACGAGTCCAAGCGCTTCGCCGAGGCCCTGGTCACCGCCCACCGCCAGGTGCACGGCACCGACGCCGCCATCGTCCGCATCTTCAACACCTACGGCCCCCGCATGCGCACCGGCGACGGCCGCGCCGTGCCCACCTTCATCGCGCAGGCCCTGGACGGCATGCCGCTCACCGTCGCCGGTGACGGCGGCCAGACCCGCTCCCTGTGCTACGTCGACGACACCGTCGAGGGCGTCCTCGCCCTGGCCGCGTCCGGCGAGAGCGGCCCCATGAACATCGGCGGCGCCGACGAGATCACCATGCTGGAACTGGCCCGCCGCGTCGTCGAACTGACCGGGTCCGGCTCCCGCATCCGCTTCGTCGACCGTCCCGTCGACGACCCCGGCCGGCGCAGGCCCGACACGACCCTGGCCCGGGAGCGACTCGGCTGGCGGCCGCGGGTCGGCTGGAGCGAAGGGCTGGAGCGGACCATCGGCTGGTTCGCGCACTCCGTCGCCGCGTAGGCCTCCGGCGGTTTCGGCGCATCTCGTCACCGTGGGTGATTTATGCGCTCATTTCTGGAATTGAGTTGTCTCCAAGTGTTTGAGGCAGCCGCACCACGGGACCCGCGAGCCGAACAGAGCCCAGAGGCACCAGAGGGCACCAAAGGCACCAGAGACCCCCGTACGACCCAGTAAGACCCACGAGACGCCGGGACGGAGCACCCCCCATGCGCATCCTTGGTATCAACGCCCTGTTCCACGATCCGGCCGCCGCTCTCGTCGTCGACGGCCGGACCGTTGCGGCCGCCGAGGAAGAGCGCTTCAGCCGGCGCAAGCACGGCAAGCGCCCGGTGCCCTTCTCCGCGTGGGAGGTACCGGAGCTGTCCGCGCGCTGGTGCCTGGAGCACGCCGGGGTGCGGCCCCAGGAGCTGGACGCCGTCGCCTACTCCTTCGACCCGAAACTCGCCCGGCCCGCCCGCGACATGGGCCTCGACGACCCCTGGGACCCGCTGCGGCTGGAGTACGCCCGCCGCGCCCCCGAGTTCCTCGCCGAGGCGCTGCCCGGGCTCGACCCCGACCGGGTCGTCTTCGTCCCGCACCACGTGGCGCACGCCGCCTCCGCCGGACCGGCCTCACCGCACCCCGACAACGACGTCCTCGTCCTCGACGGACGCGGCGAGTGCGCCTCCCACCTGGCCGGCCGCTACCGCGACGGCAAGCTCGACACCCTCGCCACCCAGGCGCTGCCGCACTCGCTGGGCCTGGTCTACGAGGAACTCACCGAGCACCTCGGCTTCCTGCGCAGCAGCGACGAGTACAAGGTGATGGCCCTCGCCTCCTACGGCACCCCCCGCCACCTCGACCGGCTGCGCGAGCACGTCCACGCCACCGGCGACGGCGGCTTCCGCGCCCACGGCGTCGACTGGGCGGCCCTCGCCCCGGCCCGCGCCAAGGGCGAGGACTGGACGAAGGACCACGCCGATCTCGCCGCGAGCACCCAGGCCGTCCTCGAGGAACTCCTCCTCGAACTCGTCCACTGGCTGCACCGCGAGGCCGGCGGCGAGGCCCTCACCATGGCGGGCGGCGTCGCCCTGAACTGCGTCGCCAACTCGAAGATCGCCGCGCGCGGCCCGTACCGGCACGTGTGGGTGCAGCCCGCCGCCGGTGACGCCGGTACCGCCCTCGGCGGCGCCCTGCACGTGGCCGCCGCCCAGGAGGGCGCCGCACCCGAGCCGATGCCCGGCGCCGACCTCGGCCGGGGCTGGAGCGACGAGGAGATCCGCGCCTGGCTGGAGACGGCCGCCATACCCTACGAGGAACCGGACGACATCGCCGAGACGGTCGCCGAGGAACTGGCCCGCGACGGCGTCGTCGCCTGGTTCCAGGGCCGCAGCGAATTCGGGCCGCGCGCGCTCGGACACCGCTCCCTGATGGCCCATCCGGGGCGGGCGGAGAACCTGGAGCGGCTCAACCACGTCAAGGGACGCGAGGAGTTCCGGCCCGTCGCCCCGATGGTGCTGGCCGACCGCGCCGCCGACATCTTCACCGGGCCGATGCCGAGCCCGTACATGCTCTTCGTGCACGACGTGGACCCCGCCTGGCGGGACCGCGTCCCGGCCGTCGTCCACGTCGACGGCACCGCCCGCATCCAGACCGTCGAGGAACGCCGCGAACCGCTCGTCGCGCGGATGCTGGCCGCCTTCGAACGCCGGACCGGGCTGCCCGTCGTGGTCAACACCAGCCTCAACACCGCCGGCCGGCCCATGGTCGACGACCCGCGCGACGCCCTGGAGTGCTTCGGCTCCGCACCCGTGGACCTGCTGGCGATCGGCCCGTTCGCGGTGCGGCGGGGGAGGGCGTTCGCATGAGCGGCGCCCCCGCGACCGGCGGCAGCAGGACGGGCTACGCCGTGGTCGTCCCCACCCTGGTGCGCGACACGCTGGCCGACTGCCTGGCCGCGCTGGCCGCGGCGACCGGCCCCGGCCCCGACGAGATCGTCCTCGTCGACGACCGGCCCGGCCCCGACGCCGACCCCGCCGCGCTGGAGCATCCGCTCGGCGTCCTCGGCGACCTGCGCGAACGCACCGTGGTGCTGCGCAGCGGGGGCCGCGGGCCCGCCGCCGCCCGCAACACCGGTTTCCGCGCGGTCACCTCGCCCTGGACCGCCTTCCTCGACGACGACGTCCAGGTCGGCCCGCACTGGTGCGACCAGCTGGTGCAGGACCTCTCCGAGGCGCCGCCCGACACCGGCGCCGTGCAGGGCGTGATCGCCGTGCCGCTGCCCGGCGAGCGCCGCCCCACCGACTGGGAACGCGGCACCGCCGGCCTCGCGCGGGCCCGCTGGATCACCGCCGACATGGCGTACCGCACCGACGTGCTCAAGGAGGTCCACGGCTTCGACGAACGCTTCACCCGCGCCTTCCGCGAGGACGCCGACCTCGCCCTGCGCGTCCTCGACGCGGGCTGGCGGATCCGGCGGGGCCGCCGCACCACCCGCCACCCGGTACGCCCCGCCTCCCGCTGGGTGTCCCTCAGGCAGCAGCGCGGCAACGCCGACGACGCGCTGATGCGGCGGCTGCACGGCCCCGACTGGTACGCCAAGGCCGTCGCCCCCAAGGGCCGCATCCGGCGCCACGCGGCGATCACCGCGGCCGGCGCCGCCGCCCTCGTCCTCGCCGCCGCCGGACGCCCCGGGGCCGCCGCGACCGCCGGGCTCGGCTGGGCGGCGGGCACCGCCGAGTTCGCCTGGGCCCGCATCGCGCCCGGCCCACGGACCCGCCACGAGGTCACCACCATGCTGGTCACCAGCGTGCTCATCCCGCCCGCCGCGACCTGGCACCGGCTGAGCGGCCGGTGGCGGCACCGCCGCGCCCCCGCCTGGCAGGAGGTGGCCGCATGAACCCCGCCGAGAACCCCGTCAAGGCCGTGCTCTTCGACCGCGACGGCACCCTCGTCCACGACGTCCCCTACAACGGGGACCCCGACCGGGTCCGGCCCGTGGACGGCGCCCGCGAGGCGGTGGCGCTGCTGCGCGGCCACGGCATCCGCGTGGGCGTGGTCACCAACCAGTCCGGCGTCTCCCGCGGCCTTCTCACCGAAGCCGACGTCCGCCACGTCAACCGGCGGATCGACGACCTCGTCGGGCCCTTCGACGTCTGGGCGGTCTGCCCGCACGGCCCCGACGACGGCTGCCCCTGCCGCAAACCGGAGCCCGGAATGATCCTCCGGGCGGCCGGCCGGCTCCGCGTCGCCCCCGCCGACTGCGTCGTCATCGGCGACATCGGCACCGACCTGGAGGCCGCCGAACGGGCCGGCGCCCACGGCATCCTCGTCCCCAACGCGCAGACCCGGCCGCAGGAGACGGCCGCCGCGCCCCACGTCGCCCCGGACCTCCTGACCGCCGTACGGGCCGTGCTCACCGGCCCGCCCCGGGGCACGATCCTGGCCGACGAACGCCCCGTCGCGGCGGCGTTCGCGGTCGGCGGCGACGGAGCGCACCCACAGGGCGGGGGCCCGGACGGCAGCGCCGCGACGGCACCCGCCACCCCCGGCACCCGCGGGAGGCCGCGATGAAGGCGCTCGTCACCCGGCTCGACAGCTTCGGCGACGTGCTGCTCGCCGGGCCCGCCGTACGGGCCGTGGCCGCCCGCGCCGACCACGTCACGATGCTCTGCGGAGCACGCGGCGCGCCCGCGGCGCACCTGCTGCCCGGCGTCGACGAGGTACTGGTGTGGGACGCGCCGTGGGGCGGGTTCCAGCCGCCCGCCGTCGACCGGCACGACATCGACGCGCTCGCGGACCGGATCGACGCCGACACCGCGCTGATCCTCACCTCCTTCCACCAGTCCCCGCTGCCCACCGCCCTGGTGCTGCGCCTGGCCGGCGTCCGCCGCATCGCCGCGGACAGCGTGGACTACCCCGGCTCCCTGCTCGACCTGCGCCACCAGCGCGCCCCGCACGCCCACGAGGCCGAGGCCGCGCTCGACCTCGCCGAGGCGGCCGGCTTCCCGAGGCCCGACGACGGACGGCTGCGGGTGCGCACCCCGCCCCGCACCGACGACCTGACCGGCCCCGGCCCCTACGTCGTCCTCCACCCCGGAGCCAGCGTCCCCGCCCGCGCCTGGAGCCCCGACCGCGCCGCCGAGGCCGTACGCGAACTGGCCGCCGCCGGACACCGCGTGCTCGTCACCGGCGGCCCCGGCGAACGCGACCTCACCGCGTACGTCGCCGGCGGCCACGGCACCGACCTGGGCGGCCGGACCGAGGCGCCCGAACTGTCCGGCGTCCTCGCCGGCGCCTCGGTCGTCGTCACCGGCAACACCGCGCCCGCCCACCTCGCCGCCGCCGTCGGCACGCCGGTCGTGTCCCTGTTCGCCCCCGTCGTACCGGCGGAGCGCTGGCGGCCGTACGGCGTCCCGTACGTGCTGCTCGGCGACCAGGACGCGCCCTGCGCCGACAGCAGGGCCCGGGACTGCCCCGTCCCCGGCCACCCCTGCCTGAACACCGTCACGGCGACCGACGTGGCCGCCGCCGTCGAGAAACTCCTGGGGGAGGCATGAGGATCCTCATCTGGCACGTGCACGGGTCGTGGACCACGGCCTTCGTGCAGGGCCCGCACACCTGCCTCGTCCCGGTCACCCCGGACCGCGGGCCCGACGGCCTCGGCCGCGCCCGCACCTGGGACTGGCCCGACTCCGTGATCGAGGTGCCGCCGGAGCGGCTGCGGGACGAGGACATCGACCTGGTGATCCTCCAGCGGCCGCACGAACTCGCCCTGGTCGACCGGTGGCTCGGCCGCCGCCCGCCGCTGGTGTACCTGGAGCACAACGCCCCCGACGGCAACGTGCCCGACACCCGCCACCCCGCCGCCGACATCCCCGGCGTCACCCTCGTCCACGTCACCCACTTCAACCGGCTGATGTGGGACGCGGGCCCCACGGAGACGACCGTCATCGAGCACGGCATCGTCGACCCCGGCCACCGCTGGACCGGCGAGCTGGAACGCGCCGCCGTCGTCGTCAACGAGCCGGTCCGGCGCGGGCGCACCACCGGGACGGACCTGCTGCCCGCCTTCTCCCGCGTCGCCCCGCTCGACGTGTTCGGCATGCGCACCGAGGGCCTCGCCGAGCACATCGGCGTCGACCCCGGCCGCTGCCGCACCCAGGACGTGCCCCAGAGCGCCCTGCACACCGAACTGGCCCGCCGCCGCGTCTACGTCCACCCCGTCCGCTGGACCTCCCTCGGCCTGTCCCTGCTGGAGGCCATGCACCTGGGCATGCCCGTGGTCGCCCTCGCCACCACCGAGGTGACCGAGGCCGTACCCCCGGGCGCCGGGGTGGTCTCCAACCGCGTCGACGTACTGACCGACGCCGTACGCGACTTCCTCGCCGACCCGCCGCACGCGCGGGCCGTCGGCGACGGAGCCCGTGCGGCGGCCCTGTCCCGCTACGGGCTGTCCCGCTTCCTGGACGACTGGGAGCGGCTGCTGAAGGAGGTGACCCGATGAGGATCGCCATGGTGTCCGAGCACGCGAGCCCGCTCGCCGCGCTCGGCGGTGTCGACGCCGGTGGACAGAACGTCTACGTGGCCCGCCTCACCGAGGAGTTGGCCCGGCGCGGCCACGACGTGACGGTCTACACCCGCCGGGACGCCGCCGACCTGCCCGACCGGGTGCCGCTGCCCGGCGGCGCGGTCGTCGAGCACGTGCCCGCCGGGCCGCCCCGGGCCGTCCCCAAGGACGACCTCTTCCCGCACATGCCGGCCTTCGGCGCGTACCTGGCCCGGGCCTTCGCCCGCGAACGGCCCGACGTCGTGCACGCCCACTTCTGGATGTCCGGCATGGCCGCCCGGATCGGCGCCCGCCCGCACGGCGTGCCGCTCGTGCAGACCTTCCACGCCCTCGGCACCGTCAAGCGCCGCCACCAGGGCATGCGGGACACCAGCCCGTACGAGCGCATCGGCATCGAACGGGAACTCGGCCGCACCTGCGAACGGGTCCTGGCCACCTGCACCGACGAGGTCGTCGAACTCGGCGACATGGGCATACCGCCCCGCCAGGTGTCCGTCGTCCCCTGCGGCGTGGACGCCGAGCACTTCAGCCCCACCGCCGACACCGGCCGCACCCCCGCCCGCCGGGAACGGCACCGGCTGCTCGCCTGCGGACGGCTCGTGCCCCGCAAGGGCTACGACCAGGCCGTCCGCGCCCTGGCCCACGTCCCCGGCACCGAACTCCTCATCGCGGGCGGCCCGCCCGCCGGCGGTCTCGACGCCGACCCCGAGGCACGGCGCCTGACCGCGCTCGCGCACCGCGTGGGCGTCGCCGACCGGGTCCGGCTGCTCGGCGCGGTCGACCCCGAGGACATGCCCGCCCTGCTCCGCAGCACCGACCTGGTGCTGTGCACCCCGGTCTACGAGCCCTTCGGCATCGTGCCGCTGGAGGCCATGGCGTGCGGTGTACCGGTCCTCGCCACCGACGTCGGCGGCCACCGCGACTCCGTCGCCGACGGGACCACCGGCCGCCTGGTCGCCCCGCAGGACCCCGAAGCCATCGCGCGGGCCGCCCGCGAACTCCTCGCTGACGAACGGCTGCGCCGCCAGTACGGCAGGAACGGCCGCGAACGCGTCCTGCGGCACTACACCTGGGCGCGCGTCGCCGACGGCGCCGAACAGGTCTACCGGCTGACCCTCGCCGACCACGCGCTGTCGAAGGAGGTGGCGTGATGACCGTGCACCCGCCCGTCGTCGGGCACTGCGACGAACTCCAGGACGCGCTGGGCGCGTTCCGCGCCTCCGCGCACATCACCGAACGCTGGGGCGAACGGCTCGCGGCCGTCCTCGCCGGCGGCGGCCGGCTGCTGGCCGCCGGCAACGGCGGCAGCGCCGCCCAGGCCCAGCACCTGACCGCCGAGATCGTCGGCCGCTACCGCGACGACCGGCCGCCGTTCTCCGCCATCGCCCTGCACGCCGACACCTCCTCCACCACCGCCATCGCCAACGACTACGGCGTCGACGAGGTGTTCGCCCGCCAGGTCCGCGCCCACGGCCGCGACGGCGACGTCCTGATGCTGCTGTCCACCAGCGGCGCCAGCGCCAACCTGCTCTCCGCCGCCGACGCCGCCCGCGCGGCCGGCGTACGGGTGTGGGCGCTCACAGGCTGCGCCCCCAATCCGCTCATGGCGGGCAGCGACGAGTCCCTGTGCGTGGAGGCCCCTTCGACGGCCACCGTCCAGGAGATCCACCTCGTCGCCGTGCACATGATCTGCGCGGCCTTCGACGCCGCCCTGGAGCGGGGTGTACGGGGCGGGCGGGGCGGGCGGAACAAGGGGACGGGGAGGTGACGCGGCGCATGCGCGACAGGACCCCGCTCGTCGTGGTCGGCGACGCCCTGCTGGACCGCGACCTCACCGGCACCGCCGACCGGCTGGCGCCCGACGCGCCGGTACCGGTCGTGTCGGAGTGCGCCGAGCGCGTACGCCCCGGCGGTGCCGCGCTCGCCGCGTACCTCGCCGCCCGCGACGGCCGCGAGGTCACCCTGATCGCCGGAGTGGGCGACGACCCGGCGAGCGCGGCCCTGCGCGAACTGCTCACCCCCTGGCTGACCCTGATCCCCCTCCCCCTCACCGGCGCCCTGCCCGAGAAGACCCGCGTCCTGGCGCACGACCGTCCCGTCGTCCGCCTCGACCGCGGCGGCGGCCGGGCCCGCGAGGCGACCGGGGAGGCGCGCGCGGCCCTGCGCGCGGCCCGCGCCGTCCTGGTCTCCGACTACGGACGCGGCGCCGCGGACACCCTGCGCGACGTCCTGGCCGCACGCCCGCCCCTGGTCTGGGACCCGCACCCGCGCGGCGGACCGCCGGTCCCGGGCACCCGGCTGGTCACACCGGCCGAGAAGGAGGCGCACGGCTTCGCACCGCGCGACGGCCACCCGGGCGGCGGCCTGCGCGCCGCCGCGCTCCACGCCGCCGCACTCGTACGGGACTGGCGGGCGGCCGCGGTCACGGTCACCCTCGGCTCGCGCGGCGCCCTCCTGTCCTACGGCGAGCACCCGCTGCTCGTCCCCGCGCCCTCCTCCCACCCCGGCGACTCCTGCGGCGCGGGGGACCGGTTCGCCGCCACCGCCGCCGGACTGCTCGCGGACGGGGCGCTGGTGGGGGAGGCCGTCGAGGGCGCGGTGGCCGCCGCGACGGCGTTCGTCGCCGCCGGGGGAGCGGGCGCCCTGCCCCCCGCCGCCCACGGCCCCGCGTCCCCGTCCTCCCCGTCCGCCCGGGACACCGACGACCCGCACGCCCTCGCCGCCCGTGTCCGCGCCCAGCACGGCACGGTGGTCGCGGCGGGCGGCTGCTTCGACCTGCTGCACGCCGGGCACGTCGGCCTCCTCCAGGCCGCCCGCCGGCTCGGCGACTGCCTCGTCGTCTGCGTCAACTCCGACGCCTCCGTCCGCCGCCGCAAGGGCGACGGACGGCCCGTCAACCCGCTGGCCGACCGGGTGCGCGTACTGCGGGCCCTCGCCTGCGTCGACGCGGTCGCCGTCTTCGACGAGGACACGCCCGAACGCCTCCTGGGCGACCTGCGCCCCGACGTCTGGGTCAAGGGCGGCGACTACGCGGGCGCGGACCTGCCCGAGGCCGCGCTCCTCGAGGAGTGGGGCGGTCAGGCGGTCCTCCTGCCCTACCTCGACGGCCGCTCCTCGACGGCCCTGATGGCCCGGGCGGCGGAGGGCGTGCGATGACCCACGGCACACCGGCCGCGAGCCCCGACCGCACCGCGCCCCCCGGACCGGGCGCGACCTCGCCGGGAACCCGGACGGTGCGCATCCGGCCGACCGCCGGCACCGGCCGGGCCGGCGCGCGACCGGAGCCCGCCGAGGCCACGGCCTTCCGGACGCCCACGAGCGGCCCGCAGCCGTCCCGCCACGCCTGTGCCGCCGGCCCGCAGCCGCCTCGCGGCGCATCCACCGCCGGGTCGCGGACGTCCCGGCGCGTGTCCGCCGCCGGGCCGCTCACGCCCCGCCGCGCGTCCGGCGGCGGCCCTGTCGCCGGGGACCCCGCGTGTCCGTCCGCCGCCGGGGCCGCGCCCCCGCCGGGAGCCCGGACGGCGGGCATCCGGCCGGCCGCCGGTACCGGCCGGGGCGGCGCACGACCGGGGCCGGCCGAGGCCGAGGCTTCCCGGACGCCCGCGAGCGGGCCGCAGCCGTCTCGCGGTGCGTCCGGTGCCGGGTCGCTCACGTCCCGCCGCGCGTCCGGCGGCGGCCCTGTCGCCGGGGACCCCGTGTGTCCGTCCGCCGCGGGGGCCGTGCACCCGCCGGGAGCCCGGACGGCGGGCATCCGGCCGACCGCCGGTACCGGCCGGGGCGGCGCGCTACCGGGGCCGGCCGAGGCCGAGGCTTCCCGGACGTCCGCGAGCGGGCCGCAGCCGTCTCGCGGTGCGTCCGGTGCCGGGTCGCTCACGTCCCGCCGCGCGTCCGGCGGCGGCCCTGTCGCCGGGGACCCCGTGTGTCCGTCCGCCGCCGGGGCCGCGTATCCGTCGGCCGCCGGGGCCGCGTATCCGTCGGCAGTCCGGGACGCGCGGCCCCGGGTGCTGGTGCTGCGGGCCCTCGGGCTCGGGGACCTGCTCGCCGGGGTGCCCGCGCTGCGCGCGCTGCGGCGGGCGTATCCGGGGCACGAGCTGGTGCTGGCCGGCCCGGCCGAACTGGCGCCCGTCGTCGCGGCGACCGGCGCCGTGGACCGGCTGCTGCCCGCCGCGGAGCCCGGCCGTGCCGTCCCGCGCACCCTCGACTGGACCGGACCGCCCCCCGACGTCGCCGTCGACCTGCACGGCAACGGACCGCCCAGCCACCGCCTGCTGGCGGCCCTGCGCCCCCTGAAGCTGCTGGCGTTCGCGCACCCCGGGACGCCGGAGGTGGACGGACCGCCCTGGTACGCCGAGGAGCACGAGCGCGACCGCTGGTGCAGGCTGCTGGAGGCGTACGGCATCGACGCCGACCCCACCGACCTGCTGCTGCCACGCCCGCACGTACCGTCCCCCGCCCCCGGCGCCGTCGTGCTGCACCCCGGCGCCGGCGCCCCCTCCCGCCGCTGGCCCGTGGCACGGTACGCCGCCGTCGCCGAGGCGCTGCGCGCACGGGGACGCCGCGTCGTCGTCACCGGGGGAGCGGACGAGGGCGACCTCGTGGCCCGGCTGGCCGAGCTCGCGCACCTGCCCGACACGGACGTGTTCGGCGGCGGGCTGCCCTACGACCGGCTCTCCGCCCTGGTGGCCGGCGCCCGCGCCGTCGTCAGCGGCGACACCGGCATCGCCCACCTCGCCGTCGCCCACGCCACGCCCTCCGTCACCCTCTTCGGCCCCGTCCCGCCCAGCCGCTGGGGCCCGCCCGACCACCCCCGGCACCGCGCCCTGTGGCACCCGGTCCCGGACGGCGGCCCCGGCGACCCGCACGGCGACGCGACCGACCCGGCGCTGCTGCGGATCACCACCGGCGACGTCCTGGACGCACTCCGCGCACTCCACGTACTCGACCCACCGGAACCGGCCCCGCCCGACGCGCCGGACGCCCTGGAAGAGGCACCATGAACCACGCCCCGCACAGCGCCCCGTCGGCCACCCGTGAACGGCCCGCCGACCCGACGGAACCCGCCCCCGTCGGCATCGTCATCGCCACCCGCAACCGCGCCGCGAGCCTCGCCGTCACCCTGCGGCACCTGCTCGCCCTGCCGGAGCGGCCCGAGGTCCTCGTCGTCGACAACGCCTCCACCGACGACACCCGCGCCATGCTCGCCCGCGACTTCCCCCGACTCCGCGTGCTCTCCCTGCCGTTCAACCGCGGCGCCCTGGCCCGCACCCACGGCGTCCGCGCCCTCGACACCCCGTACGTGGCGTTCAGCGACGACGACTCCTGGTGGGCACCCGGCGCCCTCGCCGCCGCCGCCCGGCACTTCGAGGCGCACCCCCGGCTCGGCCTGCTCGCCGCCCGCACCCTCGTCGGCCCCGCGGACGACGCCGACCCGCTCAACGACCTGCTCGCCGGCTCCCCCCTCGGCCCGGCCACCGACCTGCCCGGCACCCAGGTGCTCGGCTTCCTCGGCTGCGCCGCCGTCGCCCGCCGCACCGCCTACCTCGACGCCGGCGGCTACCACCCCCTCCTCTTCTTCGGCGCCGAGGAGACCCTCCTCGCCTACGACCTCGCCGCCCGCGGCTGGGGCGTCACCCACTGCCCCGACGTCGTCGCCCACCACCACCCGGACCCCGCCCCCCGCACCGACCGCCCGGCCGTCGTGCGCCGCAACGCACTCCTCACCGCCTGGCTGCGCCGCCCCCTCCCGCACGCGCTGGCCCGCACCCGCGCCCTCGCCGCCGAGGCCCGCCACGACCCCCACGCCCGGCAGGCCCTGCGCGAGACGCTCACCCGCCTGCCCGCCGCCCTGCGCGCCCGCAGGCCCCTGCCCCCGCACGTGGAGCGCGCCGCCCGCCTCCTGGACACGGAGAACGGAACGACGCCATGACCGACACCCGGACCACCGTCGTCGTCATCACCCACAACCGGTGCCCGGAACTGCTGCGCACCCTGGACCGCCTCGCCGAACTCCCGGAGAAGCCCCAGGTCATCGTCACCGACAACGCCTCCACCGACGGCACCGCCTCCGCCGTCGCCCGCCACCACCCGCGCGTACGGCTGCTGCGCCCCGGCCGCAACCTCGGCGCCGTCGGCCGCAACCTGGCGGTCCGCCAGGTGCGCACGCCCTACGTCGCCTTCTGCGACGACGACTCCTGGTGGGCGCCCGGCTCCCTGTCCGGGGCCGCCGACCTGCTCGACCGGTACCCGGCGGTCGGCTCGGTCACCGCCCGCATCGTCGTGGAACCGGACGGCACCGAGGACCCGATCGTCGCGGAACTGCGCGACTCGCCCGTGCCCCGCCCCCACTGGCTGCCGGGGCCCGCCCTCGGGTCCTTCCTGGCCGCCGCGACCGTCCTGCGCACCGGCGCCTTCCGCGCCGCGGGCGGCTTCCACCCCCGGCTGTGGCTGGGCGGCGAGGAGGAGCTGCTCGCCGCCGACCTGGCGGCCGACGGCTGGTGGCTGACGTACGCGGACGACCTGACGATCCACCACCACCCGTCCCGGGCACGGGACTCGACGCTCCGGCGGGCGCACGGCATCCGCAACACCCTGTGGTTCACCTGGCTGCGCCGCCCGGCCGGCCCCGCCCTGCGCCGCACCCTCCACCTGGCCCGTACCGTGCCCCGCGACACCGCGTCGCTGCGCGCCTTCGCCGAGGCGACGGCCGCCCTGCCGTGGGTGCTGCGCGAACGCCGGGTGCTGCCGCCGGAGGTGGAGGCCCGCCTGCGCGCACTGGAACCCGCCCAGCGCGCCTCGACGGCCCGGAGCTACACGGGCTGACGCGGGACGCGGGTCACCACACGCCGGCGGGGCGGTGCCCGGCGGTCGCAGGACCGGCAGGACCGGCAGGACCGATCGCGGGACCGGTACCACCGTCCGCCACCGTGGGCCGACCCCGCGTCCCCTCGGCGCGGAGTCGGCCCGTGCGGTGGCGTACGGGCCCGGACCGCTCGGCCGCCGTACGGGTCCGGGGGCCCGAGATGCCGGCGGCCGGTCGGCCGAGTGCCCCCGCCGTCCGGGATCAACCGACCTGCCGCGCCCCCAGCGCCGCCACGAGACCGTCCGCGGCGTCGGGCGGCGCGCTCGCCGCCCGGAACCCGGCACCGATCCGCGCGGCCTCGGCCCGCCCGCCGGTCAGGCACCAGTCCCACCAGTGCTCCAGCACGTCCCGCGCCGAGTCCTCGCAGCCCACCAGCGCCGGCCAGCCGCAGGCGCGGGCCTGCGCCGTCACCTTCGCGCCGCCCGCGACCGGGTCCACCGCCAGTGCCGGTGTCCCGGCCCGCAGCGCCAGGACCAGCCCGTGCAGCCGGTCGGTGACGACCAGGTCCAGCCGGGCCAGGACGGCCTCCAACTGGGCCGGGGTGCCGCACAGCCGCCAGTCGTGCGCGTCGAGCCGGGTCTCCAGCTCCAGCCGGGCGCAGTCCTTGCCGGCCAGCCAGCGCGTCAGCGCCGCGGCGACCTCGTCGTGCCGCCGCCGGCCCGCGTACTCGTGCTGGCCGTGGGTGAGGATCACCCCGACGACGGGCCGGGCGGGCAGCGCGGGCGCACGGGCCGCGAGGTCGAGGGTCGGCGCGGAGCCCGCCGCGTCCCGGGCCAGTACGTGGTGGAAGCCGGTGACGGCGGGGGAGCCGGGGTCGACCACGGAGACGCCGACCGCGATCCGCACGCAGTGCGCGAACCGCCGGTGCAGCTCCTCGACCTGCTCCCCGTGCGCGGGCCCGCACACGAAGACCAGCCGCGTGTACGCCGCCGGGTCCACGTCCGCGAAGTGGAGGCCGTCCGCCCGGAACCCGGGGCTCCACACGACGTCGTGGGCGAGCCCCGCCGCCCGCAGCACCTCCTCCACCCGCCGCAGCGCCAGCACGTCCCCGGCGGTGGCCTCCCCGTGCAGGAAGCTGAACCAGCCGGTCACCAGGATCCTGTCTCGTCCGTGCACAGTGCCCATGGGTGCCCCGGCGAGCGGCCCGGCAATCACCGGCCGGGCGCGCCCAGCACCCGACCGCGGGCCCGACGGTCTCGCGCACGTCCGCGTTCGAGGGCGGGACGAACCCGTCCGGCGGCGGCAGGAGCCTCCCGGTCCGCAGGACGTACGCCCTCACCGACTCGCCCACCGGCGCACCTGCCGAGCCGTCCGCGAGCCCCGCTACCGTGCACGCCATGACGACCTCGGCAGGAACGGCCGCCCCCGCCCTCGGCACCCGCGCCCTCAATCGCGCCACCCTGGCCCGGCAGGCGCTGCTGCGCCGGGCGCCGATGTCCGCGGAGGCCGCCGTCGCGCACCTCGTCGGGCTCCAGGCGCAGAACGTTAAACCCCCGTACTACGCGCTCGCCGCCCGCCTCGACGGCTTCACGCCCGACGACCTGTCACAAGCGATGGCCGACCGCCGGGTCGCCCGCCTCGTCACCCTGCGCTCGACCATCCACACCCACACCGCCGACGACTGCCTCACCCTGCGCCCGCTGGTGCAGGCCGCCCGCGACCGGGAACTGACGGCCTTCCGCAAGGGCCTGGTGGGCGTCGACCTGGACCGCCTGGCCGTCATCGCCCGCGAACTGGTCGAGGAGGAGCCGCGCACGATGGGCCGGCTGCGCGAGGCCCTTCTCGCCGAGTGGCCCGACGCCGACCCGCGGGCCCTGTCGGTCGCCGCCCGCTGCCGGCTCCCGCTCGTCCAGGTCACACCGCGCGGACTGTGGGGCAGGAGCGGTCAGGTCGAGCTGACCACCGCCGAGCACTGGTTCGGGCTCCCCTCGCGGCCGGCCCCCGCACCCGACGACACCGTGCTGCGCTACCTCGCCGCCTTCGGACCCGCCTCCGTGCGGGACATGCAGACCTGGGCGGGACTGACCCGCCTGAGGGACGCCTTCGAACGGCTCCGCCCCCGGCTCGTCACCTTCCGGGCCCCGGACGGCACCGAGCTGTTCGACCTCCCCGACGCCCCCAGGCCCGACCCGGACACGCCCGCCCCGCCCCGCTTCCTGCCCGAGTTCGACAACCTGCTCCTCTCCCACGCCGACCGCACCCGCCTCGTCCCACCCGCGTACAAGGGCCGTACCTGGAAGAAGAACCAGGCCTACCGCGTCCTGCTCGTCGACGGCTTCGTGGCCGGTCTGTGGAAGACGGAGGACGACGTCCTCGTCGTCGAGCCCTTCGCCCGCCTCACGAGGGCCGAGCGGGACGAGGTCGCCGCCGAGGGGCAGCGGATGCTGGCGACGACGCACCCGGGGACGGCGTACGGCATCCGCTTCGCGACGGTGCGCGGCTGACGTGGAGAGGGGGGGGGGGGGGGGGGGGGGGGGGGGGGGGGGCCCCCCCCCCCCCCCCCCCCCCCCGGC
>NZ_JBHVOC010000019.1:0-188333 GCF_044142145.1 Streptomyces sp. BK79
CGTCGCAATGGTCATCGGGTGTTGGCGGTGGTGCGTGGGTCGGCGGTGAATCAGGACGGTGCGTCGAACGGACTGACCGCGCCGAATGGTCCGTCACAGCAGCGGGTGATCCGGCAGGCGTTGGCGGGTGCTCGTCTGTCGCCGTCCGAGGTGGATGTGGTCGAGGGGCATGGGACTGGCACGAGGTTGGGTGATCCGATTGAGGTCCAGGCGCTGCTGGCCACCTACGGACAGGGGAGGCAGGAGCCGCTGCTGCTGGGTTCGGTGAAGTCGAATCTGGGTCATACGCAGGCGGCCGCGGGTGTGGCGGGTGTCATCAAGATGGTGATGGCGATGCGCCACGGGGTGCTGCCCGCGACGCTCCATGTGGATGAGCCGTCGTCGCATGTGGACTGGTCGGCCGGTGGGGTGCGGTTGCTGACGGAGCGGACGGCGTGGCCTGAGGGGGATCGTCCGAGGCGGGCGGGTGTGTCGTCGTTCGGGATCAGTGGCACCAACGCGCACGTGATTCTGGAGCAAGGGCCTGCGGTTGTGGCGGAGGATGCTGCGCCGGAGTGGTCGGGGCCGGTGCCGGTGGTGTTGTCCGCTGCGAGTGAGGCGGCGTTGCGGGCGCAGGCGGGCCGGCTGGTGCCGTTGGCGGGAGATGTTCCGGTGGCGGTGCTGGGTCATGCGGTGGCGACGACGCGTACGGTGCTGGAGCACCGGGCGGTGGTCGTGGCCGGCGATGAAACCGAACTCCGTCAGGGTCTCCAGGCGTTGGCGACGGGCGAGTCCCGGGCCGACGTGGTCGTCGGGAGCACGATGCCCGGTGGTTGGGCGTTCCTGTTCGCGGGGCAGGGTGCACAGCGGGTGGGTATGGGACGTGTGCTGTATGAGCGGTTCCCGGTGTTCGCGGGGGTGCTGGACGACCTGCTCGAGCGTCTCGGCGTGCGTGAGGAGTTCTTCGGCACGGATGCCGCGGTGTGGGAGGGGACGGGTGTCGCTCAGCGGGTGTTGTTCGCGTTCGAGGTGGCGCTGTTCCGGTTGTGGGAGTCGTGGGGTGTGGTGCCCGATGTCGTCGCCGGCCACTCGGTGGGGGAGATCGCTGCCGCTCACGTGGCGGGTGTGCTCTCGCTGGAGGATGCGTGTGTGCTGGTGGGGGCACGTGGCCGGTTGATGCAGGAGCTTCCGGCCGGTGGGGTGATGGTGGCGCTGGAGGCGTCCGAGGACGAGGTCGTCCCGCTGCTGGAGAACGTGGCGGGTGCGTCCCTGGCGGCTGTGAACGGACCCACGTCCGTGGTCGTCTCTGGTGAGGCGGACGCGGTGGAACAGGTCGTGGCCTCTCTGCCGGGGCGGCGTTCGCGGCGGCTGAAGGTCAGCCACGCCTTCCATTCACCCCTGATGGAGCCGATGCTCGACGCCTTCCGTGAGGCGGTGTCTGGGTTGTCGTTCCGGACTCCGGAGCGGTTCCGTTTCGTGTCGACGGTGACGGGCGGGCCGGTGGTGGAGGAGATCGCCACGGCGGAGTACTGGGTGGAACATGCACGCCGTGAGGTGCGCTTCGCCGACGCGGTGTCCTGTCTGCATGCCGATGGCGTGGAGACGTTCGTCGAGATCGGACCCGATGGCGTACTGAGCGCCATGGGGCCGGAGATCGTGGACGACGGACGCACGCTGTTCGTGCCCTCCGTCCGCCGCGACCGGGACGAGAGCGCGTCCCTCATGACCGCGCTCGCCCACGCCCATGTCCGCGGAGCTCAGGTCGACTGGGACCAGGTGTTCCAGGCACCGTCCAGGACACCCGCCGTGGACCTCCCGACCTACGCGTTCCAGAGGCGTCACTACTGGCTGAGGGACGCCGCGCGGACGACCGGCCAGGTCGCCGGGGCGGCCGGGTTCGGCAGCGCCGGTCATCCGCTGCTCGGGGCCGTGGTGGAGCTGCCGGAGTCCGGTGGATGTCTGCTCACCGGCACGCTGGCACTGGACGCGCAGGAATGGCTCGCCGACCACGTGATCGCGGGTACGGCTCTGCTGCCGGGCACCGCGTTCCTCGAGTGTGCTCTGCGCGCCGGCCGCGAGGTGGGGTGTACCCAGGTCGCCGAACTGACCCTGGAGACACCGTTGGTCCTGCCGCAGCGCGGGGAGGTGGCGGTCCAGGTGACGGTGGGCGCCGAGAACGAGGACGGCGGCCGTCGGGTCAGCGTGTACGCACGGCAGGGCGACGAGGCATGGGTGCGGCACGCCACCGGAGTACTGACCGGCTCCGCGACCCAGACCGAGCCCTCCGAGAGCGGTTCCGCGTGGACCGCCGCGTGGCCTCCCGTCGGCGCCGAGCCCGTCGACCTCGCGGACTTCTACCCGCGTCTCGCGGAGGCCGGTTTCGAGTACGGACTCGCGTTCCGGGGACTGCGGTCGGTGTGGCGGCAGGGTGACGAGATCTACGCGGAGGTGAGCCCGCCCGAGGACGTCGCCGCGCGGGCCGGGGAGTACGCCGTACACCCGGCTCTGCTCGACGCCGTCCTCCACGCCACCGCGCTGACACGGCCGGAGGCCGGGCTGCCGTTCTCCTGGAGCGGGGTGCGGTTGGCCAGGGCGGGTGCGGCGGCGCTGCGGGTGCGGCTCACGCCGGCCTCCGACGGCGCGCTGGCCCTGACGGCACAGGACACGTCGGGTGAGTTCGTCCTCTCCGCCGAATCACTGACCTTCCGTCAGGTGTCGGAGCGGCAGTTGCGCGCCGCCCGCGGCGGACCGAAGGCGCTGTTCCGGGTCGACTGGACACCCGCCTCTGCCGCTCCGACCGCACCCAGCAACTCCAGCAACTCCAGCAACTCCAGCGACTCCACAACCCCCGCACCCGTCGCTTCCTTCTCCCTCGGCCACCTCGCCGCCGGCCTGGACTCGCTGCCCGCCGAGGTGCCCGAACTGGTGCTACTGCCGTGCTTCGCGAACACCACCGACGTCCCAGACGTCCCAGACACAACCAACCCAACCCACCCAACCGACCCAACCGACCCAACCCACACCCCCCACATCCAAGCCACCCTCATACGCGTCCTGGCCCTGCTCCAGGAGTGGGTCGCGGATCCGCGGCTGGAGCGTTCGAGGCTCGTGGTCGTGACGCGTGGCGCCGTCGCCGTGGACGAAAGCGAGGGCGTGCCCGATCTCGCCGGTGCCGCCGTATGGGGCCTCGTGCGGGCCGCCCAGGCGGAGTACCCCGGCCGGTTCGTCCTCGTCGACGTCGACGTCGACGAACCGGACGTGCTGCCCTCGGCGCTGGCCGCACGGGACTGGGAGCGGGAGCCGCAACTCGCCTCGCGGGCCGGTGTCGTGCGCGTGCCCAGGCTGGTGCCCGCCACGGGGCGGGCGGAACCCGTCGCCTGGAACCCGGACGGCACCGTCCTGATCACCGGCGGCACCGGAGCGCTCGGCACCGAGATCGCCCGCCACCTGGTGACCGCGCGAGGCGTACGCCATCTGCTGCTGCTGAGCCGCGGCGGCGGCGACGCGGCCACCGCTGCCGTGACGGCGGAACTCGCCGGGCACGGTGCCGACGTCCGGGTCGTCGCCTGCGACGTGTCCGACGAGGACGACCTGGCCCGCGTGCTGGCGTCGGTCCCGCGGGAGCACCCGCTCACCGGGGTGATCCACGCGGCGGGCGTCGTCGACGACGGCGTTCTGACCGCCCTGACCGCCGAGCAGCTCCACACGGCACTGGCGCCGAAGGCGGACGCGGCGCTGCACCTGCACCGGCTGACCCGGCACCTGCCCCTGGACGCGTTCGTGCTGTTCTCGTCCACCACCAGCCTCTTCGGCGGACCGGGGCAGGCGAACTACGCCGCGGCCAACGCGCTCCTCAACGGGCTGGCCCACCACCGGCGCGCCCACGGCCTGACGGCCTCCGCGCTGGCGTGGGGACGCTGGGAGCGCGACAGCGGGATCGTCGGCGGCCTCGCCGGGGCCGACGTGCGCAGAATGGCCCGGGCGGGCATCGGCGCCCTGTCCCCGGCGGAGGCGCTGGAACTCTTCGACGCCGGGACCGCGGCGGAGGAGGCCGAGTTCGCGGCCGTCCTGCTGGACCGTGCCGCGCTGCGCGCCCAGGCTCGGGCGGGCACGCTGCTGCCGCTGCTGCACGGCCTCGTACCGGCGCCGCAGAGGCAGGACGAGACGCCCGGCGCGAGCCGGACGGCGGACCTGCGGAGCAGGCTCGCGGGGGCGGCGACGGAGACGGAGCGCACCGACCTGGTGCACCGCGTGGTGGTCCGTGAGCTGGCCGGGGTGCTCGGGCACCACGATGCGGCGGGGATCGACGCCGATCGCGGATTCTTCGAGATGGGCCTGGATTCGCTCACGGCGATCGAACTGCGGAACAGGCTGGACGCGGCCACGGGACTGCGGCTCCCGACGGCGGCGCTCTTCGACCACCCGAACGTCCACGCTCTGACCAGGCATCTGACGGCGGCTCTCGCGCCCGAGGACGCGACGGCCGACGGCGACTCGGAGCTGCAACGGGTGATCGCCGCCATTCCCGTGGACCGGCTGCGCGACGCCGGAGTCCTCGACCTGCTGCTGCGCCTCGCGAACGACGAGGGGCGGCAGCCGGCGGAGCACTCGAACGCCCAGGCCACACGGCAGTTGACGGAGCGTGAGGAATACGACCCGGACGGCATCGACGAGATGGGTCTCGACGAATTGATCCACATGGCGCAGGATGATCAGCGAGAGCGGGACTGACGGGGGCATCGATGAATCAGAGCAAAGAGCAGATCATTGAAGCGTTACGGGGATCGCTGAAGGAGACCGAGCGTCTGCGCCGGCGTAACCGGCAGCTCGTCGACGAGGCGCACGAGCCCATCGCCATCATCGGCATGGCGTGCCGCTGCCCGGGCGACGTACGCAGCCCCGAGGACCTGTGGCGCCTGGTCGAGGAGGGCCGCGACGCGGTCGCCGGCTTCCCGGCCGACCGGGGCTGGGACCTGGAGTCCCTGTACGACCCGGATCCCGACCGGACCGGTACCAGCTACGCCCGGGAGGGCGGCTTCCTCTACCCGGCCGCCGAGTTCGACGCCGAGTTCTTCGGCATCAGCCCCAAGGACGCGCTGGCGATCGACCCGCAGCAGCGGCTGCTCCTGGAGACCTCCTGGGAGGCCGTCGAGCGGGCGGGCATCGACCCGACCACCCTGCGCGGCCGGTCGGTCGGCACCTACGTCGGCGTGATGTACAACGACTACGCCACCCGCATGCACCGCGCCCCCGAAGGCTTCGAAGGCTATGTCGGCAACGGCAGTTCGGGCAGCGTCGCCTCCGGCCGCATCGCGTACACCCTCGGGCTGGAGGGGCCGACGATCACGATCGACACCGCCTGCTCCTCCTCGCTGGTCGGCCTGCACCTGGCGACCAGGGCCCTGCGGCAGGGCGAGTGCGCGCTCGCCCTGGCGGGCGGTGTCACGGTGATGTCGTCACCGGCGGCGTTCATCGAGTTCAGCCGCCAGCGCGGCCTCGCCCCCGACGGCCGCTGCAAGTCGTTCTCCGACCGGGCGGACGGCACCGGCTGGGGTGAGGGCGTCGGCATGCTGCTGCTCGCCCGGCTGTCGGACGCCGTGCGCGACGGGCACCGTGTGCTCGCCGTCGTCCGCGGCTCCGCCGTGAACCAGGACGGCGCCTCCAGCGGACTGACCGCCCCCAGCGGCCCCGCCCAGCAGCGCGTCATCCGTGCCGCGCTCGCCGACGCCCGGCTGCTCGTGACGGATGTCGACGCCGTCGAGGCGCACGGCACCGGAACACCGCTCGGCGACCCGATCGAGGCGCAGGCCCTGCTGGCCACCTACGGCCAGAACCGCCAAGTCCCGCTGGCCCTGGGCTCGGTGAAGTCCAACATCGGCCACACCCAGGCCGCGGCGGGTGTCACCGGCGTCATCAAGATGGTGATGGCGATGCGGCACGGCACGCTGCCGCGCACCCTGCACGTGGACCGGCCGTCCCCGCAGGTCGACTGGTCGGCGGGCGCCGTCGAGCTGCTGACAGCCGCCCGGCCGTGGCCCGAACTGGACCGTCCCAGGCGCGCCGCGGTGTCCGCGTTCGGCGTGAGCGGCACCAACGCGCACGTGATCCTGGAGCAGGCCCCCGCCGTGGCACCACCGGAGCCGACCGGCACCGTGCCGGTCGTGCCGTGGGTGCTGTCCGGCCGGACGGAGGCCGCGCTGCGCGACCAGGCGCGCCGGCTGAACGCGCTGGCGCAGGAGCGCCCCGACGTGGACCCGGTCGACGTCGCGCACGCGCTGGCGACGTCGCGCACCCGGTTCGACCACCGCGCGGTGGTGCTCGCCGGTGACCGGGCCGGCCTGCGCGCCGGCCTCGACGGCCTCGCCGACGGACGCAGCCTGCCGGACGTCGTACGGGGGCGGGCCAAGGGCACGTCCCGGGTGGCGTTCGTCTTCCCCGGCCAGGGCGCCCAGTGGACCGGCATGGCGCTGTCGCTGCTCGACTCCTCACCGGTGTTCGCCGCGCGGATGGCGCAGTGCGCGCAGGCCCTCGCCCCGTACGCGGACCGGGACCCGCGCACCGTGCTGCGCGAGGGCGACCCCTTGGAGCGGGTGGACGTCGTACAGCCCGTGCTGTGGGCGGTGATGGTGTCCCTGGCCGAGGTGTGGCGTTCGCTGGGCGTGCGGCCCGCCGCCGTCGTCGGGCACTCCCAGGGTGAGATAGCCGCGGCGTGCGTGGCGGGCGCGCTGTCCCTCGACGACGGCGCGCGGATCGTGGCGCTGCGCAGCCGGGCGCTGCTGGACCTCGCCGGGCGCGGCGGCATGATGTCGGTGGCCCTCCCGGCCGACCGGGTGCGGGACCGGCTCGCCGCATGGGACGGCGCGCTGTCGGTGGCCGCGGTGAACGGCCCGTCGTCCGTGGTGGTCTCCGGCGACGACGCGGCGCTCGACGCGCTCCTGGGCGCGCTCGCCGACGAAGGCGTACGGGCCCGCCGTATCGAGGTGGACTACGCCTCCCACTCGCATCACGTCGACTCCGTCCGCGGCGGGATAGCCACGGCGCTCGGGACCGTCGCACCGCGCACGTCGGAGATCCCCTTCCACTCCACGGTCACCGGCGGACTGCTGGACACGACCGCGCTGGACGCCGGCTACTGGTACCGCAACCTCCGCGAACCGGTCGGCTTCGAACCGGTGATCAGGCAGCTCCTCGACGACGGGGTGACCTGCTTCGTCGAGGTGAGCACGCATCCCGTGCTGTCGCCGGGGCTGCAGGAGACCATCGACGACGCGGGCCGTGACGCCGCCGTCGTCGGCACGCTGCGGCGGGGGGCCGGCGGGCTGGAGCGGATGCTCGCCTCGGCGGCCGAGGCGTACGTCCGCGGCGTGCCCGTGGCGTTCGAATCGGTCCTCGAAGAGGCCGGTCCCGCACCCGTCGACCTGCCCACGTACGCGTTCCAGCACCAGCGGTACTGGCTCGACGCACCCGACCTCGCCTCGGCGGGCACCCACCCGGACGACTGGGAACGGACGTTCTGGCAGGCCGTCGACGCCGCCGACGGCCGGGCCCTGAGCGAGCTGCTCGCGCTGCCCGCGGACGCCTCGCTGGAGTCGGCCGCGTCGACCCTGGCGAGCCGGCGCCGCGGCCGCACGCGGCGGGCCGCCCTGAACGAGCTGCGGTACCGGATCGTGTGGCGCCCGCTCGGGCTCGGCTCGGCGCCCGGCGCGTCGGGGACCTGGCTGGTCGTGGTGCCCCCGGGCCACGCCACCGACCCCCGAGCCGCCGGCCTCGTCGAGGGCCTGCGCGCCCGGCGCCTCGACGTGCTGGTCACCGAGGCGGCCGGCCTCGCCGACGTCGACACCGCCCCGGTGACAGGGGTGCTGTCGCTGCTGGCCCTGGCCGAGGACACCGCGCTGCTCGGCACGGCCGACCTGGTGCGGGCACTGGGCGCGGCCGGCGTCGAGGCACCCCTGTGGTGCGTGACCGACGGAGCCGTCGCCACCGACGAGGACGAGGCGCCGGCCGGCGTCGTGCCGGCCGGGCTGTGGGGTCTGGGCCGGGTCGTGGGGCTGGAGCACCCGCACCGCTGGGGCGGCCTCGTGGACCTGCCGCCCCGCATCGACGACACGGCCCTGGACCGGCTGGTCGCCGTGCTCGGCGGCATCGACGACGAGTGCGAGGTCGCGATACGCGACGCGGCCGTCCTCGTCCGGCGCATGGTCCGGGCACCGCTGCCCGACACGGCCGCCACCGAGCCGTGGCGCCCGCGCGGCACCGTGCTGATCAGCGGCGGGACCGGGCTGATCGGTGCGCACGTGGCCCGCAGACTCGCCGCGGACGGAGCCGAACACCTCGTCCTGGCCGGACTGCGCGGGCCGGACGCCCCGGGAGCCGCCGAGCTGGCGCGGGAGCTGACCGAGCTGGGCGCCCGCGTCACCGTCGTCGCCTGCGACATGTCCGTACGGTCCGAGGTCGCCGCGCTCCTCGACTCGCTGCCCGAGGACACACCCCTGACGGCGGTGCTGCACGCGGCCGGGGTGCTGTCCGACGGCATGGTCGACACCCTCACCCCGGACCAGTTCGCCGCGGTCATGGCACCGAAGGTCGACGGCGCGCTGCACCTGCACGAACTGACGCGTCACCTGGACCTCGACGCGTTCGTCCTGTTCTCCTCCGTCGCCGGCACGCTCGGCGCCGCGGGCCAGGGCAACTACGCGGCCGCCAACGCCCACCTGGACGCCCTCGCGCTGCAGCGCCGGCGCGCCGGACTGCCCGCCACCTCCGTCGCCTGGGGCTCCTGGGGCGCCGGTCTGGCCGAGGACGTCGCCGACCGGCTCGAACGGCGCGGGTTCACGGCCCTGGACCCGGACCTCGCGGTGGCCGCCCTCCTCCAGGCGATCACCCACGACGACACGCACCTCGTGGTCACCCACGTCGACTGGGAGCGGGCCGCGCCCGCCTTCACCATGGCCCGCCCCAGCCCGCTGATCCGCGAGATACCGGAGGCCAGGCGGGCCCTGGACGGCACGGGGAACGCGGGGCACGGCTCCCGCCCCGACGCGTCGGCGCTGGCGGCGAAGCTCGCGACCGTACCGGCCGACGCCCGGCGCCACCTCCTCCTCGACCTCGTGCGCACCGAGGCGGCGGTCGTGCTCGGACACGCCACGCCCGACGCCGTGGAAGCGACCCGCGCCTTCCGCGAGCTGGGCTTCGACTCGCTGTCGGCCGTGGAACTGCGCAACCGCCTGTCCGCGGCCACCGGACTCACCCTGCCCGCCGGCGTGGTCTTCGACCACCCCTCGGCGCGCGCGCTCGCCGACTTCCTCCTCACCAGGGCGACCGGCCAAACCCCCGAGGTCCGGCAGCTCGCCGATGCGACGGGCGGCGCCGACGACGAACCCATCGCGATCGTGAGCATGGCGTGCCGGTTCCCCGGCGGCGTCACCACACCCGAGCAGTTCTGGGACCTGCTGGCCGCGGGCGGCGACGCGATCTCACCCTTCCCCACCAACCGCGGCTGGGACCTCGCCGAGCTGTACGACCCCGACCCCCACCGGGCCGGGAAGGCATACGCCCGGGAGGGCGGGTTCCTGCACGACGCGGGCGACTTCGACGCGGCGTTCTTCGGTGTCTCCCCGCGCGAGGCGCTGGCCATGGACCCCCAGCAGCGGCTGCTGCTGGAGACCTCCTGGGAGGCCGTCGAACGGGCGGGCATCGACCCGACCACCCTCCACGGCACCGCCACCGGCGTCTACACGGGCGGCATGCACTCCTTCTACGGGGCGGCCACACCGCCCGAGGAGGGCCTCGAAGCCCACCTGATGACCGGCGTGTTCACCAGCGTCCTGTCCGGGCGGGTGTCCTACTCACTGGGACTGGAGGGACCGTCCCTCACCGTCGACACCGCCTGCTCGTCCTCCCTGGTCGCCCTGCACCTGGCCTGCCAGGCCCTGCGCCGGGGAGAGTGCACCATGGCCCTGGCCGGCGGAGTGGCCGTGATGCCCTCCACGGGAGGCTTCGCCGGGCTGAGCCGGCAGCAGGTGCTCGCGCCCGACGGCCGGTGCAAGCCGTTCGCGGCCGCCGCAGACGGCATGAGCATGGCCGAGGGCGCCGGGGTCCTGCTCGTCGAGCGGCTGTCCGACGCCCGGCGCAACGGCCACCCCGTCCTGGCCGTCATCCGCGGCAGCGCGGTCAACCACGACGGCGCCTCCAACGGACTGAGCGCGCCGAACGGACCGTCGCAGGAGCGGGTGATCCGGCACGCCCTGCACGCCGCCGGCCTCTCCGGACGCGACATCGACGTGGTGGAGGCCCACGGCACCGGCACCCGACTGGGCGACCCCATCGAGGCGAACGCCCTGCTCGCGACCTACGGCCAGGACCGGGACCGACCCCTGTGGCTCGGCTCGGTCAAGTCCAACATCGGCCACACAGCCGCCGCGGCCGCCGTGGCCGGCGTGATGAAACTCGTCCTGTCCATGCGGCACGGCGTCCTGCCCAGGACCCTGCACGTCGACGCCCCCACCCCGCACGTCGACTGGGAGTCGGGCGACATCCGGCTGCTGACGGACGCCCGGCCCTGGGAACGCGGCGACGGACCGCGCCGCGCCGCGATCTCCTCGTTCGGGATCAGCGGCACCAACGCCCACCTCCTCCTGGAGGAACCCCAGGCCGCCGACCTGCCCGACCCGCCCGAGCGGACCACGCCGCCCGCCGTCGTACCGTGGGTGCTGTCCGCCAGGACCGGCAAGGCACTGGACGAACAGCTCCACCGGCTGCGCGCGCGGCTCGCCGGACAGCACGACCTCGATCCCGCCGACGTCGGCTACTCACTGGCCCACGGCCGGTCGGTCTTCGCCCACCGCGCCGTCCTCCTCGGCACCGACGGCACCGAACTGGCCCGCGCGGCCGCCGGCACCACCGGCTCCGGCACCGTACGGGGCGTCGCCGCCGGCGAGGCACGGCCGGTGTTCGTCTTCCCAGGCCAGGGCAGCGAGTGGCCCGCCATGGGCCGTGAACTCCTGGAGAACTCACCCGCCTTCCGGGAACAGGCCGAGGCGTGCGACGCCGAGATCCGCGCCCTCACCGGCTGGTCGGTGCTGGACGTGCTGCGCGGCGGGACGGACATGCCCGGCGAACGCGTCGACGTACAGCAGCCGGTCCTGTTCACCATGATGGTGTCCCTGGCCGCGCTGTGGCGCTCCTACGGCGTGGAACCCGCGGCCGCGGTGGGGCACTCGCAGGGCGAGATCGCCGCCGCGTACGTCGCGGGAGCCCTGACCCTGCGGGACGCCGCGCGCATCGTCGTCACCCGCAGCGACGCCTGGCGCGCCCTGATCGGGCGCGGCGGCATGACGGCCGTCCTGCTGCCGTCCGACGAGGCGGCACGCCGTATCGAACCCTGGGGCGGCGCGCTGTCGGTGGCCGCCGTCAACGGGCCGGGCTCCTGCACGGTCTCCGGCGACCCCGCGGCCTGCGACGAGTTCGCGGCCGCGTGCACCGCCGACGGCATCCGGGCCCGCCGGGTGCCCGGCGTGACCGTGGCCGGGCACTCCGCCCAGGTCGACGCGTTGCGCGAGCGGCTGCTGCGCGACCTCGCGCCCGTCACCCCGCGGCAGGGCAGGATCCCGCTGTACTCCACGGTGACCGGGGACACGGTCGACACCGCCACGCTCGACGCCGGCTACTGGTACCGCAACATGCGGGAGACCGTGGAGTTCGAGACCGCGGTCCGCGCCACCGCCCGTGACGGATACCGCACGTTCATCGAGGTCGCTCCCCATCCGGTGCTGGCGCTCTCCATCCAGGAGACCGTCGAACAGCACGGAGCCGAACCGGTCGTCGTCCCCACGCTGCGCCGCGACGAGGGCGGACAGCGACGGTTTTTGACGTCGGCCGCCGAGGCGCACGTGCACGGCGTGACCGTCGACTGGACGGTCGCGTTCCGCGGCACGGGTGCCCGCCGGGTCGACCTGCCGACCTATCCGTTCCAGCACGAGACCTTCTGGCTGGACACTCCTGTCGCCGGTACCGGCACCGCCGGCGCGGCCGGTACGGCGGCCTCGGCCGACGAGGCGTTCTGGGCCGCCGTCGAACGACAGGACCTCACCGCGCTGACCTCGGCCCTGGACGTCGGCGCCGACATCGCGCCTGCCGTCCGTGAGACGCTGCCCGTCCTGGCGGCCTGGCGCCAGAGCCTCAGCCGGCGCTCCGCCGTGGACTCCTGGACCTACCGGGTGACCTGGCGGCCCCTCGCCCCCGCCCCCACGGCGGTGCCGGGCGGCACCTGGCTCGCCGTGGTGCCCGGCGCACGGGCACAACACCCCACCGTCGAGGCGCTCGTGCACGCCGTCGAACGCTCCGGCGCCGAGGTCGTACGGATCGACGTCGACGCCGCCGACCTCGTCCGGGCCACCCTGTCGGAACGCCTGCGGGCCGCCGCCGACAGCCGCCCGGTCGCCGGCGTGCTGTCCCTGCTGGCGCTCGACGACTCCCCGAGCCCCGCCCACCCCGGCGTCGCCGCGGCCACCGCGGGCACCCTGGCCCTGGTGCAGGCGCTCGGCGACACGGCGACGGCCGGACAGCTGTGGTGCGTCACCAGCGGCGCGGTGTCGGTGGACGACACGGACCCGCTCCGGGACCCGACCGCCGCCCAGGTGTGGGGCCTTGGCCGCGCCGTCGCGCTGGAGCGGCCCGAGCGCTGGGGCGGGCTGATCGACCTGCCGCAGGACGTGGACCAGTCGGCGCGGGACCGCTTCGTCGAGGCACTCGCCGGCATGGCGGCCCAGGAGGACCAACTGGCCGTCCGCCCCACCGGGGTCCACGGCTGCCGCCTCGTCCGCGCCGAACCGGCCGCCGCCACCCCGGCCGCCGGCACCGGGTGGCGGCCCTCGGGGACCGTGCTCGTCACCGGCGGCACCGGGGCGCTCGGCAGGGACGTGGCCCGATGGCTCGCGGCCGACGGCGCGGACCACCTCGTCCTGACCGGCCGGCGGGCCACGAGCGCTCGGGGCGTGGACGAACTCGTCGCCGAACTGACCGCCCTGGGCGCCCGGGTGACGGTCGCGGACTGCGACGCGGCGGACCGCACCGCACTGGCGGACCTGCTGGCCGCGGTGCCCGACGACGCCCCGCTGACCGCCGTGATGCACGTCGCCGGAGTGGTCGACGACGGTCCGGTCGACGCACTGACCCCGGAACGTCTCGACCGGGTCTTCGCCTCCAAGGTCACCGCCGTGAACAACCTCCACGAGCTGACCGCGGACCTGGACCTCACCGCCTTCGTGATGTTCTCCGCGTTCGGCGGCACCTTCGGCAGCATCGGACAGGCCAACTACGCCGCGGCCAACGCCTATCTGGACGCGTTCGCCCGCCACCGCAGGGCGCGGGGGCTGACCGCCACGTCGGTGGCGTGGGGCGCGTGGGGCGGCGGCAGCCTCGACTCGCGCGACCACGCCGAGGCCGGCCTCCGCAGCCGCGGCGTACGCGCGATGGACCCCCGGCTCGCGATGGACGCGCTCCGGCGTGCCGTCCACCAGGACGAGACCTTCCTGCTGGTGGGCGACATCGAGTGGGACCGCTTCGCCACGGGCCTCGCGTCCCTGCGGCCCAGTCCGCTGCTGACCACGGTGCCCGAAGCACGGGCCGCCATGGAGGAGGAGGCCGCGGCCGGCCGCGACACCGACGGCCGGGACACGCTGTCCGCCCTGCGCGACAGGCTGGCCGCGCTCTCCGGACCGGAAGGCGACGACCACGTCCTCGGCCTGGTCCGCGGTGAACTCGCCGCGGTGCTCCGGCACCCCGACCCCGACACCGTCGACGTGGACGGCCCGTTGACCGGGCTCGGCCTGGACTCGGTGCTGGCGGTCGAACTCCGCAACCGGCTCAGCCGGCTCAGCGGACTGCGGCTGCCCGTCACACTCGTCTTCGACCACCCGACGGCACGCGCCGTCGCCACCCACCTGCTGGAGCGGATCCGGCAGGACGCGGCCAACCCCGCGACCGAGCTGCTGGAGGAGCTCGAAACGCGGTTGCCCTCGATCGCGTCCGACGACCTGACCCGCAAGGCCGTCACCACCCGGCTGAGATCACTGCTCGCGCAGCTCACCGACGAACAGCCCGAGCACGAGTCCGTCGCGTTGACGGAGGCCACGGACGACGAGCTGATCGAGTACATCGGCAAGGAACTCGGCATCTCCTGACCGTCCGGCCGACACGTTTCCGTTCTTCAAGGGGCACCCACCACATGGCGGACAAAGAGCGTCTCAGCTACTACCTCAAGCGCGTCACCACCGATCTGCAGGACACCCGCAGGCAGCTGCGGGAGATCCAGGAGGAGCGGCGAGAGCCGATCGCGGTCGTCGGCATCGGATGCCGCTTCCCCGGCGAAGTGGCCTCGCCGGAGGACCTGTGGCGGCTGCTCGTGTCCGGCGGGAACGCCGTGGCCGACTTCCCCGCCGACCGCGGCTGGGACCTGGCCTCGCTGTTCGACCCCGACCCCGACCGGCCGGGCACCAGCTACACCCGTCGCGGTGCCTTCCTCGCGGACGCCGCCGACTTCGACGCCGAGTTCTTCGGGATCTCCCCGCGCGAGGCGCTGGCGATGGACCCCCAGCAGCGGCACCTCCTGGAGGTCGCCTGGGAGACCCTGGAACGGGCCGGCATCGACCCCGCGACGCTGCGGGGCAGCAGGACCGGCGTCTTCGCCGGCACGAACGGTCAGGACTACGTCCGCCTGCTGATGACCTCGCTGGAGTCCGAGGCCCTCGAAGGCCACCGCCTCACCGGCAACACCGCCAGCGTGCTCTCCGGCCGCGTGGCGTACACGCTCGGCCTGGAGGGCCCCGCCGTCACCGTCGACACCGCCTGCTCGTCGTCGCTGGTGGCCCTGCACCTGGCCGTCCAGTCACTGCGCCAGGGAGAGTGCGCCCTCGCGCTCGCGGGCGGCGCGACGGTCATGTCGACACCGGGCGCCTTCATCGAGTTCAGCCGCCAGCGCGGCATGGCACCCGACGGCCTGTGCAAACCGTTCGCGAACGCGGCGGACGGCACCGGCTGGGGCGAGGGGGTCGGCCTGCTCCTGCTGGAGCGGCTGTCGGACGCGCGCGCCAACGGCCACCAGGTGCTGGCCGTGGTGCGCGGCAGCGCCGTGAACCAGGACGGCGCCAGCAACGGCCTCACCGCGCCGAACGGCCCGGCGCAGGAGCGCGTCATCCGGGACGCCCTCGACAACGCCGGGCTCACCCCCGACGAGATCGACGCCGTCGAGGCACACGGCACCGGCACCACCCTGGGCGACCCGATCGAGGCCAACGCGGTCCTCGCCACCTACGGCCGCCACCACACGGCGCGACGGCCGCTGCTCCTGGGCTCGGTGAAGTCCAACCTCGGCCACACGCAGGCCGCCGCGGGCGTCGCCGGAGTCATCAAGGCGATCCTCGCCGTCCGCCACGCGGTGGTGCCGCCCACCCTCCACGTCGACCGGCCGACCTCCCACGTGGACTGGTCGTCCGGTGCCGTGCTGCTGCCGACCGAGCCGACGGACTGGCCCGTCACGGACCGGCCGCGCCGCGTCGGCGTCTCCTCGTTCGGAGTCAGCGGCACCAACGCCCACGTGATCGTCGAACAGCCGCCGGCCGCCGAGCCGGCCCCCGCCGTCACGGCACCCGGCCCCCTCACCCACGGCACCCTGCCGCTGCTGCTGTCCGGCCACACTCCGCGCGCCCTGCGCGCACAGGCCACCCGGCTCCTGGCGCGGCTGGACGACGACCCGGACGCCGGCCTCCTGGACCTCGCGTACTCGCTGGCCACCGGCCGCGCGGCGCTGCCCTTCCGGGCCGCCGTCGTCTGCGAGGACCGCGCGTCCGCGCTGCGCGGCCTCGACGCGCTGGCCCAGGGCACCGCCTCCCCGTACCTGCTCGGTGGCGACACCCGGGTCAAGAGCGGACGCACCGCGTTCCTGCTCGGCGGCCAGGGCGCGCAGCGGCCCGGCACGGGACGCCGCCTCCACGACCGGGTACCGGGGTTCGCCGCGGCCCTCGACGCCGTCGCGGCGACCCTCGACCCGCTCCTGGGCCGGCCCGTCCGCGACGTGCTGTTCGGCGACGACGGCCTGCTCGAGCACACGCGGTACGCGCAGCCCGCACTGTTCGCGCTCGAAGTGGCGCTGTGCCGGCTGTGGGAGAGCTGGGGAGTACGGCCGGACTACCTCCTCGGGCACTCCGTGGGCGAGGTCGCCGCCGCCCACGTGGCCGGCGTGCTCTCCCTGGAGGACGCCTGCGTCCTCGTCACGGCCCGCGGACGGCTCATGCAGGCGATGGCACCCGGCGTCATGGTGTCCGTGGCCGCCTCCGAGGCGGAGGTGGCACCCCTGCTCACCGACCGCGTCTCGATCGCGGCGGTCAACGGCCCCGCCTCCGTCGTCGTCTCGGGCGACGAGGACGCGGTGTCGTCCGTGCTGTCGGCCCTGGGCGAGCGCAGGTCGAAGCGGCTGGCCACGAACCACGCGTTCCACTCGCCGTCCATGGAACCGATGCTGGAGGAGTTCCGCTCCGTCGTCGAGGAGTTGACGTTCCACCCGCCGCGGATCCCGGTCGTCTCCGACGTGACCGGCCGGGTCGCCGCGGCCGACGACCTCGCGACCGCCGCGTACTGGGTGCGCCACGTCCGGGAACCCGTCCGCTTCCACGCCGGGATGGAGGACCTGCTCACCCGCGGGGTGACCACGTTCGTCGAACTGGGGCCGGGCGGCGTCCTCACCGGTCTGGGCCGCGACAGCGTGCCCGCCGACCGCACCGACGTACTCCTGACGCCCGCGCTGCGCCACGGCAAGGACGAGATCACCACCACCGTGACCGCGCTGGCCGGTGCCCACGCCAACGGCACCCCCGTCGACTGGGCGGCCGTGTTCGCCGGCAGCGGTGCCGCCCCGGCCGACCTGCCGACCTACGCGTTCCAGCGCGAGCGCCACTGGCTGAAGAACCCGTTCTCCGCGACCGGCGACGTGACCCGCGCCGGCGTCGGCACCGCGAACCACCCGCTGCTCGGCGCGGCCGTGGCGCTCGCCGACGGTGACGGACTGCTGCTGACCGGCCTGCTGTCCCGGCACAGCCACCCCTGGCTCGCCGACCCGGCCGACGGCGTGCCCCGTCTGGCCGCCGCCCTGCTGGAACTGGCGCTGCACGCGGGCGACCGGGTCGGCTGCGGCCGCGTCGCCGAGCTGGCCGTGGACGAGCCGCTGACCCTGCCGGAAACCGGCGGTCTCGTCGTACAGGTACGGGTGGGCGCGCCGGACGAGACCGGCGGCCGGCCCGTCACCGTCCACGCCCGTGAGGACCACGACGACGCCCCGTGGACCCGCCACGCCGCCGGCGTCCTCGACCGAGGCCCGCTGCCCGCGCCCGCGACGGACCACGGCCCGCCCGACGGGACCGCCGCGGCGAGCGGCACCGCCGGGACGACCGGCACCGCCGCTCCGCACGCCGAGCGGGGCAGCGGCGCCGACGGCCCGCGGCTGCTCGGCGCGCGGCGCGACGGCGACACCCTGTACGCCGACGTCGGGCCGTCCGCCGACGCGCCGGCCGGCACCGCCCTCTACGGCCTGCACCCCGCCCTCCTGGCCGCCGTCGTCCAGGCCGCCGGGCCTCTCATGCCCCCGGTGAGCGACCACCGGCTCAGCCTGCTGCCCGTCCGGTGGCACGGGGTGGAACTCCACGCACCCGGTGCGACCGCGGCCCGCGCCGAGCTCACCCTGACCGGCGAGCACACCGCGTCCCTGGTCCTCACCGACGACGCGGGGCGCACCATCGCCCGGGCGGACGCCGTGACGTTCGGGGAGACGGCCGTGCGCGGCCGGCACGGCGACGCCCTCTTCCGGATCGCCTGGGACGAGGTGCCGCTCGAGCACGGGAACATCCCCGACGACGGGTGGGCGGTGCTCGGGGACGCCGGCACCGCCGCCCTGTTCGGTGACGCGGTGCCGTACGCCGACCTCACCGAGCTGTCCCGGGCCGTACGGGCCGGGACCCCGGCGCCCGCCGTCGTCCTCGCCCCCGTGCCGCCGAACGGGCCCGGCGCCGCCGATGGCACCGAGGGCCCCGGGGATCCGGGTGCGCTCGGCCAGGACGTACGCGCCGCGCTCCGGACCGTCCTCGAACTGGCCCGGCAGTGGCTCGCGGACGACGCCTTCGCCGCGTCCCGCCTCGTGGTGGTGACCCAAGGCGCCGTGACCACCGCGCCGGACGCCCCGCCGGACGACCTGGCCACGGCCCCGGTCTGGGGGCTCGTCCGGTCCGCGCAGTCCGAGCACCCCGACCGGTTCCTGCTCCTCGACGTGGACGGCACGGCCGCCTCGTACCGTTCGGTCGCCCCGGCCCTGGCCGGCGGCGAACCCCAGCTGGCGCTGCGGGCCGGCACCGCCCACGCGCCCCGGCTGGCCCGGCTGCGGCAGCCCGGCCTCCCCGCCGCGCCACGCCTCGACCCCGACGGGACCGTCCTGGTCACCGGTGCCACGAGCGGCGTCGGCCGGCTCGTCGCCCGGCACCTGGCGGAGCGGCACGGCGTACGGCATCTGCTGCTGGTCAGCCGACGCGGAGCGGCCGCCGACGGCGCGGCCTCGCTGTGTGCCGAACTCGCCGAGCTGGGCGCCGACGCGACCGTCGCCGCCTGCGACGTGGGAGACCGCGACGAACTGGCGGCCTGCCTGGCGGCGATACCGGCCGCACACCCGCTGACGGCCGTCGTGCACAGCGCCGGTGTCGTGCACGACGGACTGATCAGCTCGTTGACCGAGGAACAGGTGGACCGCGTGCTGCGGCCCAAGGTCGACGCGGTGCTCCACCTCCACGACCTCACCCGCGACCTCGACCTCGCCGCCTTCGTCGTCTTCTCCTCGGCCGCCGCCACCATCGGCGCCGGAGGCCAGGGCAACTACGCGGCGGCGAACACCTTCCTCGACGCGTTCGCCACGCACCGCGCGGCGCTGGGCCTGCCGATGGTCTCCGTGCAGTGGGGCCTGTGGGCGGAACGCAGCGGCATGACGCGAGAACTCGGCGACGCCCACCACACGCGGGCCAGAAGCGCCGGCATCATCCCGATGCCCACCGAGCAGGGCCTCGCCCTCTTCGACGCGGCGCTCGACGCGGACCGTCCCGTCGTGGTCGCCGCGCCGGTCGACCTGGCCGCCTGGCGGGCGCGAGCGGCGTCCGGCACCGTGCCGCCGCTCCTGCACGGCCTCGTCCCGCCGGCGACGTCCGGCCCGGTGACGACCGGCGGTCAGACCTCCGGCACACGGCTCGACCTGGCCGGCATGTCGGACGCGGAACGGTCCAGGACGCTGCTGAACCTGGTCCGCACCCACACGGCCGCCGTGCTCGGCCACGACTCCACCGAGTCGGCCGGCGCCGACCGCCTCTTCAGTGAGCTGGGCATCGACTCCCTCACCGCGGTCGAACTGCGCAACCGCCTCACCCACGCCACCGGTGTCCGCCTGTCCACCACACTCGTCTTCGATTACCCGACCCCGGCCGAGCTGGCCCGCTTCCTCGACGAGGAACTGGCCGACACGGCACGGACGACGACGCGGACACCGTCCGCCGCCGCGACGAGCGGCACGCCGGACGAGCCCATCGCGATCGTCGGCATGGCGTGCCGCTTCCCCGGCGGTGTGCGCTCGCCGGAAGACCTCTGGCGACTGGTCGCCCAGGAGCAGGAGGGCATCGGCGCCTTCCCGACCGACCGCGGCTGGGACCTGGAGCAACTGCTCGGCGACGGCCGGTCGAGCGTGCGCAACGGCGGATTCCTGACCGACGCGGGTGACTTCGACGCGGAGTTCTTCGGGATCTCGCCGCGTGAGGCGCTGGCGATGGACCCGCAGCAGCGGCTGCTGCTGGAGACCAGCTGGGAGGTCTTCGAGCGGGCCGGCATCGACCCGGCCGCCCTGCGCGGCAGCGACACCGGTGTCTTCGCCGGCACCAACGGCCAGGACTACGCCCTTCTCCTCCAGGACCTCCCGGAGGAACTGGAGGGCTTCGTCGGCATCGGCAACGGCGGCGCCGTCTTCTCCGGCCGGCTGTCCTACACGTTCGGCCTCGAAGGCCCCGCGGTGACGGTGGACACCGCGTGCTCGGCCTCGCTGGTGGCGCTGCACCTGGCGGTGCAGTCGCTGCGGCAGGGCGAGTGCTCGCTGGCGCTCGTCGGCGGTGCGACCGTGATGTCGACGCCGATGCAGTTCGTGGAGTTCAGCCGGCAGGGCGGGCTCTCACCGGACGGGCGGTGCAAGGCGTTCGCGGCCGGTGCCGACGGCACGGGATGGTCCGAGGGCGTGGGTGTGCTGCTGGTGGAGCGTCTGTCGGACGCCCGGCGCAATGGTCATCGGGTGCTGGCGGTGGTGCGCGGGTCGGCGGTGAACCAGGACGGCGCCTCGAACGGACTGACCGCGCCGAACGGCCCGTCGCAGCAGCGGGTGATCCGGCGGGCCTTGGCGAGTGCGGGGCTGGAGCCGTCCGAGGTGGACGCGGTCGAGGCCCACGGGACCGGCACCAGGCTGGGCGACCCGATCGAGGCGCAGGCGTTGCTGGCCACCTACGGACAGGGGAGGCAGGAGCCCCTGCTGCTGGGCTCGGTGAAGTCGAACCTGGGTCATACGCAGGCGGCCGCGGGTGTGGCGGGTGTCATCAAGATGGTGATGGCGATGCGCCACGGTGAGCTGCCGGCCACGCTTCACGTGGACGAGCCGTCGCCGCACGTCGACTGGTCGGCAGGTGACGTACGGCTGCTGACGGAGCGGACGCCGTGGCCCGAGGTGGACCGCCCTTGGCGGGCGGGCGTGTCGTCGTTCGGTGTCAGCGGCACCAACGCGCACGTCATCCTCGAAGCCGCGACCGGCACGGACAGCCACCCCGCGGCGGAGGCGGGCGACGCCACCGGCCCTGTCACGCCCTGGGTCCTCTCCGCCGCCGACGACCGGGCCCTGCGCGACCAGGCGGCCCGGCTGCTGGAACGGCTCGACGACGAACCGGCCGCGGTGACCGGCGAACAGGTCGCCACGCCCGCCGACCTGGCGTACTCCCTCGCCACCACCCGGTCGGCGCTGCACCACCGCGCCGTACTGCTCCCGCGGACCGCCGCGGAACTGCCGGAACTCCTGCGGGCACTGGCCGAGGACCGCCCGGCCACCGGAACGGTCCGCGGCACGGCACTCACCCGACCGCAGATCGCGTTCGTCTTCCCCGGCCAGGGAACGCAGTGGAGCGGCATGGCGAGGGAACTCCTCGAAGCCGCCCCCGTGTTCGCCGCGCGCATGGCCGAGTGCGCGGCCGCGATCGACCCCTTCGTCGACTGGTCGCTCCTGGACGTCGTCCGGGGCGAGCCGGGCGCGCCCGCCCTCGACCGCGTCGACGTGGTCCAGCCGGTGCTGTTCGCCGTCATGGTCTCGCTCGCCGAACTGTGGCGCGCGTACGGCGTCGAACCGGACGCCGTCCTCGGACACAGCCAGGGTGAGATCGCCGCCGCCCACGTCGCGGGCGGACTCTCGCTGTCCGACGCCGCCCGCGTGGTGACCCTGCGCAGCCAGGCCCTGACCGCCCTGTCCGGCCGGGGCGGCATGGTCTGGGTGCCCGAAACACCCGACCAGGTCGCCGAACGGCTCACGACCTGGGACGGACGCCTCGCGATCGCCGCCGTCAACGGACCCGCCGCCGTGGTGGTGTCCGGCGAGAGCGAGGCCCTGGACGCGTTCCTGGCCGCCTGCCTCGCCGCCGACGTACGGGCGAAGCGGATCGACGTCGACTACGCCTCGCACTCCCCGCAGGTGGAGGAGATCCGGGAACGGCTCGCCGACGCCCTCGCGCCGATCCGCCCCCGGTCCGGCCACACCCCGTTCTACTCCGCCGTGACCGGCGAACCGCTGGACACGGCCCGGCTGGACGCCGCCTACTGGTACGACAACCTCCGCCGCACCGTCGGCTTCGAGCGGGCGACCCGGCAGGCCGTCGAGCACGGGCACACCGTGTTCGTCGAGGTCAGCCCGCACCCCGTGCTCATCCCCGCCGTGCAGGAGACCGCCGACGCACAGGAGCGGACCGTCTCCGTGCTCGGCACGCTGCACCGCGACGAGGGCGGCCTGCCACGCTTCGTGACGGCACTGGCCGAGGCGCACGTCCGAGGGGTCGCCGTGGACTGGCGGCCGGTCCTGCCCACCGGCCGCCCGGTCGACCTGCCGACCTACGCCTTCCAGCGGCGCCGGTTCTGGCCGGACGACTACCTGGCCCGCGCGGGAGACGCCTCGGGTCTCGGCCTGGCCGACGCCGCGCACCCGCTGCTCGGCGCCGTCGTCACGCCCGCCGGGGCCGACACCTGCCTGCTGACCGGACGGCTGTCCACCCGGACCCACCCGTGGCTGGCCGACCACCGCGTCCAGGACGCGCTCGTCCTGCCCGGCACCGCCTACGTCGACATGGCGATACGCGCCGGCGACGAAGTGGGCTGCCCGTGGATCGAGGAACTCACCCTGCGGGCCCCGCTGGTGCTGCCCCCGCACGGAGACGTCCACGTGCAGGTGACCGTCGCCGCCGCCGACGACGAGGGCCGCCGTGAGATCACCGTGCACGCACGGCGGGACGGCGACGCGGACTGGACCGGGCACGCCACCGGAGTGCTCGGCCCGGAACGCGAGGGCGCCTCGCGGGGCCCGCGCCCGGGGGAGGAGTTCCAGGACGGCCCGGCCGAGTGGCCGCCGCCGGGCGCGGTCCCCGTGCCCCTGGACGGCTTCTACCCGCGCTTCGCGGAGTCCGGGCTGCACTACGGACCCGTGTTCCAGGGACTGCGGGCCGCCTGGCTGGACGGCGACGACGTCCTCGCCGAGGTCCGGCTGCCCGAAGAGCAGCACTCCGCGGCAGGCCGCTTCGGCCTCCACCCCGCCCTCCTCGACGCGGCCCTGCACGCGCGCGCCGTCGCGACCGCGCGGCCCGGGGACGCGGCGCCGCGGCTGCCGTTCTCCTGGTCGGACGTCACCCTGTACGCCACGGGCGCGGCCGCCCTGCGGGTCCGGCTCTCCCCGACCGGGACGGACACCGTGGCCCTGCTGGTCACCGACGAGAGCGGGACCGCCGTCGCCTCGGTGGGATCCCTGGCGGTCCGGCCCCTCACCGGCGCACAGCCCGTCACCCGCAGCCCGCTGCACGCCCTGGACTGGACCGTCCTGCCCGTCCCCACCACGACGGGCGCCGTCCGTACGGTGCGGCTCGGCGACCCCGGACCGGAACCGGACGGCGAGCACCACCCGGACCTCGCCGCCCTGCTCGCCGCCCTCGACGCGGGCGCGGACCTTCCCGACGCCGTGTTCGCCGCCCTCCCGGAGCCGTCGCCAGGCGACGACGTCGTCGCGGCCGCGCACACGAGCGCGCGCACCGCACTGGACCTGCTGCACGCCTGGCTCGCCGAGGACCGGCTCGCCGACAGCCGGCTGGTGCTGGTGACACACGGCGCCGTCGGCGAGGCACCCACCGGCCCGGCCGGCGCCACGGCCTGGGGCCTGGTGCGCGCCGCCCAGTCGGAACACCCCGGGGTGTTCGGACTCCTCGACACGGACGGACACGCCGTACCCAAGGAGGTCCTCGACCTCGCCGCCGTCGGCGACGAACCGCAACTCGCCTGGCACGGTGGTGGTCTGCGGGTGCCGCGGTTGGCGCGCTTGGGTGCGGGTGGTGCTGGTGGTGTGGGTGGTGTGGGTGGTGTGGGTTCGGGGTCGTGGTTCGGTCCTGAGGGGACGGTGGTGGTGACGGGTGGTACGGGTGTGCTGGGGCGGTTGGTGGTGCGGCATCTGGTGGAGGTGTACGGGGTTCGGCGTCTGTTGTTGTTGAGTCGTGGTGGGGGGAGTGTGGAGGGGCTGGGTGCCGAGGTGTCGGTGCGGGTGTGTGATGTGTCGGTGCGGGAGGAGTTGGCGGCGGCGTTGGCGTCGGTGCCGGCGGAGCATCCGGTGCGGGGGGTGGTGCACGCGGCGGGGGTGCTCGACGACGCGTTGGTGGGTTCGCTGAGCGGGGAGCGGCTCGCGCGGGTCCTGCGGCCGAAGGTGGATGCCGCCTGGCACCTGCACGAGCTGACCCGTGACATGGACCTCACCGCCTTCGTCCTGTTCTCCTCGGCGGCCGGCACCCTGGGCAGCGCCGGACAGGGCAACTACGCCGCGGGCAACGTCTTCCTGGACACGCTCGCCGCGTACCGCAGGGCCCAGGGCCTGCCGGCACACTCGCTGGCCTGGGGCCTGTGGGAGGACCGCTCCGCCCTCACCGGGCGGCTCGACGGTCACGACCTGGACCGCGTCTCCCGCAGCGGCATCCGCCCGCTGTCCGCGGCCGAAGGGCTGGCGATGTTCGACGACGCCCTCGGGCGCGACGAGCCACTCGTCCTCCCGGTCGCCTTCACGGCCGGCGGACTCCGCGGCCGGGGCCAGGCCGTACCGCCCCTGCTGCGCGGCCTGGTCCGCGCACCGGAGCGCCGGACGGCCGCCTCCGCGGCACCGGGCGGCGAAGCACTGCGCGACCGACTCGCCGGCCTCGGGGAGAGGGACCGCCACGAGACCGTCCTGAACCTGGTGCGCGCCCACACGGGCGTCGTGCTCGGCCACAGCGCCGCCGAAGCGGTCTCGGCCGAACGGGCCTTCAAGGACATGGGCTTCAGCTCCCTGTCCGCCGTCGAACTGCGCAACCGGCTCGCTTCGGCCACCGGCCTCAGACTGCCCGCCACGCTGGTCTTCGACCATCCGAACGTGTCGGCACTCACCGATCACCTGCTGGCGAGACTCCTCGGCGAAGGAGCCGCGGCCGCCCCGGCGGCCGTCGCGGCACGCCCCGCGAGGGGCGCGGTCGACGAACCCCTCGCGATCGTGGGCATGAGCTGCCGCTACCCCGGCGGTGTCCGGTCCCCCGAGGACCTGTGGCGGGTGGTGTCCGGCGGACAGGACGCCATCTCCGCCTTCCCGACCGACCGCGGCTGGGACCTGGACCGCCTCTTCGACACGGGCCAGACCGTCAGGTCGTCCGCGCGTGAGGGCGGATTCCTCTACGACGTCGCCGACTTCGACGCGGAGTTCTTCGGGATCTCGCCGCGTGAGGCGCTGGCGATGGACCCGCAGCAGCGGTTGCTGCTGGAGACGAGCTGGGAGGCCGTCGAGCGGGCCGGCATCGACCCGGCCGCCCTGCGCGGCAGCGACACCGGCGTCTTCGCCGGCGTGATGTACCACGACTACGCGGCACGGCTCCACGACGTCGTCCCCGGCGACCTGGTGGGCTATCTGGGCAACGGCAGTGCGGGCAGCGTCGCCACCGGCCGCGTGGCGTACACCTTCGGTCTCGAAGGGCCCGCGGTGACGGTGGACACGGCGTGTTCGTCGTCGCTGGTGGCGCTGCACCTGGCGGCGCAGTCGCTGCGGCAGGGCGAGTGCTCGCTGGCGCTCGTCGGCGGCGTGACGGTGATGTCGTCGCCCGCGGCCTTCATCGAGTTCAGCCGGCAGGGCGGCCTCTCGCACGACGGGCGGTGCAAGGCGTTCGCGGCCGGTGCCGACGGCACGGGGTGGTCCGAGGGCGTCGGTGTCCTGTTGGTGGAGCGTCTGTCGGACGCCCGTCGCAACGGTCATCGGGTGCTGGCGGTGGTGCGCGGGTCGGCGGTGAACCAGGACGGCGCCTCGAACGGACTGACCGCGCCGAACGGCCCGTCGCAGCAGCGTGTGATCCGGCGGGCCTTGGCGAGTGCGGGGTTGCAGCCGTCCGAGGTGGACGCGGTGGAGGCTCACGGGACCGGCACCAGGCTGGGCGATCCGATCGAGGCGCAGGCGTTGCTGGCCACCTACGGTCAGGGGAGGCAGGAGCCGCTGCTGCTGGGCTCGGTGAAGTCGAATCTGGGTCATACGCAGGCGGCCGCGGGTGTGGCGGGTGTCATCAAGATGGTGATGGCGATGCGGCACGGTGAGCTGCCGGCCACGCTTCACGTGGACGAGCCGTCGCCGCACGTCGACTGGTCCGCGGGTGACGTACGGCTGCTGACGGAGCGGACGGCGTGGCCCGAGGTGGACCGGCCCTGGCGGGCGGGCGTGTCGTCGTTCGGTGTCAGCGGCACCAACGCGCACGTCATCCTCGAAGCCGCGACCGGCACGGACAGCCACCCCGAAAGGGAGGCGGCCGACGGCACCGCCCCGGTCGTCCCCTGGTTCCTCTCCGCCCGCGGCCCCGCTGCCCTCCGGGCCCGCGCCGCCCAGCTGGTGCCCAGCACCGAGCACGACACGGTGGACATGGCCTACTCCCTGGCCACCACCCGCACGGCTCTGGAGCACCGGGCGGCCGTGATCGCCCAGGACCCGGAGGGACGGGCCGCCGCCCTCACCGCGCTCGCCACCGGCGGCCGGGCGCCGGGAGCCGTCACCGGCACCGTGGTGCCGGACAACCGGCTCGCGTATCTGTTCTCCGGGCAGGGCGCCCAGTACACCGGCATGGGACGCGCCCTGTACGCCGCGTACCCCGCGTTCGCCCGGGCCTTCGACGCCGTGTGCGCGCGGTTCGACGCAGACCTGGACGTCCCGCTGCGTTCCGTCGTCTTCGACGGCGCCGCGTCGCTCGACGAGACCCTCTGGACCCAGCCGGCCCTGTTCGCCGTGGAGGTCGCGCTCGCCCGCCTCTTCGAGGACTGGGGCATCAGACCCGACCGGCTGATCGGCCACTCCGTCGGGGAGATCGCCGCGGCCCACATCGCGGGCGTGTTCACGCTGGAGGACGCGTGCACGCTGGTCGCCGCGCGCGGCCGCCTCATGCAGGAACTCCCGGCCGGCGGGGCGATGGTGTCGGTGCGGGCCACCCCGGACGAGGTGCTGACGTCGCTGTCCGGGGTGGAGCACCTCGTCGGCATCGCCGCCGTGAACGGCCCGTCGGCCACCGTCGTCTCCGGCGACGGCGACACCGTCACCCGCATCGAGGCGTACTGGGCCGGCCAGGGCAGGAAGACCCGGCGACTGGCCGTCAGCCACGCGTTCCACTCGCCCCTGATGGAGCCGATGCTCGAGGAGTTCGCCCAGGTCGTCCGCGGCCTGCGCCCCGCGCCGCCCCGGACACCCCTCGTGTCCACGGTGACCGGTGAGCCCCTCACGGACGAGCAGGCGTGTTCTGCGGAGTACTGGACCGACCACGCCCGGTCGACCGTGCGCTACCTCGACGGCGCGCACACCCTGCACCGGCTCGGCGTGACGACGTACGTCGAACTGGGGCCCGGCGGCGTCCTGACCCCGATGACGCGGGACTGCCTCGCGGACCGCGCCGACGCCGCCGCCGTCGTCCCCACCCTGCGTGCCGACCGGGACGACGTCACCGCCGTCCTCTCGGCCGTCGCCGCCCTGTACGTGCGGGGCACGGAAGCGGACCCCGCGTCCCTGTTCGCCGGCACGGGCGCGCGGCGCGTGGACCTGCCCACCTACCCGTTCCAGCGCCGGAGGTACTGGCTGGACCCGGCCAGGACGCCCGTACCGGCAGCGGAGGCGGCCGCCGCCGACGCCCTGCGGTACCGGGAGTCCTGGAGCCCCCTGGCCGAACCGACACCGGCCGTGCCGACCGGGACCTGGCTCGTCGTCGCCCCCGCGAACGGCCTCGCCGGTCCCGTGGACGCCGCGATCGCCACGGCGCTGGCGGCTCACGGCGCGCGGGTGCGCACCCTGACGCTCGACGGCGCACGGCCACGCGACGACGTCGCGGCACTGCTGCGCGACGCGGTGGCGGACGGGGAAACGGTCGCCGCGGTGGTGTCCCTGGCCGCGCTCGACGACCGGCCGTCGGCCGGGCACCCGGACGTCCCGGCCGGGATCGGGACGACCTTGGAACTGCTCGCCGGACTCGTCGAGGCCGACGTGCGGGCACCCCTGTGGTGTCTGACCCGGGGAGCGGTGTCCGCACACCCCGCGGACGGGCCGGTCGCTCCCGGGCAGGCGCAGCTCTGGGGTCTGGGCCGGGTACTGGCCCTGGAGCACCCCGACCGGTGGGGCGGACTCGTCGACCTGCCGGACGAGGCCGACGAACGCTGCCTCACCCGCCTCGTCGGTGCCCTCGTGAGCCGTACCGAGGACCAGGTCGCGCTGCGGCCCGCCGGTGTGTTCGCCCGCAGGGTGATCCGGGCCCTGCCCCGCGTCGGTGAACGCCGCCCGTGGACCCCGCACGGCACCGTGCTGATCACCGGCGGCAGCGGAGCCCTCGCCGGGCACGTCGCACGGCACCTCGCACGCCGGGGCGCCGACCGTCTGCTGCTGGTCAGCCGCCGCGGCCCGGACGCACCCGGGGCCGACGCGCTCACGGCCGAACTCACCGGCCTCGGCGCCGCGGTGACCACCGTGGCCTGCGACGTACGCGACCGGGACGCGCTCGCCGGGGTGCTGGCGGCCGTACCGGCGGAGCACCCGCTCACGGCGGTCGTGCACACGGCGGGCGTCAGCGAGGTGCGCGCGGCGGCCGACACGGAACCGGCCCACTACGCGGCCGTCACCTCGGCGAAGGTCGCGGGCGCCGCCCACCTGGACGCGCTGCTCGCCGACCGGCCGCTCGACGCCTTCGTCCTGTTCTCCTCGATCGCCGCCACCTGGGGCGCGGGCGGCCAGGGCGCGTACGCGGCGGGCAACGCCTTCCTCGACGCACTCGCACGCGGCCGGGCCGCGCGCGGGCTCGCCGCGACCTCGATCGCCTGGGGAGCGTGGGACGGAGACGGGATGGCCGACGCCGACGGCCTGACCCGGCGCGGAGTACTGCCGATGGACCCGGCCCTCGCCCTCGACGCCATGACGGAGGCGGTGGAGTACGCCCGGACCACGGTCACCGTCGCCGACGTCGACTGGTCCCGGCTCGCCCCGCTGTTCGCCGCGGTCCGGCCGGCCCCGCTGTTCGCGGAACTGCCGGACGCGCGCCAGGCGCTGACCGCGGCACAGGACGGGACGCCGTCGGGCGGACCGGTCGCCGGCCTCGCCGGTCTGGACGCCGTCGCCGGACCTCAGCGGCGCCGGATCCTGCTCGACCTGCTCCGCGCCGAGGCCGGCGCGGTGCTCGGGTACTCCGGGTCCGAACCCGTCGCGGCGGACCGGGCGTTCCAGGACCTCGGGTTCGACTCGCTGACCGCCATGGAACTGCGGGACCGGCTCGCGACGGCCACCGGACTGCCGCTGCCGACGACACTGGTCTTCGACTACCCGTCGCCCGCCGCGCTCGCCGACCACCTGGTAGCGCTCCTGGCGGGCGACGCCGAGCCGGACGGCGACCCGGCCGACACCGCGCCCGGGGCCGCCGCGACCGCGGACGAGCCCATCGCGATCGTCGGCATGGCCTGCCGCTTCCCCGGGGACGTGCGCACCCCCGACGACCTGTGGCGGCTGGTGCGCGACGGCGGCGACGCGATCACCGAGTTCCCGGACGACCGCGGCTGGGACCTCGCCGCGCTGCACGCCCCCGACCCCGAGCGGCCGGGTACGTCGTACACCAAGGAGGGCGGATTCCTCACCGGAGCCGGGGACTTCGACGCGGCGTTCTTCCGGATCAGCCCCCGTGAGGCGCTGGCCATGGACCCGCAGCAGCGGCTGCTGCTGGAGACGTCCTGGGAGGCCGTCGAACGGGCGGGCATCGCACCCGACGCGCTGCGCGGCAGCCGTACCGGCGTGTTCGTCGGCACGAACGGCCAGGACTACTCGCTGCTCCTGCACGCCGCGGCCGAGGACCTCGGAGGGTACGTCGGCACCGGCAACAGCGCCGCCGCCGTGTCCGGCCGTATCGCCTACAGCTTCGGTCTCGAAGGCCCCGCGATCACCGTCGACACCGCCTGTTCCTCGTCGCTGGTCTCGCTCCACCTGGCCTGCAAGGCGCTGCTGCGCTCGGAGTGCTCCCTGGCGCTGGCCGGCGGCGCCGCCGTGATGGCGACACCGGCGGCCTTCGTCGAGTTCAGCCGCCAGCGCGCCCTGGCACCGGACGGCCGCTGCAAGCCGTTCGCCGACGGGGCGGACGGCACCGGCTGGGGCGAGGGCGTCGGCGTGCTCCTGCTGGAACGGCTCTCCGACGCGCGCCGCAACGGCCACCGGGTCCTCGCCGTGGTGCGGGGGACCGCCGTCAACCAGGACGGCGCGAGCAGCGGCTTCTCGGCCCCCAACGGCCCCTCCCAGCAGAGGGTCATCCGCGCGGCGCTGGCCGAGGCCGGGCTGCGCGGGCACGACGTCGACGCCGTGGAGGCCCACGGCACCGGCACCTCGCTCGGCGACCCGATCGAGGCGCAGGCGCTGCTGGCCACGTACGGACGCGACCGGGACGCGCAGCGGCCGCTGCTGCTCGGCTCGGTCAAGTCCAACATCGGCCACACGCAGGCGGCCGCGGGCGTCGCCGGGGTGATCAAGATGGTCGAGGCGATGCGCCACGGCCTGCTGCCCGCCACCCTGCACGTCGACGAGCCCACCACGCACGTCGACTGGTCGGCGGGCGCGGTCCGGGTCCTGGCCGACGCGGTCGAGTGGCCCGAGACGGGCCGGGCACGCCGCGCGGCCGTCTCCGCCTTCGGCGTGACCGGCACGAACGCGCACGTGATCCTGGAGCAGGCACCCGACCTCGAAGGCGCCGGAACCGACGTACCCGTGTCCGACGGCGACCTGTCCGTGTCCGGCGGCGACCTGTCCGCGTCCGACGGCGACGCGTTCGCCTCCGGCGGCGACGGACACGACGCGCCCCGCGCCCTGCCCGTCGTCCCCTGGGTGCTCTCCGCGCGCACCGAGGACGCCCTGCGCGACCAGGCCCGGCGGCTGCTGACCGCCCTGACGGACGGCGGCGCGGACACCCCCGGCCCCAGTGCCGTGGACGTCGGCCACACGCTGGCGACGGCCCGGGCGGCCCTGGAGCACCGCGCGGTCCTGCTCGGCGCCGACCGGGCGGAGCTGCTGCGCGGCCTGGCCGGGGGCGGCGCCGTGACCGGCCGCGCCGTCCCCGACGCGCGAACGGTGTTCGTCTTCCCGGGGCAGGGGGCCCAATGGGTGGGCATGGCCGACGGGCTGATGGCCGAGTCGCCGGTCTTCGCCGACCGGATGCGGGAGTGCGCGGCCGCGCTGAGCCCGTACACGCAGTGGTCGCTGCTCGACGTGCTCGGGGACGCCGACGCGCTCGCCCGGGTCGACGTGGTGCAGCCGGCGCTCTTCGCGGTGATGGTGTCACTGGCCCAGGTGTGGCGCTCGCTCGGCGTCGAACCGGACGCCGTGGTGGGCCACTCGCAGGGCGAGATGGCGGCCGCGTGCGTCGCGGGGGCGCTGTCCTTGCAGGACGCCGCCCGGGTGGTGGCCCTGCGCAGCCGCGCCCTGGTCCGACTCGCCGGCAGCGGCGGCATGGTGTCGCTGGCCGCGCCCGCCGAGCGCGCCGAAGCACTGCTGGCCGGCCACAGCGGCCGGCTGTCCCTCGCGGCGGTCAACGGCCCGTCCTCGGTGGTCGTCTCGGGCGACCGGCGGGCACTGGACGACCTGCTCGCCGAGGCCGGACGGCAGGGGATCCGGGCGCGCCCGGTCGAGGTCGACTACGCCTCCCACGGGGCCGCGGTCGAAAGCGTCCGGGACGAACTGACCGACGCCCTCCAGGGAATCCGGCCCCGCGTCGCGAGCGTGCCGGTGTACTCCACCGTGACCGGTGAGGCCATGGACACCACGGCCTGGGGACCCGACTACTGGTACCGCAACCTGCGCGGCACGGTCCGCTTCGACACAGCCGTGCGGGCCGCGCTCGCCGCGGGGGCCACCTGCTTCGTCGAGGTCAGCCCGCACCCCGTGCTCTCGGGCAGCGTGCAGGAGACCATCGACGACGCCGGACGCACCGCTCTCGCCCTCGGCACCCTGCGCCGCGACGAGGGCGGCACCCGCCGCCTGCTCACCTCCGCGGCCGAGGCGTTCACGCACGGCGTCCCGGTGCGGTGGCAGGAGGTGTTCGAGGGCACCCGCGCCCGCCGGGCCGACCTGCCGACCTACGCCTTCCAGCACGAGCGGTACTGGCTGCGCCCCGCCGCGCAGCCCGCGACGTCCCCGGCGGGGCTCGGCATGACCGTCGCCGGTCACCCGTTCCTCGGCGCCGCCGTGGAACTCCCCGGCACGGACGGGTACGTGTGCGTCGGCCGGATCACCCGCCACAGCGCGGCGTGGCTCGCCGACCACGAACTGCGCGGTGACACGGTGCTGCCCCACGCCGCCCTCGTCGAGCTCGCCCTGAGCGCGGGCGCCGACCTGGGAGCCGGCCACCTGCGGGAGTTCACCGTCGAGGCACCGCCTGCCCTGCCGGACGACGGAGCCCTGTGCCTCCAGGTCGCCGTCGGGGGCCCGGACGACACCGGCGCCCGTACCGTCACCGTGCACGCGCGGCCGGACATGGACTCGGCGGAGTGGACGCTGCACGCCCGGGGTGTGCTGGCGACCGCGCCGCACGGCGTCACCCGGGCGCGTCTCCTGCCGCCCGTCGACGCCGTGACCGTCGAACCGGCCGCCCTGTACGACCGGTTGGCGTCGCTCGGTGTGGGGTACGGGCCCGCGTTCCAGGCCCTGCGGTCGGTGCGGCGGGAGGGCGCCGAGGTGTTCGCGGAGGTCGCCCTGCCCGACGACGTCGACGCCGACGCGTTCGGCACCCACCCCGTCCTGCTGGACGCCGCGCTGCAGGCCGTACGGCTCACCGACAGCGACACCCACGGTGACAGTGACAGTGGCAGTGACAGTGACTCCGACACCGGCTCCGGTGTCCTGACGCCCGTCTCGTGGCGCGGGGTGACGTGTCACGCGGTCGGCGCCTCGGCGCTGCGCGTGCGGCTGACACCCACCGGGACCGACGCGTACACGCTGGTGGCCGCGGACGAGTCGGGCGAGACCGTCCTGACCGTCGAGGAGATCACCCTGCGGCCGCTGCCGGACGCCCGGCCGGACACCGACCGCGCACTGCGGCGCGACGGCCTGTTCCACGTCGACTGGGTCCCGGTGGTCGCGCCGACGGCGGCACCGCGCCGCGACTGGGCCCTGCTGGGCGACGGCGCCCGAGCCCTCATGCCCGACTGCGCGGACCTCGTCACCCACCAGGACGTGGCGGCACTCGGCACGGCACCCGCCGTACCCGAGGTCGTGCTGGCGCCCTGGGAGCCGCAGACCGACGTCCACGCGGCCACCGCGCGGGCGCTGGAACTCGTACGGTCCTGGCTCGCCGACGACCGCACGGCGGACGCGAAGCTCGTCCTGATCACCCGCGGAGCCGTCGCCGCCGCGCCGGACGAGGACGTGACCGACCTGGCGGGCGCCGCCGTCTGGGGCCTGGTGCGCTCCGCCCAGTCCGAGGATCCCGAACGGATCGTGCTCGTCGACGCTCCGGAACCGCCTGCCCGGGACGTCCTCGCCGCGGCGCTCGCCACCGGGGAACCCCAGATCGCCGTACGCGCCGGTGGTCTGCGGGTGCCGCGGTTGGCGCGGTTGGGTGTGGGTGGTGGAGGTGGTGCTGGTGGTGCTGGTGGTGTGGGTTCGGGGTCGTTGTTCGGTCCTGAGGGGACGGTGGTGGTGACGGGTGGTACGGGTGTGCTGGGGCGGTTGGTGGCGCGGCATCTGGTGGAGGTGTATGGGGTTCGGCGTCTGTTGTTGTTGAGTCGTGGTGGGGGGAGTGTGGAGGGGCTGGGTGCCGAGGTGTCGGTGCGGGTGTGTGATGTGGCGGTGCGGGAGGAGTTGGCGGCGGCGTTGGCGTCGGTGCCGGCGGAGCATCCGGTGCGGGGGGTGGTGCACGCGGCGGGTGTGCTCGACGACGCGTTGGTGGGTTCGCTGAGCGGGGAGCGGCTCGCGCGGGTCCTGCGGCCGAAGGTGGATGCCGCCTGGCATCTGCACGAGCTGACCCGTGACATGGACCTCACCGCCTTCGTCCTCTTCTCCGCCGCGGCCGGCATCCTCGGCAACCCGGGCCAGGCCAACTACGCCGCGGCCAACGCCCATCTGGACGCCCTGGCCCTGCACCGCAGGGCCAGGGGGCTGCCCGCGCAGTCCCTGGCCTGGGGGCTGTGGGCGCAGGCCACCGGCATGACCGGGCACCTCGACCCCGCCGAGCTGGAGCGGATCGCCCGGTCCGGAGTGCTCCCCCTCTCCGCCGAGCAGGGCCTGCGCCTGTTCGACCTGGCCTGTGCGGCCGACGCTCCCGCCGTGGTGCCGATGCTGCTGGACACGGCCGCGCTGCGGGCCCGGGCACGCCACGAGCCGCTCCACCCGCTGTTCGACGGCCTCGTCCGCCGGCCCGTCCGGCGCGTGTCCGGCCCGGTACGGCCCGAGAGCGGCGAATCCCTCGCCGAGCGCCTGGCCGCCGTACCGGAGGAGCAGCGCGACGAGGTCGTGTTCGAGATCGTGCGGTCGGCGACGGCGTCGCTGCTCGGCCACACCGACCCGGAGAAGGTCGAGAGGGACCGCACGTTCGTCGAACTGGGCATGGACTCGCTCGGCTCGGTGCGGCTGCGCAACCACCTGGCGGCGGTCTGCGGCGTACGACTGCCCGCGGGCCTGATCTTCGACCGTCCGACGCCGATGGACCTGGCGGTCCACCTGCGTTCGCTGATCCTGCCGGCGACCGGCGACGACGTACCCGAGGAGGTGGCCACCGCGCTCCTGGTGCTGGAGGAGCTGAACAAGCTGCGGGGAAGCATCGCGGCGATGCCGGCCGACAGCGCTCCGCGCGTCCGGATCAACACACTGCTACGCGCCCTCACGTCCACGTGGGGGACCGACTGACATGGGGGGAGAACACATGTCCGCGCGGGAGACGTCCCAGATCCTCGACGTGGCCGGGATCGGCTTCGGCCCGTCCAACCTGGCCCTGGCCATCGCGTTGCGGGAACGGGGCGAACAGGCGCCGAACGCGGCCTTCTTCGAACGCAGTACGTCCTTCGGCTGGCATCGCGGCATGCTGATCGACGACGCGACGATGCAGATCTCGTTCCTCAAGGACCTCGTCACGATGCGCGATCCGACGAGCCCGTTCAGCTTCCTGTGCTACCTCAAGGAACGCGATCGGCTCGTGGACTTCATCAACCACCAGATCCTCGTGCCGTCCCGGGCCGAGTTCCACGACTACCTCGCCTGGGCGGCTGCCAAGATCCCCCAGGACGTGAGTTACGGCAGCGAGGTGACCGCCGTCCGCGCCGTGCAGGGCGACGGCGTGGTCGACCGTCTCGAGCTGCTGGTCCGTGACGTCGCCGAGCCGGGCCGTACGCGGACCGTCCTGGCCCGCAACCTCGTGGTGGCCACCGGCCTGCGGCCCGCCGTGCCGGACGGCATCGAACTGTCCGAACACGTCTGGCACAGCTCCGACTTCCTGCACCGGCTCGCCGGACTGCCCCCGGCGCCGGGGCGCACCTTCACGGTGGTGGGGGCCGGGCAGAGCGCGGCGGAGATCACCAACCACCTCCTGGGGAGGTTCCCCGACGCCCGCGTGCACGCGGTCTTCTCGCGCTACGGCTACAGCGTCGCCGACGACAGCCCGTTCGCGAACCGCATCTTCGACCCGGCCGCCGTGGACGACTACTACCTGGCGTCGCCCGAGGTGCGGCGGTCCCTGATGAAGTATCACGGCAACGCCAACTACGCGGTCGTCGACCTCGACCTGATCAAGGAGATCTACCGCCGCCAGTACCAGGAGAAGGTGGCCGGCACCGACCGGCTGCGGATCGCCAACGTGTCCCGCGTCCGCGCGGTCACCCCGTCCGCCGGCGCCGTGGACGTACGGATCGAATACCTCCCCGACGGCCGGACGGAAACCGTGAATTCCGATGTCGTCATCTTCGCCACGGGTTACCATCCAGCAGATCCGCTGCCCTTGCTCGGAGACCTGAACGACTTCATCGAACTGGACGACGACGGTATGCTGCGGATCGACCGCAACTATCGAGTCGGCACGTCCGAGAAACTCACTTGCGGCATCTATCTGCAGGGCGCGACCGAGCACACCCACGGCATCTCGTCGAGCCTGCTCTCCATGACCGCCGTGCGCTCCGGAGAAATCGCCGAATCCCTGTGCGCGGAGCGCCGGCGCACCGCACGATCCTGACACCCCTGACACGGAAGAGGAGACCGGCATGCAGTCGGACGAGAAGGTTCCCGGCACCGACCTGCCCCAACTGGACTACTACGAACTGGTCGGCCCGATGCTGCGCCGGGAGTGGGACGACAACTTCCACTTCGCCTACTGGCTCGGGCCGGACGACGACGCCACCGTCGAGGAGGCGACCGACCGGTTCACCGACCTGCTGATTCCGAAGCTCGGCGTCGGCGCCGGAAAGCGGGTGCTCGACGTGGGCTGCGGACTCGGGAAGCCCGCCGTCCGCGTGGCCAGGGCGACCGGCGCCGCCGTCCTCGGCATCACCATCAGCACCTACCAGATCGGGCTCGCCACCGAGCGGGCGGCCGCCGAAGGGCTCGCCGAACAGGTGCGGTTCCAGCAGGCGGACGGCACGGACATGCCCTTCGACGAGGGCTCGTTCGACGCGGTGCTCGCCTTCGAGTCGATCGTCCACATGGACCGCCGCCGCGCCCTCGCCGAAATGGGCCGGGTCGTCGCACCGGGCGGACGGGTGGTGCTGACGGACCTGTTCGACCGGGAGGACATCACGGACGAGGAGGCCGCCGAAAGGGCTTCCCGACCCGGCGCGCTGCCCCGCCTCGCGGAATACGGGGAGCTGCTCGCGGAGGCCGGACTGGTGGCCGACGAGATCACCGACATCTCGGAGAACGTGAGCCCCTCGTTCACGATGATGAATGACATCACCCTGGCGAACAAGGACGAACTGGCCAAGCTCTTCAATTTCACGCCGGAGCAGTCGGAGGAGGCGGAGAGCATGGTCGGCCAGATGACCGGAGAACTCGGCTGCGTGCTGATCGTGGCCCATCGGAAGTCCTGAATTCCAGTTTCGGCCGGACGGGAACGGAGCGGGATCAATGACGCAACAGGAAAACCGACGACTGCGCAGAATATCCATCTTCGACGCCACTTTACGAGACGGTGAACAGGCGCCGGGAAACGCGATGACCACCGAGCAGAAGAGAACGCTCGCGCTGGAGGCCGAGGCATACGGGGCCGACACCGTCGAGGCGGGTTTCCCCGGCTCCTCCCCGGAGGACTTCGAAGCCACCCGCCTCATCGCCGAGGCACTGGCCCCCACCACCCGGTTCGCCACGTTCAACCGGACCTCCCGGGACGACGTACGGCTGTCCGTGGAGGCAGGGGGAACACGCCCCAACCACCAGGTCCAGATCTGTGGCACGGGCAGCGACCTGCACCTGAAGTACAAGCGCGGCATCACGCGCCAGGAGGCGGTCAGGGAGACCGGGGACGCGATCCGGTACGCCCACTCCCTCGGGGCGCAGGACATCTCCTTCGGCGTCGAGGACGCCAGCCGCGGCGAGAAGGACCTGATCGAGGCGCTCGTCACCGAGGCGCTGGAGGCCGGGGTCACCACCGTGATCCTCGCCGACACCACCGGCTGCGCCACCCCGCAGGAGTACGGCGACCTGTGCGCGATGGTCCGCTCCTGGCTCCCGGACGACGTCACGCTCGCCACGCACTGCCACGACGACCTCGGACTGTCACTGGCCAACGCCCTCGCCGGCGTCCAGGCGGGTGCGAACGAGGTCCAGGCCACCCTCGCCGGCATCGGAGAGCGCGCGGGCAACACGCCGCTGGAGGAAATGGCGGCGACACTGGCGTACAAGGGCGAGCAGTTCGGCGCCACGACCGGCATCCGGCTGGACCGCCTCTACGGCGCCTTCCAGCGGCTGTCGTCGGCAATCTCCATGGCGCCGCCCCGCAACAAGGCGATCTTCGGCGACAACGCCTTCGCCACCGAGGCGGGCATCCACCAGGACGGCATCCTCAAGAACCCGGCGACCTACGAGTTCATCAACCCGTACCGGTTCGCCCGGGAGCGCTCGCTGCTGGTCGGCCGTCACTCCGGCCGCGCCATCTTCCGGCACGTCCTGGAACAGCTCGGCATGGAGCCCGACGACGCCCTGGTGGAGCGGCTGTACCAGGAGTACGTCACGGAACGCCCGGACGGCCGGTGCGACGAGCTCGACGTGGTGCGCACCCGGCTGACCGCCGAGTTCGGTCCGGCCGGCGACGGGGGCACCTCCACGGCGAAGAGCCGCCGATGACGGGCCCGGCGACGGAACCGACGACGGCACCGAGGACCCTGGTCGAGAAGGTCTGGGACAGCCACCGCGTAGGCGGCACCACGGACGGGCCCGACCTGCTCTACATCGACCTGCACCTGGTCCACGAGGCGACGTCCGCCCAGGCGTTCGACGGCCTGCGGCTGGCCCGGCGCCCCGTGCGCAGACCCGATCTGACCCTGGCCGTCGAGGACCACAACGTGCCCACCGACAGCCTCGTCATCACCGACCCGGTCAGCGTCGAACAGGTCACCACCCTGCGGGGCAACTGCGCCGAGCACGGCATCGAACTCTTCCGCCACGGCGACGGGCAGCAGGGCATCGTCCATGTCGTCGGCCCCGAACTGGGCGCCGTGCAACCGGGGATGACCGTGGTGTGCGGCGACAGCCACACCTCCACGCACGGCGCGTTCGGCGCCCTCGCCTTCGGCATCGGCACCAGCGACGTGGAGCACGTGCTCGCCACCCAGACGCTGGCCCTGCAACGGCCCCGGACGATGGCGGTCGAGTTCACCGGCGAGCCCGCACCGGGCGTCACCGCCAAGGACCTCATGCTCACCCTGCTCGCCCGGATCGGCGCCAACGGCGCGCACGGCCACGTCCTGGAGTACCGCGGCGAAGCCGTCCGCCGGCTCTCCATGGAGGGCCGGATGACCATGTGCAACCTCAGCATCGAAGCCGGCGCCCGGGCCGGACTCGTCGCGCCGGACGAGACCACCGTCGCCTACCTCGCCGACCGGCCGAGGCGGCCGGCCGGCCGGGCCTGGCGGGACGCGCTCGCCCACTGGGAGACGCTGCGCTCCGACCCCGGCGCGGTGTTCGACCGCACCGTCACCGTCGACGTGGGCGACCTCACGCCCGTGGTGACCTGGGGAACCAACCCGGGGCAGGCCGTGCCCCTCGACGACAGCGTGCCCGACCCGGACACGTACGCCGACCCCGTGGAACAGGCCGCGGCCCGCCGGGCCCTGGACTACATGGGCCTGACCCCGGGCACCCCGATGCGCGACATCGAGGTCGACACCGTGTTCCTCGGCTCCTGCACCAACGGACGTGTCGAGGACCTCCGCTCGGCGGCCGAGGTCCTGCGCGGCCGCAAGGTCGCGCCCGACGTCCGCATGCTCGTCGTACCCGGCTCCATGCGGGTCCGCGAACAGGCCGAGAAGGAGGGGCTGCACGAGGTGTTCCTGGCGGCGGGCGCCGAATGGCGGTTCTCCGGCTGCTCGATGTGCCTCGGCATGAACGCCGACAGGCTCCCCGGCCGCCAGCGCTGCGCCTCGACGTCCAACCGCAACTACGAGGGACGGCAGGGGCGCACCGCACGCACGCACCTCGTCTCCCCGGCCGTCGCGGCGGCGACCGCGGTCACCGGCCGACTCGCCGCGCCGGCCGACCTGGACCGCCGGTGACCGAACAGACCGAGGAGGTGCGGGGATGGAACCGCTGAGCAGCCACACCGGCACGGTGCTGCCGCTCCGCCGCAGCGACGTGGACACCGACCAGATCATCCCCAGCGAGTACTGCCGGCGGCTGTCCAGGACCGGGTACGAGGACGCCCTGTTCGCCCGCTGGCGGGAAGAGCCCGGCTTCGTCCTCAACGACCCCCTGCGCGCCCGGAGCACGGTCCTCGTCGCCGGCGCGAACTTCGGCACGGGAAGCTCCCGCGAGCACGCCGTGTGGGCGCTCAGGGACTGGGGCGTCGCCGCGGTGATCGCCCCCAGCTTCGGCGACATCTTCCGCCGCAACGCCCTGAAGAACGGTCTGCTGGTGGCCCAGCTGCCCGAGGACGACGTGGCCCACCTGATGGCACGGGCCGAGCAGGACGCCTCGTACGAGGTCACCGTCGACCTGGCCCGGTGCGTCGTGCGCTGGCCCGGGGGCAGCCGCCCCTTCGACGTCGACAGCAGGGCCCGCCGCCTGCTCCTGGAGGGCCTGGACGACATCGCCGTGACCCTGGAGAGACAGGACGACATCATCGCCTACGAACAGGGGCGGCCCGACTGGCTGCCCGCCTTCTCGCCGACGGGCGGGGTGAGCTGACGACGATGCCCCTCATCACCGTCATCCCCGGCGACGGCATCGGCCCCGAGGTCACCGAGCAGGCCCTCGCCCTGCTCGACGGCCTCGGCCTGGACCTCGACTTCGACGTGCTCGACCACGTGAACGCCGGCACGTTCCTCGCGACCGGGACCGCGCTGACCGACGACGACCTCGCCCGGGTCCGCCGCGGCTCCGGCACCCTGCTCGGCGCGATCGGCGACCCGCGCGCCACGGGCACCCGGTACGCCAGGGACGTACTGCTGCGGCTGCGGTTCGAACTCGACCTGTACGCCAACTACCGTCCGGTCAGGCTCCTGCACGACCGGCTCAGCCCGCTGCGGGACCCGGGGCGGCGGTTCATCGACTGCGCGATCGTCCGGGAGAACACCGAGGGCCTCTACACGGACATCGGCGGCGCGCTGCGGCCGGGCTCCACGGCGGAGGTGGCCGTCGACACCGAGGTGAGCACCCACCTCGGCGTCACCCGGGTGATCGACTTCGCGCTGGCGTCGGCGACGAGCGCCGTCTGCATGGTCGACAAGTCCAACGCCGTACCCAACGGCGGGCGGCTGTGGCAGCAGTGCTGGCGGGACGCCACCGCGAACCGCCCCGACCTGGACACCTCCCACCTCTACGTCGACGTCGCCGCCATGCGCCTGGTCTCCGACCCGACCGCGTTCGACGTCATCGTCACCAACAACTCCTACGGCGACATCCTGTCCGACCTCGCCGCGGAACTGGCCGGCGGCCTCGGCACCGCCGCCTCGGCCAACCTCAACCCCGAGACGGGATTCGGGCTGTACGAACCGGTCCACGGCAGCGCACCGGACATCGCCGGCACGGACACCGCCAACCCGGTCGGAGCGATCCTGTCCGCCGCCCTGCTCCTGGAGCGGACCGGACACCCGGCGGAGGCCGCCGCCGTCCGTACGGCGGTGGAGACGGCCGTCGCGGAGCTGCGCTGCACCGCCGACATCGGCGGCCGGCTCGGTACGAAGGCGGCCGGGGAGGCGATCCGTGCGGCACTCCTGTGAACCACGCGGCGACGGGAAGGCGCCGAGGCTCTCCCGCCGCGTGTCGGGGATCGGCTCGATGGAACTGGCGGGTCTGATGCGGCTGGCGCACGACGCCGGTGCCATCGACATCGCCCTCGGCATCCCGCCGGGCGACCCGCCCGCCGCGGCGATCGAGGCGGCGAGGACCGCACTCGGCACCGGGCACAACCAGTACGCGCCGCCGGAGGGCCTGCCGGCGCTGCGCCGGCTGATCGCCGCCGAACTCCTGCGCACACGGGGTGTCGTGGCCGATCCCGCCGACGAGATCACGGTCACCTGCGGCGCGACCGAGGGCGTCCTGGACGCCGTCCTCACCGTCACCGACCCCGGCGACGAGGTGATCCTGCCCGAGCCGTTCTACGAGAACTACCCGGGCGTGATCGCACTGGCCGGAGCGGTGCACCGCCCGGTCCCGCTCGCCGGCCCCGACCGGCGCCTCGACCTGGACGCGGTGCGGGCCGCGATCACGGGCCGTACCCGCGCGGTGCTGCTCAACACCCCGCACAACCCGACGGGCCGCGCCTTCGACGAGAGCGAGGTGTCGGGGCTGCTCGCCCTGTGCGCCGAGCACGATCTGACCCTCATCACCGACGAGGTGTACGAGCGCTACGTCTACGACGGGCGGGCCCACGTGTCGCCGCTGGGCATGCCCCTCGCCGCGGACCGCGTGATCGTCGTGGGCAGCCTGTCGAAGTCGCTGCACATGTCCGGCTGGCGCGTGGGCTACTGCGTCGCCTCCCCGGCCCTCACCGCGGGACTCCGGCGGGTGCACGAGCGCACCACCGTGGGTGCCGCCCGCCCCTTGCAGGAGGGAGTGTCGGCGCTCGGCGCCGCCGACTTCACCGACGACCGGGCGCTGTTCCAGGAGCGCCGCGACCACCTCGTGGCACACCTGGACGCCCTGGGCTTCGACGTGTCCCCGCCGGAGGGCGGCTGGTTCGTCCTCGCCGGTACGTCCCGCCTGGCGGCCCGCAGCGACAAGCTGGCCGCCGAGCTGGTGGAGTCCGCCGGGGTGCTGCTCGCCCCCGCCACGAGCTTCTTCACCGACCGCGCGGACGGTCTGACCTGGGCACGCGCCACGTTCGTGCGCGACCGGGACCGCACGGTCGAAGCACTGGAAAGGATGCGCCGATTCTTCGCCCGAACACCCTGACACAGCCGAACCGACCGGACGCACAGGAGGAGAGCGAGAAGTGACAGCTGACAGCAAGTCCGTGGAAGTCCTCGACGACGAGGTGCAGCACACCTGGAAGTCCGTGGCCGAGGCCGGCGCCGGCGAGCTGGCGTCGTCGTACGTCCTGAGCACCGCGATCGTCGGGCTCGCCAACTCCGGTGTCGCCGACCGCCTCTCGGGCGACTGGACGCCCCTCGCGGACCTGGCCCCGAAGCCGGAACTGGCCGACCGGATCGGCAAGGTCCTGCGCTTCCTGGAGCTGCGCGGCATCGTGGAGTCCCAGGACGACACGTGGCGCACCACCGAGCGCGGGGCCCGGCTCCTCGACGAGGTCGCGGAGTCGCTCCTCGGCTACTACGTCGACGCCTACGGACCGGTCCTGCACGACATCGGGGGACTGCTGAACGGCACCAGGACGTACGGCACCGACGTCAGCCGGGACACCGAGGCCCTCGGGCTGCGCTGCGAGGTCCTGTTCCGCAGCTTCGGCGGCAACCTGGTGCGCGACCTGGTCCGCGAGCGCGGCGCCCGCGGCGTCCTCGACCTCGGCTGCGGCACCGGCGGCCTCCTGCTCGACCTGGTGCGGGACAACCCCGGACTGCGCGGCTTCGGACTGGACATCGCCGAGGACGCCATCACCTACGCCGGACGGCGAGCGGCCGAGCAAGGCGTCGGCGACCGGCTCTCGTTCCTCGTCGGCGACGCCTTCCGGCCGCAGGACTGGCCGGCCGAGGTGGTCGAAGGAGCCGACTTCTACGTGGCCGTCGGGGCCCTGCACGAGCACTTCCGGGACGGCGAGGCGGCGGTGGTCGACCTGCTCGGCCGGTACGGCGAGCTGCTGCGCGCCGACCGGAACCGCACGCTGCTGCTGTGCGAGCCGGAACTGTTCGTGGACACCGAGGACGCCAACTTCTACCTGATCCACGTACTGACCGAGCAGGGCTTCCCGCAGCCGCGGGAGGGCTGGCTGAAGGTGATCGAGGCGGCCGGACTCACCTGCAAGCGCGTCTTCTCCGCGCCCAACACCGCCTTCAGGTTCGCGTATTACGAGATCGTCGCCGACCCGTCGTCCTGACCGCGCCGGCCCGGCCCACCACCGACCACACAAGGAGACCCGCCATGCCGACCACGCCGGACGGCCCGTCCGACCCGCGCCCCGGTCTCGAGATGCTCGACCTGTGCCGCACCATGCGCGACACCAGCCCGGTGGCGCGCGATCCCGCGAGCGGCGCCTACCAGGTCTTCCGGTACGACGACGCGGTCTCCGTGCTGTCGGACCACGAGACGTTCTCCTCGGACTTCAGCGCGGTCTTCCCCGACGCCACCCAGTTCATGGAGGGGCACATCGGCACCCTGGACCCGCCGCGCCACCAGCAACTGCGCCGGCTCGTCAGCCAGGTGTTCACCCCGCGCGCCGTCGCCCAGCTGGAGGACAGGGTGGAGCAGCTCGCCGACGAGCTGCTGGACCGTGTGCCGAAGAAGACCGAGCTCGAACTCGTCGACGACATCGCCTACTCGCTGCCGCTGACCGTCATCACGGAGATGCTCGGGGTCCCTGCCGAGGACCGGCGGCTGTTCAAGGAGTGGGCCGACCAGCTGTACGCCAACGGCGCCTTCGACCCGAGCGACGAGTCGTCCGCCGGTGCGGCGAAGTCGTTCCACGACTACCTGCTCGACCTGGTCGGGCAGCGCAGGAGGCAACCGCGCCCGGGCCTGCTCGCCGACCTGGTGGCGGCCGAGGTGGACGGCGAGCGGCTGACCGACCGGGAGATCGCCGGATTCGCGACCGTGCTGCTGCTCGCCGGCCATGTGACGGTGACTCTCTGGCTCGGGAACACGTTCCTGTGCCTCCAGGAGCACCCGGAGGCCGAGCGGGCGCTCCGTGCCGACCCCGCCGCCATTCCCGGCGCGCTCGAAGAGGTGCTCCGCTACCGCAGCCCCGTGGGGATCGTGCCGCGTGTCACGAAGAAGGAGGTCGTGCTGCGCGACACCACCATCGAGGCAGGTCAGATCGTGGTGTGCTCGGTCCTGTCGGCCAATCACGACGAGCGGCAGTTCGACCGTCCCGACACCTTCCTGATCGACCGGAACCCGAACCCGCACATCGCGTTCAGCAAGGGGATCCACTTCTGCTTCGGCGCTCCGCTGGCCCGTCTGGAGGCGCGGGTCGCGCTCCGCGTCCTGTTGCGCCGGTTCAGCGCCTTCCGGATCGACCCGGACCGTCCCATGCGATGGCACCCGGACCCGACGATGAGCGGTCCGAAGAGTCTCCATCTCCTTGTCGAACCCGCCTGACACGCCCCGGGGAAAGGTGGTCCGATGTCCACGCGTGAAGCATCCGGCACGGAGCTCTTCCGTGTGCTCGTCAACGCCGAGGGACAGCACTCGATCTGGCCGGCCGGCCTGGAGGTGCCCGCGGGCTGGGACCCCGTGGGACCCACGGCGGACCAGGCCACGTGCATGGCCTACGTCGACGAGCACTGGACGGACATGCGTCCGCTGAGCCTGCGAAGGGCGATGGGCCAGGAGTAGCGGCCCTCGGCCCCGAGGGCGGACGGGCGGCGGTCACCGCACTGACGCCACCGGCCCGTGACGGACGCGCTGAGCGTCCGTCACGGGCCGGTGGTGCAGGGGCCGGCGTCCGGTCACGCCGAAGCGGGGACCACCTCGGCGGAGTTGATCACGATCTGCTGCCGGGGCACGTCCTGGGGCCCCGTCTGGACCTGAGCGATCCGGTCGACGACGTCGTGACCCTCCACGACCTGGCCGAAGACCGCGTAACCCCAGCCGTCCTGACCCGGGTGGTTCAGGAAGTCGTTGTCGTTCACGTTGATGTAGAACTGCGCGTTGGCCGAATGCGGGTCGGACGTCCGCGCCATGGCCAGGCTGTACTTGACGTTCTTCAGCCCGTTGCGCGCCTCGTTCTCCACCGTGCGGGAGGCGGGCTTGATGCGCATGTCGGTGCCGACGCCGCCGCCCTGAATCATGAAACCGCTGATGACGCGGTGGAACACCGTTCCCGCGTAGTGCCCGCTGTTGAGGTACTCCATGAAGTTGGCGACGGACTTCGGTGCGTTGACCTCGTCAAGGGCAAGAACGATGTCGCCCATCGTCGTCGAAAGGCGGACGTTGGTCATGAGCGCTCCACTCGGCGTATGTCATCGGTTCCTTACGGTGACAGAGTCTCTCACAGCCCTCTGAGGGCTTCCGGCCGACGGTCGCGAGCCGCCCACCGCCGTGGCCGGGCCGTCGGCGCGGGCCCGCCGTCCGCCCGCGACGTCCGAACGGCCCTGGGCGATCTCCGAAACTATCGGAAGCACGACGGCGCCCACCTCACCCCAGATGCCAGCAGGACAGGTCATGCGATCGATAACGTTTTGAGTCGACGCGCGCACGGCCATTGACCGTAAATCCCGACGGACTTTACTGTCCGACAGCAGTGGCTTTCGGCGATGAGGTCGAAACTTTCGAAGGGGAACGATGAAGACACGTGCGCGCTTGCCCAGACTGGTCGCCTCCGGTGCGACGCTCGCCCTGGCGCTGAGCCTCGCGGCCTGCGGCGACGGGAGCGGCGGGGCCTCGTCGGACGACGGCAAGATCCATGTCCTGGTCTACGGGGACGCCACCAACAAGGTCGAACAGCAGATCGTCGACACCTTCAACAAGACGTCCGACGTCAAGGCGGTGCTCGACACCATCCCCGGTGCCGACTACCAGAAGAAGCTCCAGACGATCATCAACACCCCCCAGGCCCCGGACGTCTTCTTCAACTGGGGCGGCGGCAGCATCAAGCCGTTCGTCAAGGGCGACCTCCTGCTGCCGCTCGACGACTTCATCAAGAAGAACCCGGACCTGGAGAAGAAGTTCCTGCCGTCCGTCTTCGACAGCGCCGTCGTCGACGGCAAGCCGTACGGCATACCGATGCGCGGCACCCAGCCGGTCCTGCTCTTCCACAACAAGAAGGTCCTCGACGAGGCGGGCGTCCAGCCGCCGAAGACCTGGGACGACCTGCTCGCCGCGGTGAAGAAGCTGAAGGACGCGGGAGTCACGCCGATCTCGCTCGGCGGCGGCGACGTATGGCCCACCCAGATGTGGTTCCAGTACCTCTACGACCGCATCGCCGGACCGGAGCTGTTCGCGAAGGCCGTCGGCGGCGACAAGAGCGCCTGGGAGAGCGCGGACAGCAAGAAGGCCCTCGGCATGATCGAGGAGCTGGTCGACTCCGGCGCCTTCGGCAAGAACTACGACTCCGTCAAGTACACCAACGGCGGCTCGGTCCAGCTGGTGGCCGCGGGCAAGGCCGGCTTCGAGCTGATGGGCTCCTGGTACTACTCCCAGCAGCTCACGGACCACAAGGAGTTCGCCGAGAAGGACCTCGGCTACACCGCCTTCCCGTCCGTCGAGGGCGGCAAGGGCGACCCGGCCAACGTCGCCGGCAACACCAACAACTACTACTCGGTGATGAAGAAGACCAAGCACCCCGAGGCCGTCGCCGAGTTCCTGAAGCTCATGTACTCCGACGAGTTCGTCAAGGCGCAGCTGGACATCGGCAACCTGCCGACCACGACCAACACCGACAAGTTCATCGAGACCTCGGGCACCCCCGAGTACTCGCGCTTCCAGTACGACCTCGTCGCCGACGCCCCGTCCTTCCAGCTGTCCTGGGACCAGGCGTACCCGCAGAAGGCGAGCTCGGACATGCACAAGGCCATCCAGCAGTTCTTCAACGGACAGCTCGACACGGACGGCTTCATCCAGGCCATGCAGGCCCTCCCGACCGAGTGACGAACGGCTCATGACCACACAGATCACGAGCGCCCGGCCCGCCGCCGGACCCCGCAAGGAGTCCCGGCGGCGGCCGCCCGCCTCGTCCGCCACGACGGTGGGCCGCCCCGGCTTCGCCTGGGCCCTGCCCGCCGCGGTGTTCTTCGCCCTCTTCGCGATCGTCCCGCTGATCATGGTGGCGGTGCTGTCCTTCATGACCTGGGACGGGATCAGCTCGCCCGAGTTCGTCGGCACGGACAACTGGTCGCGCCTCCTCGACGACCCGGTCATGCTCAAGAGCATCTGGCTGACCCTGCTGCTGACCGTGCTCGGCGTGCTGCTCCAGACGCCGCTGAGCATCCTGCTCGGCGTCTGGGCCGCCGGTCACCAGCGCAACCGCGCCGTCCTGTCGGTCATCTACTTCATCCCGCTGCTGCTGTCCGCGACGGCCGTGTCCGTGCTGTGGCGGGCGCTGCTCGACCCGAACTTCGGCATCCCGGCCGACGCGACCTGGTTGTTCGGCGACGGCAACCTGTTCGGTGAACAGGCCACCGCCATCGGCGTACTGGCGTTCGTCAGCACCTGGCAGTTCACCCCGTTCCACACGCTGATCTACCAGGGCGCCGCCCGCGCGATCCCGCCCGTGCTGTACCAGGCGGCGGAGATCGACGGGGCGGGCCGCTACCGGCAGTTCTTCCACATCACCCTGCCGCAGCTGCGCACCTCCATGATCACCTCGATGATCCTGATGATCGTCGGCGGCCTGACCACCTTCGAGACGGTCCTCATCCTGACCCAGGGCGGCCCCGGCACCGACACCACCATCAGCGCCTACTACATGTACGACAAGGCGTTCAAGAGCTTCGACTACGGCACCGGTTCGGCGATCGCCCTGGCCCTGGTCGTCGCGTCCACGATCATCTCGCTGATCGTCGTCCGGGTCTCCGGCTACGACAAGATGCGCAGCTCCAGGGAGGGTGTGTCATGAGGCGCCGACCGAACTACGTGGCCGGCGCCGGCTCGCTCGTCTGGCTCCTCCTGGTCGGCCTGCCGCTGTACGTGATGCTCGCCGCGACCCTGCGCACCCGTCAGGACTACGCCGACAACGGCCCGGTCTCGATCCCGGACAGCTTCACGCTGGACAACTTCACCGGTGCCTTCGACTCCGGCTTCGGCCGGTACTTCTTCAACACGCTGGTCGTCACCGCCTGCGTGATCGGCATCGTGCTGCTGCTCGTCCCGCCGCTCGCCTACGCGATCGTCCGCAGCCGCTCCCGGGCCACGTCGGCGATCTTCCGGCTGTTCCTGCTCGGCCTCGCCATCCCGGCCCAGGCCGTGATCGTGCCGATGTTCTACCTGATCAGCGAAGCCGGGCTGTACGACAACCTCCTCGGCGTCATCCTGCCCACGGCGGCGTTCTGCCTGCCGATGTCCGCGCTGATCCTCAGCGGCGCGATGCGCGACATCACGCCGGAGCTGTACGAGGCCATGGCGATGGACGGCGCGAGCCCGCGGCGCATGTTCTTCCAGCTCGTCATGCCGCTGTCGCGCGGCGGACTGTCCACGATCGTGGTGTTCTCCGCGCTCCAGGCGTGGAACGGCTTCCTGTTCCCGCTCGTCCTGACCCAGTCCGAGTCCACCAAGGTGGTCACCCTGGGGCTGTACAACTTCCAGACCGCGCACGGCATCGACATCCCCGGTCTGCTGGGAGCCGTGGTGCTGTCCATGGTGCCCATCCTGCTCGTCTACCTGTTCGCCCGTCGCGCCCTGGTCCAGGGCCTGATGGGCGTCGGAGGAAAGTGATCACCGACGTGGCCGTTAAGACCACCCCCGAAGTCCCCCTCTGGAACGACCCCGCCCTCCCCGTCACCGCCAGGGTGTCCGCGCTGATCGAGGCGATGACCCTGGAAGAGAAGATCGGGCAGCTCTTCGGCGTGTGGGTCGGCGCCTCCGACGAGGGCGGCGACGTGGCCCCGCACCAGCACGAGATGGAGGAGGCCGTCGACCTCGACGCCCTCCTGCCCACCGGACTGGGCCAGCTCACCCGTCCCTTCGGCACCGCCCCCGTCGACCCGGCGCTCGGCGCGCTGTCCCTGCTGCGCACCCAGACGCGCATCGCCGCGGCGAACCGCTTCGGCATCCCCGCCGTCGCGCACGAGGAGTGCCTGGCGGGCTTCGCCGCCTGGGGCGCGACCGCCTATCCCGTCCCGCTGTCCTGGGGCGCCACCTTCGATCCGGACCTGATTGGCCGCATGGCCGCCGCCATCGGCCGCGACATGCGCTCCGTCGGCGTCCACCAGGGCCTCGCGCCCGTCCTTGACGTGGTGCGCGACGCCCGCTGGGGCCGCGTCGAGGAGACCATCGGCGAGGACCCGTACCTCGTCGGCACCATCGGGACCGCCTACGTGCGCGGCCTGGAGGGCGCTGGAATCGTCGCCACCCTCAAGCACTTCGCCGGCTATTCGGCCTCCCGCGCCGGACGCAACCTCGCGCCCGCGCCAATGGGTCCGCGCGAGCGCGCCGACGTCCTGCTGCCGCCCTTCGAGATGGCGCTGCGGGAGGGCGGCGCCCGCTCCGTCATGTCCTCCTACACGGACACCGACGGCGTGCCCGCCGCGGCCGACGAGGCCCTGCTGACCGGACTGCTGCGCGACACGTGGGGCTTCGACGGCACGGTCGTCGCCGACTACTTCGGCATCGCCTTCCTGCGGACCCTGCACTCCGTCGCGGCCGACTGGGCCCAGGCGGCCGGCACCGCGCTGCGGGCGGGCGTCGACGTCGAACTGCCCACCGTCAAGACCTTCGGCGCCCCCCTGGTGGAGGCCGTCACCGCCGGGCGCGTGCCGGAGTCGGTCATCGACCGCGCCCTGCGCCGGGTGCTCACCCAGAAGGCGGCGCTCGGTCTCCTCGACCCCGACTGGAACCCCCTGCCGTCCGCGCTGGAGGGCGCCGACCTGGACGACCCGGAAGCGCTGCGCGGCCGGATCGACCTGGACGGCCCCGCCAACCGGGAGCTGGCCCGCGCGGTCGCCGAGGAGGCGGTCGTGCTGCTCAGCAACGACGGCACCCTGCCGCTGGGCCGCCCGCGCCGCATCGCGCTGGTCGGACCCAACGCCGACGAGGCCACCGCCGTACTGGGCTGCTACTCCTTCCCCCAGCACATCGGCGTCCACCACCCGCAGACACCGGTCGGCATCGAACTGCCCACCCTGCGCGACACCCTGGGCGCCGAGTTCCCCGACGCCGACCTCACGGTGGTGCGCGGCACGGGCGTGGACGACGGGGACCTCTCCGGCCTCCCCGACGCCGTCCGCGCGGCACAGGACGCCGACGTGGTCGTCGCGGTCCTCGGCGACCGGGCGGGGCTGTTCGGCCGCGGCACCAGCGGCGAGGGCTGCGACGTCGAGTCGCTGGTCCTGCCCGGCGCCCAGCAGGGACTCCTCGACGCGCTGCTCGACACCGGCACGCCGGTCGTGACGGTGCTGCTCGCGGGCCGCCCCTACGCCCTGGGGCGGGCCGTGGCGGAATCCGCGGCGATCGTGCAGTCGTTCTTCCCCGGAGTGGAGGGCACCGCCGCGCTCGCCGGGGTGCTCAGCGGGCGCACCAGCCCTTCGGGGAGGCTGCCGGTCAGCGTGCCGCGCGGCGCGGGCACCCAGCCGAGCACTTACCTCGGCGCGCGGCTCGCGCAGGCCAGCGAGGTGTCCAACGTCGACCCGACGCCCGCGTTCGGGTTCGGGCACGGCCTCACGTACACCACGTTCGCCTGGAGCGACCTCGCGGTGGAGACCGAGGAGGCCGCCACGGACGGCGAGTTCGCGCTGTCGCTCACCGTCCGCAACACCGGTGACCGGCACGGCACCGAGGTCGTCCAGCTCTACCTGCACGACCCGGTCGCCTCCGTCGTCCAGCCGGTGCAGCGCCTCGTCGGCTACACCCGGCTGCCGCTGGCCCCGGGCGAGGCCCGCCGGGTGCGCGTCACGGTCCCGGCCGACGTGGCCTCCTTCACCGGCCGCGACGGCCGCCGGGTCGTCGAACCGGGTGAGCTGGAGCTGCGGCTGGCCGCTTCCAGCGCCGACCCGCGCCTGACGGCGACGGTCACCCTCACCGGACCGGAACGCCACGTCGACCACACGCGACGCCTGCACGCGGTCTTCGGCCCGGCGGACCCCGCCGGCGCCTGATCCGCCGGCGGACGGCAAGCGGTGCTCCCGGCCGGCCCGGCCGGGAGCACCGTCCGTCGGCGACGTTCAGCGGGACGCCGGCTCCAGGTCGTGGGCGCCGGCCACGGTGCCGTCGGCGTCGTGCTCTACCGGGACGTGCTCGCCGACATGGCGCGCGCGAACCCCCTCGGCTCCGTGCCCGACCGGGGCGACCGTGCCCCCGCCTTCCGGCCCAGCGTGCCGCGGGCGTCGTGCTGACCGCCCTCGGACTGGCGGGCACCGCGGCCATGCCGAAGGGCGGCTTCCCCGCGCCGGCGGGCTGCGCGGCCTCCTGCCGCGCGGGACCCGGCGCCGCTGGGCCCCGTCGGCCGCCGGGCGTCGCGTTCAGCGGACGACGTCGAAGACGTTCTTCTGCACTCCGTTGGCGTACGCCTCGTGCTCGACGAGCCGCAGCCGCTGGGCGTCCTTGTCCGTGGCGCTGAACAGCCGCTTGCCCGCGCCGAGCAGCACCGGGAAGACGAGCAGGTGGTAGCGGTCGATCAGGCCGGCGTCCGACAGGCTCCGGTTGAGTGTGGCGCTGCCGTGGACGATGATCGGGCCGCCCTCCGTCTCCTTGAGCGCGGCGACCTCGTCGAGCGAGCGCAGGATCGTGGTCTCGCCCCAGTTCGACACCAGGTCGTCCTCGCCGAGGGTGGTGGAGACGACGTACTTCGGCATCACCTTGTACTCGGGGAACTCCTCCATGTCCGGCCACACCGGGCTGAACGCCTCGTAGCTGGCCCGGCCCAGCAGCAGCGCCGCCGCCTCCTTCTGCTCCCGGCCCTTGATCTCGTAGGCCTCGGGGAGGAAGTCCACGTGCCGCACCGTCCACCCGGAGTTCCGGTAGCCGGGCTCCCCGCCAGGGGCCTCCATGACGCCGTCGAGGGAGACGAAGGCGGTGCTGATCAGGGTACGCATCTGAGGTTCCTCACTGTTCAGGTCGGGCGACGAGCGGGGTGCGCGCGTGCCTTCGCCGCGGGCGCGGCTCGGAAGCATCGACATCATGTACGACCGGAGGCCGGCCGGAAACTCATCGGTCCTCGCCCGGCGGGTTCCGCCGGACGTCACGGCGTGGCGCGGTGCCGTCAGCGGCCCCGCAGGACGTCCAGGGCCTGGAGCGCCACGTGCAGTTCGGTGCGCCGGTCGCCGGAGTCGAGGTCGCGGCCGAGCAGGCGCTCGATCGCGCGCAGCCGCTGGTAGACGGTCTCCCGGGAGAGACCTCCGAGGCGGGCGGCGACGGTCTTGTTGCCGGCGGCCTCCAGATAGGCGCGCAGGGTCGTCACGAGGTCGGTGCCGTGCCGGGCGTCGTGGTCGAGGAGCGGTCCCAGCTGCCGCTGGGCGTAGTCCTGGATCCGGGTGTCGTCGCGGAGGGCGAACAGCAGGCGGCGCAGGCCGATGTCGGACCGTTCGTGGAAGGAGCGGTCCGGCGGGAGCGGTTCACCGGGCTCGGTCGCCTCGGCCACGCGGGCCGCCTCACGGAACGAGCGGGCGACGTCGGCGAGGTCCCGGGCGGGGGACCCGACGCTCACCCTCGCGTCCGGGGCCCGGGCGAGCGCGGCACGGCTCAGCCGCTCGACGGCCTGCCGCCAGGGCCGGGACGGGCGCAGCGCCAGCAGGACGCCGAGGCGGGTGGGAGCCAGCAGGCCGACGAGCGCCCGGGGGCCCGCCGGGTCGAGTTCCTCGGAGAGGAAGGCCTCGATGCTCCCCGTGTCCTCCCGTGCCGGTACGTCGACGAGGACGGCGACGAAGCGGGAGTCGTCCGTGGGGAGCCCCAGGGCCGCGATCCGGGCGCGCGCGTCGGCGGGGGAGCGGTGGCGCTGCTCGACCAGGTCCCGCAGGGCGTTGCGGTGGGCCGTGCGCTCCCAGGGGGCGGGGTGGGTGAGGCGGGCGATGGTGAGGGTCATCGCAGTGCGCTCCAGCACGGTGACGTCCTCGGGCCCGAAGGCCGGGGCGACGGCGGTGCCGGACGGGCCCGTGGTGTGGCCCGTGGTGTGGGTGGTGCTGCTGGTGCCGGCGGTACTGATGGTGCCGTTGGTGGTGAGGGTGGTGACGGTGGTGCGGGTCGCGCCGGTGGTGCCGCCCGGGCCGGGCAGCATGGCCACCCGCCCCCAGCGCTCTCCCCGGTACTCCACCGGGGCCACGAGCCAGCCCTCGGGACCGAGGAGACCGGTGCGGTCGGCGGCCGGGGCGGCCCGGGAGCGCCGTTCCCAGTCGGCGAGCGCGGTTTCCGCCGTGCCGCCCGAGGGCGCGCACAGCAGTGCCCGGTGGACCAGGTTCTCCAGCACGACCGTGCGTCCGCTCATCTCCGCCGCGGCGCGCAGCACGTCCTCGGGGCCGGCCCCGCGCAGGGTGAGCGCGGTGAACGCCTCGTGGACGCGCTGGGTCCTGCGCATCGCGTCCGCCTGGTGGCCGAGGATCAGCGCGTGGACGACCTGCGTGACCTCCAGGAAGTTGACGTCCTCGGCGAGGGTGACGAGGGGGAGGCCGCGGGCGAGGCAGGCCCGCACGAGGGCGTCGGGCGGCCGGTGGTAGCGGCGGACCAGTTCCAGGACCAGCGCCGCCGCGCCCACGTCGGCGAGTTCGTCGACGTACCGGCGCACACCGGCGGGGTCGTCGGGCAGGGGCATGCCGGTGGTGAGGACCAGCTCGCCGCCCTTGAGGAAGGAGGCCGGATCCGTCAGTTCGGTGATGTGGACCCAGCGGACCGGACGGTCGATGTGGTCCAGGCCGGTGACCACCCGCGGATCCCCTCCGGCCAGGACGGGCAGGGCCAGCACGTCCGCCACGGTCGGCGGACGGCCCGGCGGGGCGTCCCGGCACCGCACGGGCGCCGAGGGGTCACGGGCCGCCGAGCCGCGCCCCGGACGCGGGTGTCGGTTCTCGCTCACGGTGCCTCCCTGCGCGCCCTGTCACTGTGACGATCCCGGCTGACCTGCGCAAGAGCGCCCCGGCGGCGGCAGCGGCGCGGACGGGCGGCGCGCCTGGAGCGCGACGGCTGACACAACGTCCGGATCCGGCGCCCCGGCCGGACAGTTCACGCGTTGCCCGGCCGCGGACCGCGGGCAGGCTCGGGGCACCGCAGCGGAACTGACGACGCAGCGGAACCGACGACGCAGCAGAACCGACGACCAGGCCGGGAGACGAGCATGACCGCACTGTCGCCGCACCTTCGCCAGGCCACGCCCGTGACGGCGGTCCGGGGCGAGGGCGTCCACCTCTACGGCGAGGACGGCCGCCGCTACCTGGACTTCACCGCCGGCATCGGCGTCACCAGCACCGGGCACTGCCACCCCAGGGTGGTGGCCGCCGCCCAGGAGCAGGTGGGCACGCTGATCCACGGTCAGTACACGACCGTCATGCACCAGCCGCTGCGGCACCTCGTCGACAAGCTCGGCGAGGTGCTGCCCCCCGGCCTGGACAGCCTGTTCCTCACCAACTCCGGCAGCGAGGCGGTGGAGGCGGCGCTGCGCCTGGCCCGCCAGGCCACCGGACGGCCGGGCGTCCTGGTCTGCCACGGCGGTTTCCACGGCCGGACCGTGGCCGCCGCCTCCATGACCACGTCCGGCACCCGCTTCCGGTCCGGCTTCGCACCGCTGATGAGCGGGGTGGTCGTCACCCCCTTCCCGACGGCCTTCCGCTACGGCTGGGACGAGGAGAGGGCCACCCGTTTCGCCCTCCAGGAACTCGACTACACGCTCCAGACGATCTCCTCGCCCGCCGACACCGCGGCCGTCGTCGTCGAGCCGGTGCTCGGCGAGGGCGGCTACGTCCCCGCGACCCGCGCCTTCATGGAGGGACTGCGGGAACGCGCGGACCGGCACGGCTTCCTGCTGATCCTCGACGAGGTGCAGACCGGCGTCGGCCGCACCGGCCGGTTCTGGGGCCACGAGCACTTCGGCGTCACCCCGGACGTCCTCATCACCGCCAAGGGCCTGGCCAGCGGCTTCCCGCTGTCCGGCATCGCCGCGTCCGAGGAACTGATGAGCAAGGCGTGGCCGGGCTCGCAGGGCGGTACGTACGGCGCCAACGCGGTGGCGTGCGCGGCGGCCTGCGCCACGCTCGACGTCGTGCGCGACGAGAAGCTCGTCGAGAACGCCGAGGCCATGGGCGCGCGGCTGCGCCGGGGCCTGGAGGAGGTGGCGGCGCGGACACCGGCCGTGGGGGACGTGCGCGGGCTGGGGCTGATGCTGGGCAGCGAGTTCGTCACCGAGGACGGCGACCCGGACCCGGAGACCGCCGCCCGCGTCCAGCGCGCCGCCGTCGACGAGGGCCTGCTCCTGCTGCTGTGCGGGGCCTGGAACCAGGTGGTCCGGATGATCCCGGCCCTGGTGATCGACGAACCGGCCGTCGACGAGGGGCTCCGGGCCTGGGCGGCGGCCGTCGAGGCCGGCACGGCGGGAGCGCGCGCATGACCGACACGCCCACCCGGCTGTTCATCGGCGGTTCCTGGACGGACGCCGCGGACGGCGCCGTCATGCCCGTGGACGACCCCGCGACCGGCGAGATCCTGCGCCACGTCGCCGACGCCGGCCCGAAGGACGCCCGGCTCGCAGAGGAGGCGGCCGTCCAGGCACAGGAGGAGTGGGTCCGTACGGCGCCGAGGGCGCGCAGCGAGATCCTGCGCCGCGCGTACGAGACGGTCCTCGACCGTGCGGACGGGCTCGCCCGTCTGATGACGTCCGAGATGGGCAAACCGCTGGCGGAGGCCAGGGGCGAGGTCGCCTACGCGGCCGAGTTCCTGCGCTGGTTCTCCGAGGAGGCGGTCCGCGTCGACGGCGGGCACGGCGTCCTCCCCGACGGGCGCCACCGCATGCTGCTCTCCCGGCGGCCGGTCGGACCCAGCCTGCTGATCACGCCGTGGAACTTCCCGCTGGCCATGGGCGCCCGCAAGATCGGCCCGGCCCTCGCCGCCGGCTGCACGGCGGTGCTCAAACCGGCCCCGCAGACCCCTCTGTCCAGCCTCGCCCTCGCCGCGATCCTCCAGGAGGCCGGGCTGCCGGACGGCGTGCTGAACGTCGTCACCACCTCCCGCGCCGGTGAGGTGTGCGCGCCGCTGCTGCGCGGCGGCCGGATCCGCAAGCTGTCCTTCACCGGCTCCACGCAGGTCGGCCGGCTGCTGCTCGCCCAGTGCGCCGACACGGTCGTCCGCGCCTCGATGGAGCTGGGCGGCAACGCGCCGTTCATCGTCTTCGACGACGCCGACCTGGACACGGCCGTGGACGGCGCGATGATCGCCAAGATGCGCAACATGGGCGAGGCGTGCACCGCCGCGAACCGCTTCTACGTCCACCGTTCGGTCGCGGATCGGTTCGCGCGGCGCCTCGCCCGGCGGATGGCCGCGCTCGTGGTGGGCCCCGGCACCCGCGACGGTGTCGACGTCGGCCCGCTCATCGACGCGGCCGGACGCGCCAAGGTCGAGGACCTCGTCGCCGACGCGGTGGCACGCGGGGCCCGCCTGCTCACCGGCGGCCGGACACCCGACGGCCCCGGCTTCTTCTACCCGCCCACGGTGCTGACCGACGTCCGCCCGGACAGCCGCCTGACGGCCACGGAGATCTTCGGTCCCGTGGCGGCGATCCTCACCTTCGACGACGAGGACGAGGTCGTGTGCCGCGCCAACGACACCCCCTGGGGACTCGTCGGCTACGTCTTCACCGAGGGCCTCGACCGGGCCCTGCGCGTCAGCGAGCGCCTGGAGGTCGGCATGGTCGGCCTCAACACCGGCCTGGTCTCCAACCCGGCGGCACCCTTCGGCGGCGTCAAGCAGTCCGGGCTCGGCCGCGAGGGCGGAACGGTGGGGATCGAGGAGTTCCTGGAGTACCAGTACGTCGCGCTGCCGGCCCGCTGACCACCCAGGCTTTGCATGGCCATGCGTTGTCATGCATACTCTTCCTATGTCCAAGGTCCTCACCTCCCTCCCCACCGGCGAGCGCGTCGGTATCGCCTTCTCGGGCGGCCTCGACACCTCGGTCGCGGTCGCGTGGATGCGTGACAAGGGCGCCGTCCCCTGTACGTACACCGCCGACATCGGCCAGTACGACGAGCCCGACATCGCCTCGGTGCCCGACCGCGCCAAGACCTACGGCGCCGAGATCGCGCGCCTGGTCGACTGCCGCGCGGCGCTGGTCGAGGAGGGCCTGGCCGCGCTCACCTGCGGGGCGTTCCACATCCGCTCCGGCGGGCGTGCCTACTTCAACACCACGCCGCTGGGCCGTGCCGTCACCGGCACGCTCCTCGTCAGGGCGATGCTCGAGGACGACGTCCAGATCTGGGGCGACGGCTCCACGTTCAAGGGCAACGACATCGAGCGGTTCTACCGGTACGGCCTGCTCGCCAACCCGCAGCTCAGGATCTACAAGCCGTGGCTGGACGCGGACTTCGTGACCGAGCTGGGCGGCCGCAAGGAGATGTCGGAGTGGCTGCTCGCCCACGACCTCCCCTACCGCGACTCCACGGAGAAGGCGTACTCCACCGACGCCAACATCTGGGGCGCCACCCACGAGGCCAAGACGCTGGAGCACCTCGACACCGGCGTGGAGACCGTGGAGCCCATCATGGGCGTGCGGTTCTGGGACCCGTCGGTCGAGATCGCGCCGGAGGACGTCACCATCGGCTTCGACCAGGGCCGCCCGGTCACGGTCAACGGCAAGGAGTTCGCCTCCCCGGTCGACCTGGTGATGGAGGCCAACGCCATCGGCGGCCGCCACGGCATGGGCATGTCCGACCAGATCGAGAACCGGATCATCGAGGCCAAGAGCCGCGGCATCTACGAGGCCCCCGGCATGGCCCTGCTGCACGCGGCCTACGAGCGCCTCGTCAACGCCATCCACAACGAGGACACCCTCGCCCAGTACCACACCGAGGGCCGACGGCTCGGCCGGCTCATGTACGAGGGCCGCTGGCTGGACCCGCAGGCGCTGATGATCCGGGAGTCGCTCCAGCGCTGGGTCGGCTCGGCCGTCACCGGCGAGGTCACGCTGCGGCTGCGGCGCGGTGAGGACTACTCGATCCTCGACACCACCGGCCCGGCGTTCAGCTACCACCCGGACAAGCTCTCGATGGAGCGCACCGAGGACTCCGCGTTCGGCCCGGTGGACCGGATCGGCCAGCTCACCATGCGCAACCTCGACATCGCCGACTCCCGCGCCAAGCTGGAGCAGTACGCCGGGCTCGGCCTGATCGGCACCGCCAACCCCGCCATCGGCGCCGCCCAGGCCGCCGCGACCGGACTGATCGGCGCCATGCCGGAAGGCGGCGCCCAGGCCATCGCCTCGCGCGGCGAGGTCTCCGGCGACGACGAGCTGCTGGACCGCGCCGCGATGGAGTTCGGCACGGACTGACCGACCCCGCACCGGCAAGGGCCGGCTCGACCACCCAAGGGTGCCGGGCCGGCCTTCTGGTTTCTCGACTCCGTGCACGACTTGCGTGCCGTACGAGGTTCAGCGAGCCCGTCCACGCCACCGTCCGTCGCCCTTCGCAGCTCAGCGGCGACGCAAGGAACTCGCAAGCGGCGCAAGCGAGTTGCGTGCCGGATCCCGCCGTATCCGGGACCGTTGACAAAAGCGTGACGCGCTAGAAATCTGATGACGAACTTTCCGCAAAGAATCGACTGTCCTGCTCAATTGGCGCGCATGGTCGGTGCGTCGGTGCTTCCCCCTCCCCGCCGGTCCGTCGCGCCTCCCGACTCCCCACGGAACAGAGGACCCCCATGAGATGGAGATCCCTCGGCCGACGGTCGCTGACGGGCGCCGTCGTCGCCGGGCTGATGACGGCCGGGCTGCTCCCGCTGCCCTTCGCCGCCGGAGCACACGCCGCTCCGGCCGCCGCCGACGTCAACCTCGCCCTCGGCCGCCCGGCCACGGCGGGCGGCTCGCACGGCGCCTACCCCGCCGGGAACGCCACCGACGGCACCCAGGCGAGCTACTGGGAGGGCCCGGCCGGCTCCTTCCCGCAGTGGGTGCAGGTCGATCTGGGTGAGGCCCGCGACGTCGAGCGGGTGGTCCTCAAACTGCCCTCGGGGTGGGAGAACCGCAGCCAGACCCTCTCCCTCCAGGGCAGCACCGACGGCTCCACCTTCCGCACCCTCGCCGCCTCGGCCGGACGGGCGTTCGACCCGGCCCGGGCCAACACCGTCGCCGTCGACCTCGCCGCCCCCACCGACGCGCGCTACGTCCGCGTCCACGTCACCGGCAACACCGGCTGGAACGCCGCGCAGCTGTCCGAACTGGAGGTGTACGGCGACGACGTCGTCACCGAGCCACCGCCCACCGGCACCAACCTGGCCCGCAACAAGCCCGCCGAGGCCACCTCCTCGGTGCACTCCTACGTCGCGGCCAACGCCACCGACGACTCCACCTCGACCTACTGGGAAGCGGCCGGCCACCCCGCCGACCTCACCGTGAAGCTCGGCGCCGACGCGGACATCAGCGCCGTGGTCGTCAAGCTCAACCCCGACCCCGTCTGGGCCGCCCGGACCCAGGGCATCCAGGTCCTCGGCCGCGCGACGGGCCAGAGCGACTTCACCTCGCTGCGCGCCCGCGCCGACCACGCCTTCAGCCCCGGCCAGGGCAACACGGTGACCATCCCGGTCACCGGCCGCGTCTCCGACGTACGGCTGAGGTTCTTCTCCAACACCGGCGCGCCCGGCGGCCAGGTCGCCGAGTTCCAGGTCGTCGGCACCGCCGCTCCCGCGCCCGACCTGACCGTCACCGGCCTCGACTGGTCACCCGCGGACCCCTCCGAGCGGGACGAGGTCACCGTGAACGCCACGGTCCGCAACGCCGGTACCGCGCGTTCGGCCGCGACGACCGCCGAGGTCACGGTCGCGGGCACCACCGCCGGCAGCGCGGAGGTACCCGCCCTCGACCCCGGCGCCTCCGCCACGGTCGCCGTCCGGACCGGCACGCACGCCGCCGGCAGCCACGCCGTCGCCGCCGTGGTCGACCCGCGCGACACGGTCGCCGAACTGGACGACTCCAACAACAGCCGCACCGCCGGCGACCGGCTCGTCGTCGACCGGGCGCCCGGCCCCGACCTGGAGGTGCGCTCCATCACCAGCGACCCGGCCAACCCGGCCGTGGGCGCCCGCGTCTCCTTCACCGTCGCCGTGCACAACCGCGGCACGAGCGCCGTGGAGGCGGGCTCGGTGACCCGGCTGCAGGCCGGCACCACCACCCTGAACGGCACGACCGGCGCGGTGGCGGCCGGTGCCACGGTGAACGTGCCGATCAGCGGCACCTGGACGGCGACCGGCGGCGTCACCCTCTCCGCCACCGCCGACGCGACCGGCGTCGTCACCGAGACCGACGAGAACAACAACGTCCTCGCCAAGTCCCTCGTCGTCGGACGCGGCGCCGCCGTCCCGTACACCGAGTACGAGGCGGAGGACGGCCGTCACAACGGCACCCTGCTCACCACCGACGCCAAGCGCACCTTCGGCCACACCAACTTCGGCACCGAGTCCTCGGGCCGCAAGTCCGTCCGGCTCGACGCCACCGGCGAGTACGTCGAGTTCACCTCCACCACACCCACCAACTCCATCGTGGTGCGCAACTCCATCCCCGACGCCCCCGGCGGCGGCGGGGCGCAGGCCACGATCAGCCTCTACGCCGACGGCGCCTTCGTACGGAAGCTGAACCTGTCGTCCAAGCACAGCTGGCTGTACGGCAACACCGACGACCCCGAGGGCCTCACCAACCGGCCCGGCGGCGACGCGCGGCGGCTGTTCGACGAGTCCCACGCGCTGCTGGACCGGACCTTCCCGCCGGGCACCGCGTTCCGCCTCCAGCGCGACGCGAGCGACTCGGCCGCCTTCCACGTCATCGACCTGATCGACCTGGAGCAGGTGGCGCCCCCCGCCGCCAAGCCCGCCGGCTGCGTCTCCATCACCGAGTACGGAGCCGTCCCCGGCGACGGACTCGACGACACCGACGCCATCCAGCGCGCCGTCACCGCCGACCAGAACGGGCAGATCCCCTGCGTGTGGATCCCGGCCGGGCAGTGGCGCCAGGAGCAGAAGATCCTCACCGACGACCCGCAGAACCGGGGCCAGCACAACCAGGTCGGCATCCGCGACGTCACCGTCCGCGGCGCCGGCATGTGGCACTCCCAGCTGTACACCCTGACCCCGCCGCACGAGGCCGGCGGCATCAACCACCCGCACGAGGGCAACTTCGGCTTCGACATCGACCACAACACCCAGATCTCCGACCTCGCCATCCTCGGCTCGGGCACCATCCGCGGCGGAGACGGCAACCACGAGGGCGGCGTCGGCCTCAACGGCCGCTTCGGCAAGGGCACCAGGATCAGCAACGTGTGGATCGAGCACGCCAACGTCGGCGTCTGGGCCGGCCGCGACTACTCCAACATCCCCGAGCTGTGGGGCCCCGGTGACGGCCTGGAGTTCACCGGCATGCGGATCCGCAACACCTACGCCGACGGCATCAACTTCGCCAACGGCACCCGCAACTCCACGGTCCACAACTCGTCCTTCCGCAACACGGGCGACGACTCGCTCGCCGTGTGGGCCAGCAAGTACGTCAAGGACACCGCCGTGGACGTCGGCCACGACAACCACTTCCGCAACAACACGATCCAGCTGCCGTGGCGGGCCAACGGCATAGCGGTGTACGGCGGTTACGGCAACACCGTCGAGAACAACGTCATCTCCGACACCATGAACTACCCGGGCATCATGCTCGCCACCGACCACGACCCGCTGCCCTTCTCCGGGCAGACCCTGATCGCGGGCAACGCCCTGCACCGGACCGGGGGCGCGTTCTGGGGCGAGGCGCAGGAGTTCGGCGCCATCACCCTCTTCGCGCAGGGCCAGGACATCCCGGGCGTGACCATCCGCGACACCGAGATCCTCGACTCCACCTACGACGGCATCCAGTTCAAGACGGGAGGCGGCGCGATGCCGGACGTGAAGATCACCGGCGTGCGCATCGACCGGTCCAACAACGGCTCCGGCATCCTGGCGATGGGCGGCGCCCGCGGCAGCGCCACGCTGACCGACGTGACCATCACCAACTCGGCCGAGGAGGACGTCCGGATAGAACCGGGTTCCCAGTTCAGGATCAACCGGTAGGACCGGCGGCGGTCACGTTCCAGGCCGCCGGAACCTACCCGCTCGGCGACGCGACGCGACGCGACACTGCCCGCGCCGCGTCGCCGAGCCTGTCCGGTGACCGTCCCACGGGGAAGCGTCCGTCGTCCCGGCGGCGCTCGGCGTTCAGCTCGTCGACCGCGCCGAGCGCGTCGCCGATCGTCGCGTAGTCCACCGCCACGAAGTTGACCGGCCGCCCGCGCCGCTGCTCGCAGGCGTGCGCCCGCTCCAGCACCCGCTGGCGGGAGTTGACGAGACCGGCGTCCAGGCGGCGTCCGCCGCCGGCCGTGACGAAGTGGTTGAGCAGGAAGAGCCGCTTGTCGGTGCCGCCCCGGTTCGGCAGACACGACATCTCGTCCGGGCTGCGGAAGGCGAACGGCGTCTCCATGCCGTACCGGTAGAAGTTCCGGTACCAGGGCGCGGGGCCGTCGGCCTTCTCCGCGAACACCACCAGCCGCCGGCCGCTGTCGATCATGTCGGCGAGCTTCGGCCACGGCCGGTCGGGGTCGGCGTCGGGCGCGTACAGCAGGTCGGACAGCCCGGCCCGCTCGAAGGCCCCCTGGCTCTCCACGGCACCGACGCCGTCCTGGAGGATCAGGGTGACGACCTCCGTGGGGTTCGCCCGCAGCCAGTCACCGATCTGGCGCAGCGTGGGCGCCAGTTCCAGGGCGCCGGCGCCGCACACCGAGTGGCACAGCCACAGGCCGGGGTGGGGAGGGTTCACCCGTTCCAGGATCCCGGTGAGCCGGCGTCGCAGGGCCGGGGCGAAGTCCGAGGCGTCCAGCCGGGCCGCGACCTCGTCGGGCCGCTCCCAGCGGTGGGTGTCGAGGAGCAGGACCCGTACCCCCGCGTCGAGCTGGCCGACGATGTCCGGGTCCTGCAGGGGGCCGATGAACCGGTCCGCCGTCGTGGCCATGGCGTTGTGCGAGGCGAGCTGGGCGATCTCGTCGTACCGGGCGTCGCACAGCTCGGCGCTGCCCTGGCAGATGCGCGGCGAGGAGCCGGTGATCGCCACCGGGGCCACCATCGTGCCGACCAGCGCGCACGCGGTGACGGCGAAGGTCAGGGCGGGGCCGTGCCGCGGATCGGTGAGCACCGGCACACCGGGCCGGGTCTGCCAGACCCAGCCCACCGTGATCAGCAGGGCGCCGGCGGCGAGCAGGATCACCGCGACGACGGTGGCGGTGGTCAGGAGCCGGTCGAGCGCGGCGGCCTGGACGTCGCCGAGGAGCTCGGACGCGGTCGGGGGCCACGACGAGGGCGGGTCGAACAGGGCGTCGCCCAGGGTGAGGCGCAGCAGGAGCACGGTCAGCGCCATCAGCGTGGCCGCGGCGGCCGGCGCCCACCCGAGCGGCAGCAGCCGGCGCTTGGCGGGGCCCGGGGTGGAGAACCACAACAGGGTGAGCGCGGCGGCGCCCAGCACGGCGGCCGCGGGTTCCACCACCTGCTGGAAGAGGCGGGTGACGGAACGCGCGCGGTCCACCGGCGCCGGCACCTCCCGCGCCGGGCCGAGGCCGACGGTGACGACCCACGTCCCATCCCGCGCCTCCCGCAGCAACTCCGCCGCGGCCGCCCGGACCTGGTCCGTCAGGGCGACCGGCGCGAGAGCGGCCAGGGCCGCGGCCACGTCCCCCCGGTCCAGGGCCGTCTGCACGGTGGACCTCAGGCCGGCGGGCGCGTCGGACGGCACCAGGCGCATCAGCGCGTCCGTGGCCGCGACCGCCTGGCCGTGGGACAGCGGCAGCGTCGGCAGGTCCTCCAGCGGCGCCTCCCCGGCCACCACTTGCGCCGCCAGCTCCGACAGGCGCTGCACGAACGCCTGGAAGTCGGGTTCGGACCGCTGCTGGAGAGCGGCGACGGCATCACCGAAGTAGGCCTGGCTCAGCCGCTCGACGTTCGCCACCACCGGCTCCAGGTCCACGGTGAGCCGGAGCCGGTCGCGGTCTCCCTCCAGGTAGTGGATCATCTCGGCGATCTGCCGGTCGCCCATGGCCCGCAGCGTCTCCGGCGGGATGACGACCTTGATGTTGGAGGTGATCGTGGACTGCGGAACGGGCAGCCGGTCCAGCAGCTCCTGGGTCAGCGGGGTGCCGGCCGGATCGACCAGCACCTCGTCGTAGAACCGCTGGTAGGCCCGTTCGTCCTCCAGCACCTGGCCGTAGAACGTCGGATCGAGCACGGTGCCGCGCACGACGGCGGCCGCGGCCAGGACGGTCAGGCTCAGCACCGCCACGCACCAGATCAGGACCTCGACCCAGAGGGAGCGCCGAACCAGTCCGTCCATGTACCCATTCTCGTTTCAGCCGGCCGTCGTGCGGGGCGGCGCCCGGGCGGACGCCACCACACGCATGCCCCGGCCGCGGTCGGCCGATGCCGGCCGGCCGCCACCCGGCCCCGCACGCGCGAGGGGCGGTGGGAGCCAGGCTCCCACCGCCCCTCGCGCATGCCGCCGCGATCAGACCGCGGGCGCCGGGTACGTCGGGTACTCCACCCCGGAGACGTGCTGGACGACGCGCACGACCTGGCACGAGTAGCCGAACTCGTTGTCGTACCAGAGGTAGAGGATCGCGTTGTCGCCCTCGACCTTCAGCGCGCCGGCGTCGACGATCGAGGCGTGGCGCGAGCCGATGAAGTCGCTGGACACCGCGTCGGGTGCGCCGATGAAGTCGATCTGGCGCTTGAGCGGCGACGTCAGCGACACCTCGCGCAGGTACTCCAGCACGTCCTCGCGGGAGGTCTCGCGGGCGAGCTGGAGGTTCAGGATCGCGATCGACACGTCCGGCACCGGGACCCGGATCGAGCTGCCGGTGATCTTCGCCTTGAGGTCCGGGAGGGCCTTGGCCACCGCGGAGGCGGCGCCCGTCTCCGTGATGACCATGTTCAGCGGCGCGCTGCGGCCACGACGGTCCGACTTGTGGTAATTGTCCAGCAGGTTCTGGTCGTTGGTGAACGAGTGGACGGTCTCCACGTGGCCGCGCAGCACGCCGTACTCGTCGGCCATCGCCTTCAGCGGCGGCACGATCGCGTTGGTGGTGCAGGAGGCGCAGGACAGGATCCGCTCGTCCGGCTTGATGGTGTCGTGGTTGACGCCGTGGACGATGTTGGGGACGTCGCCCTTGCCCGGCGCGGTCAGCACGACCTTGTCGACGCCGGGGCGCAGGTGCTTGGACAGGCCCTCGCGGTCGCGCCACTTGCCGGTGTTGTCGATGAGGATGGCGTTCTTGATGCCGTACGCCGTGTAGTCGACCTGCGTCGGGTCGTCGGCGTAGATCACCTTGATGGCGTTGCCGTTGGCGAGGATCGTGCTGTTGTCCTCGTCGACGGTGATCGTGCCCTGGAACTGGCCGTGCACGGAGTCGCGGCGCAGCAGCGAGGCGCGCTTGACGATGTCCTCGGCGGCCCGCTCGCCGCCCCCGCGGACGACGATGGCGCGCAGCCTGAGGCCGTTGCCCGAGCCGGCCTTCTCGATGAGCAGGCGGGCGACGAGCCGGCCGATGCGGCCGAAGCCGTACAGGACGACGTCACGCCCCTCACGCCGGTCGATCTTGTTGGCGCCGGTGGCTCCCGCGACGGCGTCGGCGGTGAACTCCTCCACCGTCAGCCCGCGGTCGTCGCTCTTCCAGGTGGCGGCGAGCATGCCGATGTCGATCTGCGAGGGGCCGAGGTCGAGCGCGGTGAGGGCCCGCAGGAAGGGCATCGTCTCGGTGACCGACAGCTCCGCGCCGGCGATCTGCCGGGCGAAGCGGTGGGTCTTGAGGATGCTGACCACCGACTTGTTCACCAGGGAGCGGCTGTGCAGCAGGACGGTGACGTCCCGCTCACGGTGCAGCTTCCCGATCATCGGGATCATCGACTCCGCGATCTCCTCGCGGTTCTTCCAGTTGGTGAACGAGTCGTCGTTGGCAGTCACGTCTCTATCTTTCGAGCTAGGCGGCGCTCATATGCTAACCCCATCGCCCTTCTGATCGATCAAGTGGGCCCCTTGGCGATCAGATGATCGGCCCCCGGTGCTCACGGCCGCCCGCCTCAGCGCGCGCCGCTCCACGTGTGGGCGACGTCCACCACGACCCGCCCGTCGAGCGCCAGCACCCGGAACGGCAGCCGGCCGCGGACGCCGAGCCCGATCTGGGTCTCGCCCTCGAAGCTGCCGGCGAACCGGGCGTCCCGGAAGGTGCGGTACCCGGTGAGGTCCACGCCCGGCAGGGGCCGGCCGGCCCGTCCGGGATAGGTGGGCGCCCCCGTCTCGGGGCGGTATCCGGGCGCGGCGACCCGGACCTCGAGGACGGCTCCGCCGCCGACCGCGATCGGGCGGCCCGAGCCGTCCTGGTGCAGGCGGCCGACGTACCGCACGAAGTGGCCGAGGTCGCCCGCCCTCGCGCCGGGCACGTGGACGACCAGCCGGTCGAAGCACGCGTGACGGCCGGTCCCGACGTCCTCCACCGGTGTCGTCGTCCCCGCGACGCGGGTCTTGTCGAGGCTGCCCCAGCCGGTGGGGCACGCCGTGGTGTGCGTGCCGCTTCGCGCGGTGCCGCGCGCCTCGGCGGCCGGTGCCGCGTCCGCCGCGACCGTGGCCGTCCCCAGGGCGGCGCCCGCGAGGACGACCGCCATCCATGCCGCCCTGTCCCGTCGCATGATGTCCTCCGAGGGATGCGATTTCCTTTATCCGGTGAGACAGGCGGATTGGGGGAAAGGTTGCGGTGTGCCGCGGAAAACGCCTCGACGCCCCCTTCACGCCGGGGTGAGCCCGCGGATGTGATTGCGCCCCGGGCGATCGGGTACGCGAGCCTGAACCGCCCCCGTGCCGATCACCGGGGCGGAGCCCACCCATGCCGCTACCAGGGATCTGTCATGGAAACACCCGCGAACGACAACTCCGTCTCGCCCGCCCAGCGCGCGCTGGACGTGCTGGCCGAGAACACCGAGGACACGGCGGCGCTCGACACGCTCGCGAGCAGCGACGTCCTCGTCCCGGTGCCCGACGACGCGAACGACCAGGACGCCGCCGACCCCGGGATGCTGGCCCTGCCGGTGCTGGAACAGCAGGGCGGCCGTCAGGTGGTGCCGGTGTTCACCTCGGAGCTGGAGATGGCCGGCCTGCTGCCGTACGTGTCCCGCTACCGCATGGTGCCGCTGGGCGCCCTCGCCGCGCAGTGGCCGGCCGACGACCTGTCGCTGTCCATAGACGCCGGCTCGGAGCACCGCCTCACGCTCACGTCCGACGGCGTACGCACCCTGCTGGCCCGCCCCTAGAACCGGGGCCCGCCCTCAGGGGCGGGCGCCCTCCTCGTCGCCGAGCATGCGGGCCAGCACGGCCCGCTGCAGCGGCAGCACCTCGGCGTGCAGGGCGCGGCCCTCGCCGGTCAGCTCGACGTACACGCCGCGCCGGTCCTCCGCGCACATCGAGCGTGACACCAGCCCGTCCTTCTCCAGCCGGGCGATGAGCCGGGACAGGGCGCTCTGGCTCAGGTGGACCCGGCCCACCAGGTTCTGCACCCGGCACTGGGCGCCCTCCTCGGGCGCCTCGGTCGCGAGGATGTCGAGCACCTCGAAGTCGCTCGCGCCCAGACCGTGCGGATGCAGCGCGCGGTCGATCTCGCACATGGTGCGCGCGTGCACGGAGAGGATCTCCCGCCACCGTTCCTCGAGCCGTGCGCCGGCCGTCTTGGCTGCCATACGTGCACGGTAACACCGAAGCGGTCAGTCATTGACCGTGCAACTAATGCGCGCGCACCGGCACCTCACCGGCAGGGCACTCGGCGCACCGGCCTACGGCTCAGGCCGAGTCCCGCCGCACCAGTTCCGTCGGCAGGATCACCGCCGCCGGGTCCTCCCCGCCGATCTGGGCCAGCAGCACCCGGACCATCTCGGCGCTGATCCGGTCCCAGGGCTGCCGGATCGTGGTCAGCTCGGGACGGGCCGCGACCGCCGCGGGGGAGTCGTCGAAACCGCCCACCGCCACGTCCTCGGGCACCCGCCGCCCCGCCCGCCGCAACGCGGCCAGCACACCCTGCGCCATCAGGTCGGAGGCGACGAACACCGCGTCCACGTCCGGAGCCCGGGTCAGCAGCCGCTCCGCCCCCGCCTCGCCGCTCGCCCGGCTGTAGTCACCGGAGACGACGAGCCGCTCGTCGAACGCGACGCCCGCCGCGGCCAGCTCCTCCCGGTAGCCGGCGAGGCGCTCCACGCCGCCCGGGGTGTCCGGCGGGCCGGTGACCACGCCCACCCGGCGCCGCCCCAGCGACAGCAGATGGCGGACCATGTCCCGGGCGCCGTCCCGGTCGTCGGCGGCCACGTAACTCACCTTCGAACCCAGCCCGATCGGCTTGCCGCAGGCCACCAGCGGCACGCCCGCCGCGCGCAGCTCCTCGGCGACCGGGTCCCCCGAGTGGCTGGAGACCAGCAGCACCCCGTCGACGTGGCCCGCCGTGATGTACCGCGTGATGCGCCGCCGTTCGTCCTCCGTCCCGGCCAGCATCAGCAGCAGCGGGATGTCGTGCGCGGCCAGCGCCTGGGTGCAGCCGCGCAGCAGGACGTTGAAGTTCGGGTCCTCGAAGAACCGCTCCTGCGGCTCGGTGAGCAGGAAGCCCACCGAGTCCGAGCGTCCGGTGATCAGCGACCGGGCGTGCCGGTTGACGACGTAACCCGTCTTGCGGATGGCCGCGTTGACGGCCTCCTGCGCGGCCGGGCTGACGTAGTGCCCCCCGTTGAGGACCCGTGACACCGTGCCCCGCGACACGCCCGCCTCGCGCGCCACGTCGTGGATCGTGGGCGGTCGGCGCCGGCCCCCCGTGTTGCTCATGGTCATGACTTTACGGCCCCGGAGAGCAGGTCGAGGCTCCAGAACCGCTGGACGACCAGGAACAGGGCGACCAGCGGCAGCACCGCGAGGAAGGCACCGGTGATCACCAGCGTGTACAGCGCGGGCGTGTTGGCGCCCTGTTCCAGCAGCGTGTACAGACCGAGCGTGATCGGGAACCTCTCGTCGTCGCTGAGCATGATGTACGGCAGCAGGAAGTTGTTCCACACGGCCACGAACTGGAACAGGAACACCGTCACCAGCCCCGGCACCATCATGGGCAGCGCGACCCGGGTGAAGATCCGCCACTCGCCCGCCCCGTCCATCCGCCCGGCCTCCACGACATCGGCGGGCACGGCCGCCGCCGCGTAGATCCGCGCCAGGTAGACGCCGTAGGGGGAGAGGATCTGGGGGAGCAGCACGGACAGGTACGAGTCCGTCAGGTCCGCCTCGGCCAGCAGCAGGTACTGCGGGACGGCGAGGATCACGGGCGGCATCAGGACACCGGCCAGCAGCACGTTGAACAGCGTCTCCCGGCCACGGAAGCGGTAGGTCGCCAGGGCGTAGCCGCTGACCGCCGACACGGCCGTGGACAGCAGGGCGCCGAGACCGGCGTAGAGGGCCGAGTTGGCCATCCACGTCCAGTAGACGCCGTCGCGGTAGGCGCTCAGGTCGCTCACGTTGTCGGCGAAGCCCGTGCCCGGCAGGAAGGTGAAGGTGGAGAACAGCTCGCTGCCGGACTTGGTGGCGGCGATCACCACCCAGGCCACCGGCAGCAGGCAGTAGACCGCGCCGAGCAGCAGGGTGAGCGTCGGGACCAGCGCGATACGGCGGCGCGGCGGCGGCCCCTGGGCGGTGCCGGGCGTGGTGCCCGCGGCCGGCCGGGCCTTGCGGACGGCGAGGGAACTCATCGCGTGGCCTCCTGCTTGTCGCGGCGGTTCGCTGCCCGCAGGAACCCGAAGGACAGCACCAGGGTGACGAGCGCGATGATCGCGGCCTGGGCGGCGGCGGCGTACACGTCACCGTTGCCGAAGGCGTCCTGGTACACCTTCATCAGCGGACTCCAGGTGGTGGAGACGGAATTGGTGAGCGGCTTGAGGGTGGTCGGCTCGTTGAACACCTGGAGCGTGGCGATGATCGAGAAGAAGAACGTCAGCACCAGCGACGGCGCCACCATCGGGATCTTGATCCGCAGCGCGATCTGCAGCGGGGAGGCGCCGTCCAGCTTGGCCGCCTCGAACACCTCGGCCGGGATGGCCCGCAGGGAGGTGTAGATGACGATCATGTTGAAGCCGGTGCCGCCCCAGACGGCGATGTTGGACAGGGCGAGGTAGAGCGGACCGCCGTCCAGCAGGTCGGGCTGCGGCAGACCGAGCCGGTCGAGCACGAAGTAGAAGGGGCTGACGTCCGGCAGGTACAGGAAGCCCCACAGCAGCGCCGCGACGACACCGGGGATGGCGTACGGCAGGAAGATCGCGAGCCGGGTGACCGGCGTGAAACGCACCTTCTCGGAGTCGAGCATCAGCGCGAACAGCAGGGCCAGGCCCAGCATCACGGGGACGACGACGCAGCCGTAGGCGAGGACGCGCAGGGCCCCGGCCAGCAGTTCGCCGTCGGTCAGGGCGTCGGCGTAGTTCTGGAAGCCCGCCCACACCTCCTCGCGCGCGCCGGCTCCGAGGCCGAGCCCGGAGACCTCCACCTTGCGGAAGCTGAGGTGGACGGCGTAGCCGATGGGCAGCGCGAAGAAGAGCAGGAAGAGGACGATCGCCGGGATCAGGAAGGCGTACGGGGCGCCCCTGACCCCGAAGGGCCTGCGACGTGCCGCCGTGCGTGCGGTGGTGGGTGCGGTGGTGCCGCTCACGGGGCGACCTCGAAGCCCTGCTTCTTCAGGTCGGCGACGGTCTCCTGCTGCATGGTGCCGAGAGCGGCGGAGAAGTCGGACCTGTTCTTGGCGGCGGCGCCGAACGCGTCCTTGAAGGTCGTGTAGGCGACGTTGACGTTCGGGCCCCACGCGGCCGGCGCCGTGGTCTTCGCGATGGCGGCGGCCCGCGTGTAGAAGTCGGGCTGGTTGGAGAAGTACTCCGGCGGTTCGGCGAAGGCGCCGCTGAGCTGGGCCGAGGTGGAGGCGGGGTAGATGCCGCCCTCCTTCGCGAGGGCGTTCAGCGCGTCGCCGTCGGTGTTCAGCCACGCGGCGAACCTGGCGGCGGCGTCCTTGTGCTCGGAGTCGGTGGTGACGCCGGTGGACGAGCCGCCCCAGCTCCCGGTGCGGTTCTCGCCGGCGGACCACTGGGGGAGCGGGGCCATCGCCCACTTGCCCTTGGTGTCGGGCGCGGCCGTGGTCAGGGTGCCCGGCGCCCACACGGCGCTGACCCAGGCGATCTGCTTGCCGGTGTTGAGTGCCTTGTTCCACGCCGGGGTGTACATCGGCTGGTTGTCGACGGCACCCTCCTCGACGAGGCCGCCCCAGAACTCGGCGACCTTCTCGGTGGCCGCGTCGTCGATGCCGACCTTCCACTTCTCGCCCTCGGTCGTCCACCACCGGGCGCCGGCCTGCTGGGCGAGGCCCGCGAAGAGGCCGGAGTCGTTGGCGGAGAAGGTGGTGAGGTCCTTGTCGGGGGCCGCCTTCTTCAGCTCGCGCGCGGTCTCGGCGAACTCGTCCCAGGTGGCCGGGACCTTTAGGCCGTACTCCTTGAACAGGTCCTCGCGGTAGTAGAACATCATCGGCCCGATGTCCTGCGGGACGGCGTACACGGCGTCCGTGCCCAGCGTGGTCTGCTGCCACACGCCCTCGGCGAACTTCCCCTTCACGTCACCGACCTCGCCGGATATGTCGGCGAGCGCGTCGTTGCTGACCAGCGTCGGCAGTGCCTGGTACTCGGCCTGCACCAGGTCCGGTGCCTGACCGGCCTTGTGCGCGGTGAGGATCTTGGTGACCAGTGTGTCGCCGGACGCCTGCTTCTTCACCGTGACGGTGATCTGCTCCTTCTTGCCCGGCCCCTTGTTCCACAGGTCGACGACCTTGTCCATGCCGGGCGTCCAGGTCCAGTACGTCAGCGAGACCGGACCCGACTGGGCGTCGCCGCCCTCGTCGGAGGAGCCGCAGGCGGCGAGGGCGGTGGCCCCGAGTGCGACGGCGACGGCGGACGTCACCAGGCGGCGGCGCTTCGTGAACGGCATGGAACTCTCCCCTGACCTGGGGTCTCCGCCTGCTGCGAAGACCTGCCATGCTTCTGTGAGCGTTCACAGTAGAGAAACATCCCGGACACTTGTCAATGGTTGTCACTGTGCGGTTATGTTGGGCTCGCACCGCCGAAGATGTGTGTGCACGTTCCCAATTGATCGATCACATCGGGAGACCATCCATGCCGGAGACCACCCCCAGGGGCCTGGCCGGGCTCGCCTTCGGCGGGGACTACAACCCCGAGCAGTGGCCGGAGCACGTCTGGCAGGAGGACGTACGGCTGATGCGCGAGGCCGGCGTCACGATGGTGAGCGCCGGGATCTTCTCCTGGGCCCTGCTGGAGCCCGCCCCGGGCACGTACGACTTCGGCTGGCTGGACCGCGTCCTGGACCTGCTGCACGAGAACGGCATCCGCGTCGACCTCGGCACGCCGACCGTCGCCCCGCCCGCCTGGTTCTACCGTGCCCACCCCGAGGCGCTGCCGGTCACGGCCGAGGGGGTGCGGTTCGAGTTCGGCTCCCGGGGCGCCATCTGCCACAGCAACGCCGACTACCGCGCCGCCGCCGCGAACATCACCACCCGCCTCGCCGAGCGCTACGGCACCCACCCGGCCCTCGCGCTCTGGCACGTCCACAACGAGTACGGCGTCCCCGTCTCGGCCTGCTACTGCGACTCCTGCGCCGCCCACTTCCGCCGCTGGCTCGCCACGGCCTACGGCACGGTCGACGCCGTCAACGAGGCCTGGGGCACCGCCTTCTGGGGCCAGCGTTACGCGGACCTCGACCAGATCAACCCGCCGCGCGCGACGCCGACGGTCGGCAACCCGGCCCAGGCGCTGGACTACAAGCGCTTCGCCGACGCCACCATGCGCGAGAACTTCACGGCGGAACGGGACATCCTGCACCGGCTGTCACCCGGCGTCCCCGTCACCACCAACTTCATGACCGCCCTCAGCCAGTGCGACTCCGTCGACTACTGGGCCTGGGGGCGCGAGGTCGACCTCGTCACCAACGACCACTACCTGATCACCGACGGCCGCCGCACCCACGTCAACCTCGCCATGGCCGCCGACCTCACCCGCTCCGTCGCCGGCGGCGCCCCCTGGCTGCTGCTCGAACACTCCACCTCGGGCGTCAACTGGCAGCCCCGCAACCCCGCCAAGGCCCCCGGCCAGATGGCCCGCAACTCCCTCGCGCACGTGGCCCGCGGCTCGGAGGGCGCCATGTTCTTCCAGTGGCGCCAGTCGCGGCGCGGCGCCGAGAAGTTCCACTCGGCGATGCTCCCGCACGGCGGCACCGACACCCGCGTGTGGCGCGAGGTGGTGGGTCTCGGCGCCGCCCTCGACTCGCTGAACCCCGTCCGCGGCACCCGCACCGAGGCCGACGTCGCCATGCTCTGGGACTGGCACTCGTGGTGGGCCCAGAGCCTCCAGTGGCGCCCCAGCGAGGACCACGATCCCCGCGAACGCGCCGACGCCTTCTACGAGGCCCTCTACGACCGTCACCTCACGGTCGACTTCGCCCACCCGGAAGCCGACCTGTCGGCCTATCCCCTCGTCGTCGTCCCCGCGCTGTACCTCGCGACCGAGGCGGCCGGGAACAACCTCCGCGCGTACGTCGAGCAGGGCGGCACCCTCGTCGTGTCGTACTTCTCCGGCATCGTCGACGAGCACGACGCCGTCCACGAGGGCGCCTGCCCCGGCGCGCTCAGGGACGTGCTCGGCCTCGCCGTCGAGGAGTTCTCCCCCCTGCTGGCGGGCGAGCGGGTGCGCGTCACCGGCCCCGAGGGCGGCGAGCTGAGCGGCGACGTGTGGACGGAGTTCGTCGTGCCCCGCGGCGCCGAACCGGTGTGGACGTACGCCGACGGCCTGACGGCGGGCCGCCCGGCCGTCACCCGGCACCGCCTCGGCGAGGGCACCGCCTGGTACGTCTCCACCCGCCTCGACGCCGACGGCCTCGACGCCGTCCTCGCCCGCGCGGCCGAGGACGCGGGCGTCACCCCCCGCGCCGACCTCCCCCGCGACGTCGAGGTGGTGCGCCGCACCGGCGAGTCCGGCACCTACCTGTTCGCCGTCAACCACACCGCCTCGGACGCCAAGGTGCCGCTGGAGGCGCACGGCACCGAGCTGCTGACCGGCGAGCGCGCGGCGGGCCGCCTCGACCTCCCCGCCGGCGCCGTCCGGGTCGTCCACCTCGACGGCTAGACCGCTTCCCGCGGTTCGGCGGTTCCCGCAGCCGACGCGGTCCGCGCAGTTCCCGATGCCCGCACAGCTGTCACCCACCCCAGTCGAAGGGACCACGGACGACGATGTTCCAGCCCGGACGCACCCTCAAGGCCCTGCTGCCGCCCCTGGTGGCCGGCCTCGCCCTCACCACCCTCCCCGCCCCGCCCGCCCACGCGGCGGGCACCCTCACCAACGGCGGCTTCGAGGCCGACGGCACCGGCGCCGCCACCCCGAGCGGCTGGTCGGAGTCCGGCGCGGCCGGCGCCTCGTACACGGAGGCCGGCGGCCGCGGTGGCGGCAACCGCCTGAGCCACTGGTCCTCGTCCGCGTACCGGGTGGAGACCTACCAGCGCCTGTCGGGGCTCGCCGACGGCGGCCACCGGCTGACCGCCTGGGTCCGTTCCGGCGGCGGCCAGAACTCCGCCCACCTGGCCCTGAAGAACTGCGGCGGCGCCGAGCGGCGCACCAGCCTTCCGGTGTCCGCCAGCGGGTGGATCAGGATCGTCGTGCCCGTCGAAGTGAAGGGCGGCCGGTGCACCGTGAGCGTCACCAGCGACGCGAACGCCGGCAACTGGATCAACGTGGACGACCTGACCTTCACCCCCGGCACCGCGACCGGCCTGAGCGTCAAGGGGGCCGACGTCTCCTCGCTCGCCAAGAGCGAGGCCATGGGCGGCGTCTACCGCACGGCCTCCGGCACCCCGGGCGACGCGCTCGGCATCCTGAGGTCCGCCGGCATGAACTACGCCCGCCTGAAGGTCTGGGTGAACCCGGCCGACGGCTACAACGACAAGGCCCGCGTGCTGGCGACCGCCAAGCGGGTCAAGGCCCAGGGCATGAAGCTGCTGGTCGACTTCCACTACTCGGACACCTGGGCCGACCCGGGCGCCCAGAGCAAGCCCGCCGCCTGGGCCGGCCACTCCTACGACCGGCTCAAGAAGGACGTGTACGACCACACCTATGACGTACTGTCCGCGCTCGAGGCCCAGGGCACCGGGGCCGACATGGTGCAGGTCGGCAACGAGATCAACGGCGGCATGCTCTGGAGCGAGGGCTCCACGGACCACTGGACGCAGCTCGCCGGGCTGATCAACAGCGGGTACGACGCCGTCAAGAGGGTCGACGCGGCCACACCCGTCGCGCTGCACCTCGCCAAGGGCGGCGACCTGGCGGGCACCCGCTGGTGGTTCGACAACGCCGTCGCGCACGGCGTCCGGTTCGACGTCATCGGCCTGTCGTACTACGGCTACTGGCACGGACCGCTGTCCGACTTCCAGACCACCCTGGACGACACGGCCGCCCGTTACGGCAGGCCGGTCTTCGTCGCCGAGACCGCCTACCCGTTCCGGCTGGACAGCGAGGACGCCCACGAGAACATCATCGACGTCCCCGGCGAACTGGTCCCCGGCTACCCTGCGACCCCGGCGGGGCAGGCGGCGTGGATGGACACGGTGGCGAACATCGTGGAGGCCGTCCCGGCCGGCCGCGGCCTCGGCGTCTTCCAGTGGGAGGCGACCTGGACCGCCGTGGACGGCAACGGCTGGGACCCCGCCGACCCCTCCTCCGGCAACGGCTGGGAGAACCAGGCCCTGTTCGGCTACGACGACCGGGCGCTGCCGGCGACCGCGTGGTTCCGCCACCGCTGAGGCGGGAGCCGTGCGGTGCCGCCCGCGAGGCCCGGACGCGGACCCGGCGTTAACCTGTCCCTCAGCCGCGGCCGATGCGCGCGGCACGGCGGTGGGGCCGGCCTCCCCCTCGCCCGTCGAGTAGGAGACGCCCGACCATGACATCCCCGAACGCCGAGAGCGCCGCCGCCCGGCCGGACCGGCCCGCCCGATCCGGCCGGTCCGGCCAGGCACCGGTCCTCGCGGCGGTCGCCCTCGGCGGCGGAACGGGCGCCGCGGCCCGCTACGCGGCCTCCCTCTGGTGGCCGGCGCAGACCGGTGGCTTCCCCTGGACGACCTTCTGGGTCAACGTCACCGGTTGCACCCTGATGGGCGTGCTCATGGTGGCCGTCACCGAGGTGTGGGACGTGCACCGCCTGGTCCGGCCCTTCCTGGGCACCGGGGTGCTCGGCGGCTTCACCACCTTCTCCACCTACGCCGTCGACCTGCGCGACCTGTTCGCCGCCGACCGGATCGGCACGGGACTGGCCTACCTCGCCGCGACCCCGCTCGCCGCCCTCGCGGCGGTGTGGTCGGCCACCCTGGCGACCCGCCGCGCGCTGGTGTCCGCCGGCGGCGGCGAACCGGAAGCGCCGGGCGGGGAGGCGTCGTGAACTGGCTGCTGGTCGTCGCGGGCGGCATGGTGGGGGCCCCGCTGCGCCACCTCACCGACCGGGCCGTGCGCTCCCGGCACGACTCGGACTTCCCCTGGGGCACCTTCACGGTCAACGTCGTCGGCTCCCTGATCCTGGGCCTGCTCACCGGTGCCGCACTGGCCGGAGCGGCGGGATCGGAACTGCGGCTGCTGCTCGGCACCGGGCTGTGCGGCGCCCTCACGACGTACTCGACCTTCTCCTACGAGACGCTCCGGCTCACCGAGACGGGCGCCCGCCTCCAGGCCGCCGTGAACGTGGCGGCGAGCGTGGCGGCCGGTCTCGGGGCGGCGTTCGCGGGGGTGACACTGGCCGACGCGCTCTGGGCGTGACGCGTGGCGCCGGTCTCGGTGCGGTAGGACGGCACAGGCGTGCCGCACAGCTGACCGCAGCACGCCCTACGCCGGACCCGGCCCGCCCCGCCGCCGTTTCAGCGGGCGTCGCGCAGTGGCTCACCCACGCTCCTGAGGTGCCGCAGCGCCGCACGGTGCGAGGCGAGCAGCCCCGTCTGGCAGTAGGGGACGCCCAGCTCGGCGCAGTACCGCTCGGTGATCTCCTGCGCCCTGCCGAGGGCGGGGGTCGGCATGCTGGGGAAGAGGTGGTGCTCGATCTGGTAGTTCAGGCCGCCCATGAAGGCGTCGACGAGGATGCCGCCCCGCACGTTGCGCGAGGTCAGCACCTGACGGCGCAGGAAGTCGAGCCGCATGCCCTCCTCGATCATCGGCATGCCCTTGTGGTTCGGCGCGAAGACCGACCCCAGGTAGACACCGAACAGCCCCTGGTGCACGGCGATGAAGGCCAGAGCCTTGCCGGGGGAGAGGAGGGTGAACAGGCCGCCGAAATACAGGACGAAATGGGCGACGAGCAGCGTGCCCTCCAGAACCGGACGCTTCATCGACGGGCTGCGCAGCGCCTTGAAGCTGTTGAAACTCAGATTGAGGCCCTCCAGCGTCAGCAGCGGGAAGAAAAGGGCGGCCTGATGCTTTCCGACGAATCGGGGCAGCCCTTTCGCCGCGCGCGCCTGGCGCCGTGACCAGACCAGGATGTCGGGCGAGACGTCCGGGTCCTTCTCCTCGTGGTTGGGGTTGGCGTGGTGGCGCGTGTGCTTGTTCATCCACCAGCCGTAGCTCATGCCCAGCAGCAGGTTGGCCACCAGGAGACCACCGGCCTCGCTGGGACGCCGGCGGGAGAAGACCTGCCGGTGGGCGAGGTCGTGCGCGGCCAGCGCGAGCTGGCCGAAGACGACGGCCAGGGCCGCCGCGACGAACAGCTGGCTCCAGCTGTCGCCCAGCGCGACGAACGCCGCGACACCCCCGGCGAGCGCCAGGGCGACGGCACCGAAACGCACCGTGTAATAGAGCGGGCGGCGCCGGAGCAGCCCCGCGTCGGCTATGCGCCGTGAGAGTTCGGAAAAGTCGCTCCCTTTTCCGCGTCCCTTTTCCTGTTCGCGCGGGGGCAGGCTCTCGACGAGCACCGTTTGATTCGCCATGCACCTCAGTATGTGGACGGTGCGTTCGCCGCGGAATGACGTCTGCCCCCGAAGCGGGGTGGAGCCAGCACCACCCCCGGACCTGCGGTTCCCGGCACCACACCGGGAGCGGACCGGAGGGACAATGGCGCTCATGAGTACGTCCACGCGGTTCCAGCCGGTCCTGGAGCGCATCGCCGAGGAGATCGAACGCACCCCGGGCAGCGGCCGGCCCGCCGACTACATCCCGGCGCTCGCCGCCCGCGATCCGCGCCGCTTCGGCATGGCGGTCGCCGAGCCGGACGGCACGGTGTACGGGGTGGGGGACTGGCGGGAGCCGTTCTCCGCGCAGTCCATCACCAAGGTCTTCACCCTCGCCCTCGACCTGGCCCGCGAGGGCGACGCCCTGTGGGAGCACGTGGGCCGCGAGCCGTCCGGCAACCCGTTCAACTCCCTGGTGCAGCTGGAGTACGAGAACGGCATCCCGCGCAACCCGTTCATCAACGCCGGCGCCCTCGTCGTCACCGACCGCCTGCACACCCGTACCGGCGACGCGGCGGGCGAACTGCTCGCGTTCCTGCGCGCGGAGAGCGGCAACCCGGACCTGACCTACGACGAGGAGGTCGCCGCCTCCGAGACCGCGCACGGCGACAGGAACGCGGCCCTGGGCCACTTCATGTCGTCCTACGGCAACATCGACAACCCCGTGCCGGTCCTGCTGGAGCAGTACTTCCGCCAGTGCTCCGTCGCCGCGTCCTGCGCCGACCTCGCCCTCGCCACCGGGTTCCTGGCCCGGCACGGCATCCGGGCCGACGGCACCAGGCTGCTCAGCCGCAGTCAGGCCAAGCAGGTCAACGCGGTGATGCTGACCTGCGGGACGTACGACGCGGCCGGCGACTTCGCCTACCGGGTGGGGCTGCCGGGCAAGAGCGGGGTCGGCGGCGGGATCATCGCGGTCGTGCCGGGCCACTGCACGCTGTGCGTGTGGAGCCCCGGCCTGGACGAGCGGGGCAACTCGGTGGCCGGGGTGGCGGCGCTGGACCGCTTCACGACCCTGACGGGGCTGTCGGTGTTCTGACCCGGACGCGCGCGGGGGCAGGGACGGTCAGCTTCCCTCCACGCGCACGAGCTTCAGCCGCAGCACGAGCGCCATGACGGCCGCGCCGAGCCCGGCGACGCCCACGATCGCGCCGGTCTCCGCCCAGCCCGGGCCGTCGTGCGACGCGCGTGCCGCCGTGACCGTCGCGGGCACCGCCTGCGGGCCCTGGCGCGGACGGACGCCACCGGGCGCCAGCGATCCCACCGGATCGACGCTCCCGGTCGCCTCGAATCCCCAGTCGAGCAGTGCCCGGGCCTCCTCGTACACCGCGTGGCCGCCGCCCTCCTGCGGGTTCATGACGGTCGCCACCAGGGTCCGCCCGTCGCGCCGGGCGGCGGCGATCAGCGTGTTGCCGGCGTTGCTGGTGTAGCCGTTCTTGATGCCGATCAGCCCGGGGTACGGCTCCACGCCGTCCTCGCCCGTCAGCAGCCGGTTGGTGTTCCGGATGCCGTAGGCGTCCCCGTCGCGGCCGGGGAACATCGCGAAGACCTTGGCGCAGTACCGCGCGAAGTCCGGATTGCGCAGCCCGGCCCGGCCGAAGACCGCGAGGTCGTACGCCGACGACACCTGGCCGGGCGCGTCGTAGCCGTCGGGCGAGCTGACGTGGGTGTCGCGGGCGCCGAGGGCGTGGGCCTCGGCCTGCATCCGGGCGGCCGTGGCGCGCCAGCCGCCGGTGAGCGAGGCGAGGACGCGGACGGCGTCGTTGCCGGAGTTGAGGAAGACGCCGTTCCACAGGTCGGAGACGCGGTACGTGTGACCCTCGACGACTCCCACCAGGCTGCTGCCCGGACCGAGGCCGGACAGTTCGTCCGCGCTCACCTCGTGGCGGATGCCGCCCGGCAGGACGGGCAGCACCGTGAGCGCGAACAGCGTCTTGAGGGTGCTGGCCGGAGGCAGCCTGCGATGCGCGTCGTGCGCCGCCAGCACGTCACCGGTGCCGGCGTCGGCGACCACCCAGGACAGCGCGGAGACATCGGGGACCTCGGGCGCCCCGCGGCGGGGGCGGACCTGCGTACCCGACCGGTACAGCAGCGACGGCTGGGCGGCCACCGTCCGCGGCCCGCCGGGCGGACCGGGGTCCGGCCGCTCCGCACGGGCGGCCGCGGCGGCGGGCAGGAGCGTGAGCAGTCCTGCCGCGCAGAGCACGCAGGTGGATCGAGCCGCCCGGGATGAGAATCCGATAGTCATACCGCAAACGTAGGAATGGGCACGCGGAACGCCACGCTGCCCGGGCCGGGCGGCGCCCGCAAGCACCCGGATGCCGTAGGGATCACCGGCCGCCCTCCCCGGCCGGCGACCCGTCAGCGGCGGTCCGTCACCGGGCGCCCCGTCAGCGGCGGTCCGTCCCGGGCGACCCGCCAGGCAGCGGTCCGTCACCGGGCGACCCGTCAGGTGGTGGGCAGTGTCGGCTGGACGGCGCGCAGGAACGTGGCGTTGTCCGGCGTCCGGCGCATCCGCTCCAGCAGGGTCTCCAGACCGGACTGCCCGTCCCGGCTCTGCAGCGCGCGCCGCAGTCCGCGTACGGTGGCCGACTCGGCGGCGGAGAGGAGCAGTTCCTCGCGGCGGGTGCCGGAGCCGGTCATGTCCACGGCCGGGAACACCCGGCGGGAGGCGAGTTCACGGCTCAGGCGCAGCTCCATGTTGCCCGTGCTCTTGAGTTCCTCGAAGTAGTAGTCGTCGGCGCGCGAGCCGGTCTCCACCAGCGCGGTGGCGAGGATGGTGAGGGAACCGCCCTCCTCCGCCTTCCGGGCGGCACCGAAGAACCGCTTCGGCCCGAGCAGTGCCCCGGCGTCGACTCCGCCGCTGAGGGTGCGGCCGCCGGAGGAGGCGGCGGCGTTGTTGTGCGCCCTGCACAGCCGGGTGAGGGAGTCGAGGAGGATGACGACGTCCTCCCCTGCCTCCACCAAGCGCTTGGCACGCTCGATGACGAGGTCGGCGAGCGCGATGTGCTGCTTGGCGCTCTGGTCGAAGGTCGAGGAGTACACCTCACCGCGCACGGAACGGCGCATGTCGGTGACCTCCTCGGGCCGTTCGTCGAGCAGGACCACCATGAGCCGGGCCTCGGGGTGGTTGCCGGCGACCGCGGCGGCGATCTGCTGCAGGAGGACGGTCTTGCCGGTCTTCGGCGGGGCCACGATCAGACCGCGCTGCCCCTTGCCGACCGGGGCGAGGAGGTCGGCGACGCGTCCGGTCAGGCCGGCCGCCGGGTGTTCGAGACGCAGCCGCTCGTGGGGGTGCAGGGGCGTCAGGTCACGGAAGTGACGCCGGCCGCCCTGTCGGTCGGATGCGCGGCCGTTGACCCGGACGACGTCGGTCAGGGTTCCGCGCCCGCCCGGCACCCCCTCGACGCGGTCGCCCTTGCGCAGGCCGTGGCGGCGGATCAGCGCGGGGGAGAGGGAGAGGTCGGACGGCTCGGGCTGGAGGCTCGGACCCCGCAGACGTCCCTTCCCGCCCGCGTCGATGTCGAGGACACCGTCGGCGATCTCGGCCGGGGACTGCTGCACAGGGGGGTGTTCGAGTGTGGTGGTCATGGAGTTCGGTCCTTTCGAGGACACGGGCTGGGACATGCGAAGGAAGGAGGGGGAAAGCCGTGCGAGGGGTCGGACGACACGCCTCCGGACGGCGGGAACAGCACCTCGGACACGGCGGGGAAAGACCCGGTCTCGCGAGGTTGTGCTGAGAAGCGGACGCGCCGGTCGCATCGCGACGGGCGGGTCGGCGAACCGAAGGGAAACCTGCACCGGCGCCCCAGAGGGGGCGTACACAAGTGCTCCCCGAACCTTACCACGAAAGGAGCCGGGCGGCCAGGGATCCCGTTCTCCGGCCCCTCCCGCCCCGCCCCCTCCTCATCGTTCGCATGTGCCCGGGGCGGACTCAGCCTCCCGAACGCGCCTGTGCCTCCTGTGCCTCCTGGGCGATCCGTTCGAACTGCGCGCCCATCGCCGCCTGGAGCGCCTGCGCCCCCGACAACGGGCGCACCATCACCGTCAGTTCGTCGATACGGCCGGACTCGTCGAGGTGCAGGATGTCGCAGCCGCTGATCTCGCGGTCGCCCACCCGCGCCGTGAAGAGCAGCGCGTGGTCGCGGCCGTCCGCCTCCCCGATCTCGCGCGTGTAGCGGAAGTCCTCGAAGACGCGGGCGACCCCGCGCAGGATCGCCGAGGTGATCGCCTTGCCGTGGTACGGCTTGAAGACGACCGGGCTGGTGAAGACCACGTCCTCGGCCAGCAGCGCTTCGGCGGCGTCGAGGTCGTGCGCCTCGATCGCGGCGCGGAATGCCTGCATCGCAACTCCTCCGGGTCAACGGTATGCAACTTTTTGAATAGGTGCGGAGTAGACTAGTGCGTGCTTGCTAGCGTGTCGACATGTCTCTCAAGTACGCCGTCCTGGCCGCCCTGCTGGAGGGCGAGGCCTCGGGCTATGAGCTGTCCAAGGTGTTCGACGTGTCCCTCGCCAACTTCTGGCCCGCCACGCCGCAACAGCTCTACCGCGAACTGGAGCGCCTCGCGGGCGACGGCCTCATCGAGGCCCGTACGGTGCCGCAGGAACGCCGTCCCACCAAGCGGCTGTTCTCGCTCACCGAGGCCGGCCGTGAGCAGCTGCACGCCTTCGCCGCCGAGCCGACCCGGCGGCCCACCGCCATCCGTGACGAGTTCCTGATCAAGATGCAGGCCATGGACGGCGTCGACACCGCGCAGGTCCGCGCGCTGGTGGAGGAGCGCAGGTCCTGGGCGCTGGGCAAGCTCGCCCGCTACGAGCGCGTCCGGGAGCGACTCCTGGGCGGTCGTACCGAGGAGGAGCACCTGCGGGACGCCGACCGCGTCGGGCCCTACCTCACCCTCCTCGCCGGCATCACCTTCGAGCGGGAGAACGCCCGCTGGTGCGAGCGCGTGCTCACGGTGCTCGGGGAGCGGCGCGCCCCCACCGGGCCCGCCGGGCAGCCTCTAGGCTGACCGGATGTTCAGCCCCGAAGGTCCCACCCTGCGTGAACTCGCGGTCCAGGCACTGTCGTCCGTCGAGCGCGGCTACGACCTGCTGGCCCCGAAGTTCGACCACACCCCGTACCGGACGCCGGACCGGGTGCTCGACGCCGTGGCCCGCGCACTGGCGCCGATGGGGCCGTTCCGCGCCGGACTCGACCTGTGCTGCGGTACCGGCGCGGGCGTGGACGTCCTGGCCCGCGTGTGCCGGGAGAGCGTCACAGGCGTGGACTTCAGCGCGGGCATGCTGGCGGTCGCCCAGGACCGCGCGGCGACCCGGGACCGCGCGGCGACCCGGGGGCCTGCGGCGCCCGGGGGTCCCGCGGTGTCCTGGGTGCGCGCGGACGCTCGCGCGCTGCCGTTCGGCCCGGTCTTCGACCTCGCAGTGAGCTTCGGGGCGTTCGGGCACTTCCTCCCCGGCGAACTGCCGGGCCTGTTCGGTCAGGTGCGCTCCGTGCTGCGGCCGGGCGGCTGCTTCGCCTTCCCCGTCGCCGCCCCGCCCCGCCCCGGCTCCCGGGCCTACTGGACGCTGCTGGGCTTCGACACCGCGATGCGGGTGCGCAACGCGCTGTGGCGCCCGCCGTTCGTCATGTACTACCGGACGTTCCGGCTCGGTGACGTGGGCCGGGAGCTGGCGCGCGCCGGCTTCCGGGCGGACCTGCACGCCCTGCCGGAATTCGGGCGCCGGCCCGACGGGAGTCCCCGCGCCCGGCTGGTCGTGGCCCGGCGCCCCTCGTGAGGGCGGGGCGCGCGGACAGGGTCAGCCCGCCGCCGGCAGGGTGAACTCGTAGACCAGAGCGTCCCTACGGGCGTCCACCACGAGGTCGGTGATCTCCAGGGGCCGTGCGTACTGGTCGTGCACCCGCCGCACGACCCGGACCGACGGAGTGTCCGCGAGCCGGGTGATCGTGTCGCGGTGGTGCAGCGCGAGGCCCGCCCGGCGCATCCAGTCGTAGGCCCGCCGCAGCTGCGCCGAGGCGGTGCCGTCGGCGCGGTCGCGGTACCGGGCCAGCTCCTCGACCTCGGCGAGCGCCACGGCGGAGAAGGAGGTCACGGCCGTGCGCAGGCCGCTTCCGTCGGCGGTCGCGGAGGTGTAGCGGTGCACCAGGGTCGGCCGGCCCGGTACCAGCCCGAGCGCCGCGGCGTGCTCCGCCGGCGGTGCCTCCCAGGTCACGGTGGCCCGGTCGCCGGTGCGGGGTTCCGGTGCCCGGGCGCCCACCGGGAAGGTGAGGGACGCCGGGCTCTGGGCCGGCGGTCCCGGCAGGGTCGCGTGACTGCCCCGCCGGTCGGTGGCGAGCAGGCCGTCCCGGCGCAGCACCTCCAGGGCCTGCCGTACGGTCTCCCGGCTCACGCCGAAGTGCTCGGCCAGCCGGCGCTCGCCCGGCAGTCGCTCACCCGGCGGGACGGTCCCGTCGCGCAACTCGTCGAGCAGCCGGGTGGCCACCCGCCGGTACAGGGGCCCGGCGCCGGTGGGAGCGTGGTCGTGCGCGTGGTCGTGCGGGGTGGAGCGGGCCATGCCGCGCCCTCCTGTTGGTGACATGCGGTAGCCGTGCGGGCTCGGTGTGCCACCAGAACTATCATTGGTCTAAACCAACTGGGAAGGGTGGTCCGCCGGTTAGGCCGAAACCCTGCCGTACGGCCCGCCCGGAACCCGCGCCGGCCCGCGCCGGCCCGGCCTCAGGCGTACGCCCGCAGCCAGCGCAGTTTGGCCGCTTCCTGGAAGGGGCCGCCGCCCTCGTGGTCGTTGAAGTCGTACACCTCGATCGCCTTGTCCTCGTGGGCCCAGGCGTTGAACGCCGCGAAGACGGTCGACGGCGGGCAGGTCTGGTCCTCCAGGGCCGCCGAGAACAGGGCGGGGGCGCGGCCGCGCGCCGCGAAGTGCACGCCGTCGAAGTACGACAGCGTGCGCAGGGCGTCCTCGGTGCGGCCGCGGTGCGTCTTCAGGTACAGGCCGATCTCCCGGTACGGGTGCCGGTCGGTGAGCGTGGTCGCGCGCGGAAAGTCGCACAGGAACGGCACGTCCGGCGCCACCGCCGCCACGTCCGGCACCAGGCCGCCCACCGCGATCGTGATGCCGCCGCCCTGGCTCCCGCCGAGGACCGCGGTGCGCGCCGGGTCGGTCAGCGGGTGGGAGCGGGCCGCCTCGACGGCGCGCACGGCGTCCGTGAAGACGCGGCGGTAGTAGTAGTTCTCGGGAGCGTCCAGGCCGCGGGTCATGAAACCCGGGTACGCCGGGGTGCCGCCGACGGGATCCGCGGTGCCGCCGCCACCGCCCCACGCGCTGCCCTGACCGCGGGTGTCCATCACGAAGTGCGCGCGGCCGGTGGACGCCCACAGCAGGTGCTCGTGCGGCAGGCCCCGCCCGCCGCCGTACCCGACGAACTCCACGACCAGCGGCAGTGGTTCCTCGGCCGCGGCTGGCAGGACCAGCCAGCCCTTCACCGGGTGGCCGCCGAAGCCGGCGAACGTCACGTCGTGCACCCGCACCGTGGACAGCCCCGTGTCCACCGGCTCGAAGCGGACGTCCAGATCGTGCTCCCGCGCTTCCCCGAGCGTCCTGCTCCAGAACGCGTCGAAGTCGTCGGGCTCGGCCGACGCGCTGCGATACGCGTGGAGTTCGTCGAGCGGAAGGTCGAACAGGGCCATCGAGAACCGCCTTTGCGGGGAGACAGTGCCGGACCGTACGGATGATCACACCGTACGTGAGTGGTCGGATGAATCGCCAGATCTCCCGTCTCCGCATCTGGTGATCGGTGCGATGCTTCCGTATGTTCGGTCCGTCGAACCGCAGGTCAAGCGGACGTGCCGATCGCTGGACGGGACCGGGAGGGGAGGCGGGGCGCGGAAGGGCGGGGCAGTGGTCGGGTCACCGTTCCGCCGTCAGGCCCGGCGATGGGTCCACCGCGGCTCGACGAGGGCCCAGTCGCGCTCCCACTCGGCCATCCGGTGCCGCAGGGCCACCCGGCGGACGGCGCAGTGCGCGAGGAGCACGACGAGCCCCGTCCCGATGGTGGCGCACACACCCATGGTCACGCTGTGCTGGAGTACCGCCGAGGCGTCCGTCGGCGGCGGCACGCTCCGGCCGCGGGAGTCCAGCCACACGTCGACGGTGTCACCGTGCCGGGTCCCGGCCGGGACGCGGGCCGTGGTGCTCCGCTCACCGCCGTCCGGCGTGCTCCAGCGCACGGTCGCGCGGTACGAGTGCTGCCCGCCGGCCTCCACCGACGGCAGGGAGTCGGGGGTCGTGCCGACCACGGCGGCGCGGACGCGGTGCCGCTCCGCCTGCTGCTCCGCCGCGATCGCCTGGGCCTGGCCGTGGCTCCACCAGGCCGTGGCGGCCCCGAGCAGCGGCGCCCCCAGGCACAGCAGCACGGCGACGGCCAGCGCGGTCCAGGCCTCGACGACGTCGCAACGGCGGCGCAGCGGATTGTTCCGCCGGGCCCGGCCGCGCACCCGGGTTCGCATGACGACCTCCTCGCGATCACCGCGGACGGAGGACCGGACGAGCGGCCGTACGAGGGCGGGAACCCCGTGTCTCCGTGTCGCGTCGCGCCTGCGCGTACCCGCACAGGTCTGGTACCCCGTCCGGCGGGACCGGCACGGACCTCGCGTCCGGAAGTCGCCGCGATCAGCCGAAGCGTTCGATCCTGATCCGGTCCACCGGCTGTCCGGCCGCCACCAGCAGCCGCGAGGCGTGCTCGGCGAAGGAGTTGGAGCCGCACACGTACGCCTCCCAGCCGCCCGCGGGCGGGTCGGACAGGAGCGGTGCCAGGTGCCGGGCCGTCATGCGGCCCACCGGCGTCCCGGCCGGCGCGCTCCGGGTGAACACCGGCGTGGTCTCCGCGCCGAACTCGCTCGCGTAGATCAGTTCCTCGGGGCTGCGCGCGCTCACCAGCATCCGCAGCGGCGCCGACAGCCCCCGCGCCCGGTGGTGCCGCACCATCGACATCAGCGGGACGACGCCGGATCCCGCGCCCAGCAGCAGGGCGGGCCGGTCACCGGGCCAGGCGAAGAAGCCGCTCAGCGGGCCGCGCACCTCGATCCGGTCACCGGGCCGGGCGACCGTGTGGAACCAGCCGGACACCTCGCCGTCCTCGACGTGGTCCAGGGTCAGCTCGATGTGCCCGGAGTCGTCCGGCGGCGAGGCCAGCGAATAGTGGCGCTGGGCCGCGTACCCGTCCTCGGCGGTCAGCCGGAGCATCAGGTGCTGGCCGGGAAGGTGGCCCGCCCAGCCGGGCACCGCGAACCGGAACGTGGACGCCCGGGGCGTCTCGCGGCGGATCTCCGTGAGGGTGGCCGTCTGCCACCTCGCGGCCACCCGCCCGTTCACCTCGATGCGCCCGGGCACGGCGAACCGCGTCGGGGGAGTGAAGGTGCCTGTCGTGCGGATCGTCGTCTCAGTCACCGGAGTACCGCTGCTCTTCCCAGGGGTTGCCGCGGGCGTGGTAGCCGTTCCGCTCCCAGAAGCCCGGCTCGTCGTGGTCGAGGAGTTCCAGGCCGGCGATCCACTTCACGCTCTTCCAGAAGTAGAGGTGCGGCACCACCAGCCGCGCCGGACCGCCGTGCTCGGGGGCGAGCGGCCGCCCGTCGTACTCCCACACGATCCAGGCGCGGCCACCGGTCAGGTCCGCGAGCGGCAGGTTCGCGGTGTAGCCGGTGTGCGCGTACGCCAGGGCGTGCGTGGCCGAGGACAGCGGGCGCACCGCCTCCAGGAAGGCGTCCAGGGACACCCCGCCGAACCGCACGCCGAACTTCGACCAGCCGGTCACGCAGTGGATGTCGCCCTCGTACGCCGACGCCGGCAGCCGGCCGGCGGCGGCGCGGTCCCAGGTGCGGGGCTCGGCGACCAGCCCGCCCACGCGGAAGGTCCAGTCGGCGGGCGACAGGTCGGGTGTGACCTCGGCGGACAGCACGGGCCAGTCGTCCCGGGCGTCGTACTGACCCGGCGGCAGGCCCGGCCGGGCGGCGCGGGCGCGCCCGGTGAAGCCTCGGGTGGTGTTCATGCGGTGCGGCCTTTCGAGCCGTCGCGGACGGACCCGCGGACGGCGTGAGCAGTGCTTACCCGGTCAACCGTACGTGTCCCGCGGGCGGTCCTCAGCCCCGGTCCCCGCCGGGCTCGGCCCCCTGCCACGCGTTGTACCGCTCCAGATACGCGGCGAAGCGGACCAGGTCGTCCTGCGCCCAGTCGGCGAGCCGCTCCCGGAAGGCCGTGCGGCGGCTTTCGGTGACCTGGGCCAGGATGCGCCGCCCGGCGTCCGTCAGGTGCAGGACCTGGACCCGGTGGTCGTCCGGATCGACGCGCCGCTCGACGAGTTCGGCGCGCTCCAGGGCCGACACCTGTCGGCTGACGGTGGACTTGTCCAGGGCGTAGTGGGCCGCCAGGTCGGTGGCCCGGCAGCCGCCCCGCTCCTCCAGGTGACCGAGGAGCGTGTACGACACCAGCGACAGCTCCGGGTGCATGCGCCCGGCCGAGGCGCGGGCGCGGCGGGCGAAGGCCGTCATCTCCCGCTGGATGGTCTCCACGGCCGCGTCCGCCGGGCGGTCGCCGGGGGTGACGGTCGTCTCGTCGGGCGTCCGGGCTGTCGTCACGGGTCCTCCTCCGCATCGCTAGTTGTATAGTACAACTTGAAAAGAAGAGTTGTATAAGCCAACTACCGAGCCGACCATGGAGGAAGCGCGCGATGAGGTCGCCCGCCCTGCGCCACGTGCTCACGCACCTGATCACCCCGCTGCTGATGTGCGTGGGGATGGGACTCGCGTACATGGGGGCCTTCGTCACCCCCGAGCCCAACCACCTGCCGGTCGCCGTCGTCGGCGCCGGTCCCGAGGCGAAGGTGCTCGCCCAGTCCGTCAAGGACGCGGCCGGCGCCGATCTCGACGTGACGACCGTCGCCACCCGCGCCGACGCCGTCGCCCTGCTGAAGTCCCGCGACATCACCGGCGCCTACGTGCCCGGCGACGAGGCACCGGAGGTCGTCGTGGCCACCGCCGCGTCCGACATGGGCGCGATGGCGGCCGAGAAGGTCTTCACCCCCCTCGCCGAGCGGCAGGGCGTCCCGCTGAAGGTGACCGACGTGGCCACCCCGGTCGACGACGACCCCACCGGTCAGGGCCTGTTCTTCCTGCTGATCGCGGTGAGCATCGGCTCGTACGCCTCCGTGGCCGCGCTCGGCGCCGCCGGCGGCACCCTGCCGATGCGTGTACGGGCCCTGCTCACGCTCGGTGTCTCCGTCGTCGTCAGCGGCATCGGCGCGCTGCTCGCCGGGCCGGTGTTCCACCTCGCCCACCACGACCTGGCGGGGATCTGGGGCATGGCCTGGCTCTACGCCGCGGGCATCCTGTTCATCGGCGTGGGCCTGCACACCTTCCTCAAGCGGTGGACCACGCTCGCCATGATGGTGCTGTTCGTGATGCTGAACTTCACCAGCTCCGGCGGCCTGTTCCGGCCCGAGCTGCAGAACGGCTTCTTCGGCACCCTGCACGCCTTCTGGAACGGCGCCGGGTTCGTCGAGGGCGCCCGCAGCCTGCTGTACTTCGACGGCGACGGGCTCGGCCGCGACGTGTGGACGCTGCTCGCCTGGCTGCTGCTCGGCCTGCTGGTGACGGCGGCGGCGGCCCTGCGCGAGCGGGCCGACGCGGCGCCCGTCCCGGCCACCGTCCCGAAGCACGCGAGGCACGACGCGCGCGGGCCCGGTTCCGCGGCCGGGGACGCGGCCCGGAACGAGGCGGAGGAGGAGGCCGAGGAGAGCGTCGGCGTCTGATCGTTGGGGTAGTGTGACCGGCGGCCGCGGAGAGTCCCGGCCCGCCGGACACCTGAGGAGGTGAGACCCATCACCGCTGTGTCGGCCCGGGTGCTCTCACCTCACGTCAGCACGGTCACCGGCAACGGGTGACCGCGAGAGCGCCCTTCGGTTCCCGAAAGGCTCTCGGCTTCCATGCCACTGCTTCCCGCGTCCCCCTCTCAGTCCCCCTCTCCGTCCCCCTTCTCCTCCGCCTTCCCGTCCCGTGACGCCGTCGTGTCCGCGCTCCGCGCCGCCGGCTGCGTCTTCGCCGAGGACGAGGCGGAGCTGATCCTGGCCACCGCCCGCACCGGCGACGAACTCGGCGCCCTGGTGGACCGCCGCGTCAGCGGTCTGCCCCTCGAACTGGTCCTGGGCTGGGCCGAGTTCCGCGGCCTGCGCGTTGCCGTCGCGCCCGGCGTCTTCGTCCCCCGCCGCCGCACCGAGTTCCTGGTGGCCGAGGCCCTCGCCCACGCCCCGGACGCGTCCGTCGTCGTGGACCTGTGCTGCGGCTCCGGCGCCGTCGGAGCAGCCCTGGCCGCCGCGCTCGACCGGCCCGAGGTGCACGCCGCCGACGTCGACCCGGCCGCCGTGCGCTGTGCCCGCGGCAACCTCGCGGACGCCGGCGGCCGGGTGTACGCCGGTGACCTGTTCGACGCGCTGCCCGGCGCGCTGCGCGGCCGGGTGGACGTCCTCGCGGCCAACGTCCCCTACGTGCCCTCGGGCGAGGTCGCCCTGCTGCCCGCGGAGGCGCGCGACCACGAGCCGCTGGCCGCCCTCGACGGCGGCGCCGACGGCCTCGACGTCCTGCGCAGGGTCGCCGCCGAGGCACCCAACTGGCTAGCCCCCGGCGGCTGCCTGCTGTCCGAGACGAGCGAACGCCAGGCACCGGCCGCCGTCGACGCCTTCACCCGGGCCGGCCTGACCACCCGCCTCGCGGTCTGCGAGGAGCTGTACGCGCATGTGGTGACCGGCGTCCGGACCTAGCGTCCGTGGCCCCGCCCGCTGCCCGCCGCCCGCCGCCCGCCGCCCGGCAACGGGCGCGGGCGCTAGGCGGGCGGCGTGGCCCGCGCGATCAGCAGGGCCACGTCGTCGGAGTTCTCCGGCTCGTGCATGGTGCGCAGGAGCAGGTCGCAGACCTCCTCCAGGGGGCGGTCCGGCCCCTCCAGCACGGTGAGCAGCGCGTTCAGGCGCTCGTCCAGCGGATGCCGGCGCGTCTCGACGAGGCCGTCGGTGTAGAGGACCAGCCGGTCGCCCGGTTCCAGACCGACGGTGGTGGTGGAGAAGGCGACGCCGCCCACCCCGAGCGGCACCCCGGTGGGCAGGTCCAGCAGTTCCGGCGGGTGGCCCGCCCGCAGACGGACGGGCGGCAGGTGGCCGGCGTTGGCGATCCGGCACTGCCGCAGGTGCGGGTCGTGGACGGCGTAGACACAGGTCGCGATGGCCTGGTCCAGTCCGGCCGTGGTCCGGTCGAGGTGTTCGAGCAACAGCGCGGGATCGAGGTCGAGGGCGGCCAGGGTGGTCGTCGCGGTGCGCAGCCGGCCCATGGAGGCGGCCGCCGCGATGCCGCTGCCCATCACGTCACCCACCACGAGCGCGGTCTTGGACCCTTCCAGCCCGATCACGTCGAACCAGTCGCCGCCGACCTCGCTGGTGGCCTCGGCGGGCTGGTACCGGGAGGCGACCTCCAGCCCGCCCGTCACCCGGGGATGGCGCGGCAGCAGGCTGCGCTGGAGGGTGAGCGCGGCGTCGCGGGCGTTCTGGTACCAGCGGGCGTTGTCGATCTGGACCGCCGCGCGCAGGGCCAGCTCCCGGGCCAGCAGCACGTCGTCCTCGCCGAACGGCAGCGGGTTGCCGATCCGCTTGAGGTCCAGGGCGCCCAGCACCTCGCCCCGCGCGATCAGCGGCACGGCCAGGTAGGAGTGCACCCCCGCCCGGCGCAGCAGCGACGCCGCCTCCGGCGAGCGGGCGATCCGCGGCAGGTCCCGCTCCGTCACCCGCTCCACCAGCACCGGCAGGCCCGTGCGCACGCACTCGGTGACCAGGCGTTCCGGGCCGTACCGGGCGACCTGGCCGGGGGGATCGGCCGCGCGCAGGGCCAGCGGGGCGTCGTCCGCGTGGACGGCCAGGGCCCGGATCACGGCCGGCTCGGCCGGGCCCAGGGTGCTGCGCCGGCCCTTCACCACGGCCTCCAGCAGGTCCACGGCCGCGATGTCGGCGAGGCCGGGCACGGCGACGCCGGCCAGCTCGTGCGCGGTGCGGTCCAGTTCCAGGGTGGTGCCGATCCGGGCGGAGGCGTCCGCGACGGCGGCCAGCCGGCGCCGCGCCGCCTCCGCCTCGACGCCCGCCCGGTACTGCTCGGTGACGTCCAGGACGGAGACGGCCACGCCCAGCACGGCACCGACCGCGTCCTCCAGCCGGTACACGGACAGGGACCAGGCGCGGTCCTCGTCCGGGTCGGCGGGGGTGCGGCCGATCGTGGACAGGTCGACGACCGGCCGCCCGGTCTCCAGCACCCGTCGCGCCGCCGCTTCCAGGGGCTCCGCGTCGGTGCGCGGCAGTACCTCGCGCACCGTCCGGCCGAGGTGGTCCTCGGCGGACACGCCGTCGATCCGTTCCAGGGAGGGGTTGACGGAGACGTACCGCAACTCGGTGTCCAGGACGGCCAGCCCGATCGGGGACTGCCGGATCACCCGCGTGGACAGCGCCACGTCCCGTTCCAGGCGGCGCACCGTCGACCGGTCGGCCGCGAGCCCCAGCGCGTAGACGTCGCCCCGGTCGTCCAGGAGGCGCATGTTGCGGAACTCCACCAGCCGGGCGGAGCCGTCCTTGCGGCGGATGGGAAACGCCCCGGCCCAGCTCCGGCCGGTCTTCATGACGTCCGCGAACAGTTTCACGACCAGGTCGATGTGCCGTTCGTGGACCATGACGCGGGCGGCGTACCGCCCCAGCGCCTCCGGCGCGGAATAGCCGAACAGCTCCTCGGCCTGCGGGCTCCACAGCACGATCCGGCCCTCGGCGTCCAGGACCACCGAGGCCACGTTCAGCACGTCGAGCAGCCCGCTCGGCCGCACGGGGCCGCGCGGCGACGCGTCGCCCTCGAACCCGGCAGACCCGGCTGCACTCATCCCACGCCCCGCCTTCGCCGTTGCCCGCGGCACGCCCTTGTGATGCCGACTCCCTTTTTCTACCGCGTTCCACCGCGCTCAGGGCCGTTTCTCCCGGGCCGCTGCCGCCTCCCCCCAGCATCACCCGGCACGGCGCCGTCCGCCGCACGGAGCATGGCGGCGCCCGCCGCACGGAGCACGGCCGAGGTTGGTCTGTACATGACCGTACGAGCGGGCCAGACTGTGCGCCGAGCGCCTACGCCCACCCCCCACCGAGGAGTCCGCCCATGCCCCTGCGCGCCCGGCAACGTTGTCACGCCGTCCTGGCCGGACTGGCCGCCCTCGCCTTGGCTGCCGGACTGGCCGGCCCCACCGCCGGGGCCGCCGCCGGGGCCGTGGGAGCCGCCGACACCTGGACCGAGGTGGGGCACGACCGAGCCGACCCCCTGACCGAGAGCCAGGGCCTGGCCTCCGTCGAGGTCCCGGCCGGCAGCCCCAACCGCTACACCGGCATCGGTACCATCCCCCTCGGTCTCAGCGGCCGCGGCTGGAACCACGTGGGCGACCCCGACGCCTCCTACGACGGCCACTACGTCGAGCCGTACCAGCGCGACGACGGCGACACCAAGATGTTCCGCGTGCGGGCACCGGACGGGCGCTGGTCGGAGTACGTGCACACGCTCGGCCCCGGCGAGGCGCGCAACAACTCCTGGTCCGCGATCTCGCCGGACGGCCAGTGGATGCTGGCGGGCGAGTGGGGCACCATGAGCCGCCTGCTGGTCTTCCCGACGCCCGGCGTCAACGCGAGCACCTCGCCCGCGGCGAACCTCCCGCTGGCGGCCACCGTCCGCCTGGACCGCCCGGTGCGGGACGTCCAGGGCTGCGACTTCCTCGACGCGACCACGCTGCTGTGCTCCTCCGACGACCCCGCGGGCACCCTCTTCGGCATCACCAAGCCGCTGCTGCGCGTCGACCTGTCCGCCGCCCCGGCCGGCGGCGCGGACGTCACCGGCCGCGTCACCGCGCTGCGGCAGCTGCCCCTGCGCAGTGCCTGCTCCGGCGATTTCGAGGCGGAGGGCATCGACTACGACCGCCGTACCGGCACCCTGCGCGTGATCGTCGTGTCACCCGGCTTCTGCGTGCTGACGGACAGCAGGACCTATCGCCTCACCCGGGGCTGACCCGCCCCGCCCGCGCCCCTTCGCGCCGGGGCGCGGGTAGTGCTTTTCTGGTGGTGGGGGCCAGGAGAGGAGCGTCACGATGGACGGTGAGCGACTGCATCCGGAGTCCGTCTCGGTGGAGCTGAGCGGGTGCAGCAAGGAAGACGCCCGGACCGTGTTCGATGCCCTGTGCGCGTGCTACTCGTCCGACCGGCGCTCGGACGAGGTGCCCCGGACCCACCACGAGGTGCGCCCCACCGTGTGGCTCGGCACCTTCGACGTGGCCGAGGCCCGGGGCGGGTGCGATCCCGCCCGGCTCTCGGCGTCCGTCGAGGCCGACGTGCAGGGCGGCTACTGGGCGATCGAGAGGTTCCGCACCACCCTGGACTCCCTGTTCACGGTGCACGACCTGAGCACGGCCTCCGGGGACCAGGAGCGGGAACTGCACGTACGGCTGGAGAGCCACTGACCGAGGCCCGCCGGGCCGGCGGTGTGGCGTGCGCCGCCTCTTTGTGCAACTAGTTGCACAAAGAGGCGGCCGTCCTCTACAACAGAGGCACGACACCGCGCACGGAGGGCCCGATGAGCCGCTACCCACACCTGCTGAGCCCGCTGGACCTGGGCTTCACCACGCTGCCCAACCGGGTCCTGATGGGCTCCATGCACGTCGGCCTGGAGGAGGCCGAGCGCGGCTTCGAGCGCATGGCCGCCTTCTACGCCGCCCGCGCCCGCGGGGGAGTGGGCCTCATCGTCACCGGCGGCATCGCCCCCAACGACGAGGGCCGGCCCTACGAGGGCGGCGCGAAGCTCACCACCGGGGCGGAGGCCGAGCGGCACCGGACCGTCACCGACGCCGTCCACCGCGAGGGCGGCCGGATCGCCCTCCAGATCCTGCACTTCGGCCGGTACGCCTACCACGCCGACCTGGTCGCCCCGAGCCCGCTCCAGGCGCCGATCAGCCCGCACGTGCCCCGCGAGATGACCGACGCCGACGTCGAGCGCACCATCGACGACTACGTCCGCACCGCCCGCCTCGCCCGCGAGGCCGGGTACGACGGCGTCGAGATCATGGGCTCCGAGGGCTACCTGATCAACGAGTTCATCGCCGCGCGGACCAACCACCGCACCGACCGCTGGGGCGGCCCGTACGAGAACCGCATGCGTCTGCCCGTCGAGATCGTGCGCAGAGTGCGCGAGGCGGTCGGCGAGGACTTCATCCTCATCTACCGCCTCTCCATGCTGGACCTGGTCCCCGGCGGCTCCACCCTCGACGAGGTGGTCACGCTCGCCAAGGCCGTCGAGTCCGCCGGAGCGACGATCATCAACACCGGCATCGGCTGGCACGAGGCCCGCATCCCCACCATCGCCACCTCCGTGCCGCGCGGCGCCTACACCTGGGTCACCGAGCGCCTGATGGGCGAGGTGACGGTGCCGCTGGTCACCACGAACCGCATCAACACCCCCGAGGTGGCCGAGCGGCTGCTCGCCGAGGGCACCGCCGACATGGTGTCGATGGCCCGCCCGATGCTCGCCGACCCCGACTTCGTCGCCAAGGCCGCGGCCGGCCGCCCCGACGCCATCAACACCTGCATCGGCTGCAACCAGGCCTGCCTGGACCACACCTTCAGCGGCAGGATCACCTCCTGCCTGGTCAACCCGCGCGCCTGCCACGAGACCGAGCTGGTCCTCGCCCCGACCCGGCGGCGCAAGCGCGTCGCGGTCGTCGGCGCCGGACCCGCGGGCCTCGCCTGCGCGGTGAGCGCGGCCGAACGCGGGCACGAGGTCACCCTGTACGAGGCCGCGAGCGAGATCGGCGGCCAGCTCAACGTCGCCCGCAAGGTCCCCGGCAAGCAGGAGTTCGACGAGACGCTGCGCTACTTCCGTACGCAACTCCGGGAGCACGGCGTCGACGTACGCCTGAACACCCGGGTCGGCGCGGACGACCTGGCCGGCCACGACGAGGTCGTCGTCGCCACCGGCGTCACCCCGCGCACCCCGGACATCCCCGGCGTCGACCACCCGAGCGTCGTCGGCTACCTCGACGTCCTGCGCGACGGCGCCCCCGTCGGCGACCGCGTCGCGATCCTCGGCGCGGGCGGCATCGGCTTCGACGTCGCCGAGTACCTCACCGACGGCGGCGACAAGGCCCACGAGGACCCCGAGGCGTACTTCCGCCTCTGGGGCGTCGACACGGACTACCGGACCGCCGGCGGCCTCACCGCCCCCGAACGCCCCGCACCGCCGCGCACCGTGCACCTGCTCCAGCGCAAGACCACCAAGGTCGGTGCCGGCCTCGGCAAGACCACCGGCTGGATCCACCGCACCGAGCTGAAGCACCGCGGCGTCACCATGGTCCCCGGCGTGCGCTACGACCGGATCGACGACGCCGGACTGCACGTCACCGTCGGTGAGGAGGCCACGGTGCTGGAGGTCGACACGGTCGTCCTGTGCACGGGCCAGGAGCCGAGCCGCGCCCTGTACGACGACCTGGTCGCCGCCGGACGCAGCGCGCACCTCATCGGCGGCGCCGACGTGGCCGCCGAGCTGGACGCCAAGCGCGCCGTCAAGCAGGGCACCGAGCTGGCGGCGGCGCTGTAGCCGGCGGACGGGCCGTCCCTAGGATGACTCCATGTCACTCCCGCACGCGATCCTCACCGCCCTGGTCGAAAAGCCCTCGTCGGGGCTGGAGCTGACCCGCCGGTTCGACAGGTCGATCGGCTACTTCTGGTCGGCGACGCACCAGCAGATCTATCGCGAGCTGGGAAAACTGGAGACGGACGGCCTGATCCGCGCCCTTCCCGCCGAGGCTCCGGCGCGCGGGCAGAAGAAGTCCTACGAGGTCCTGCCCGCGGGCCGCGCCGAACTGGCCCGCTGGGCCGCCGCCGCCCAGGACCCCAAGCCTCTGCGGGACACCATGCTGCTGCGGCTGCGGGCCGCGGCCGTGGTCGGCACCGCCGGGATCGAGGCGGACCTGCGCCGCCATCTGGAGCTGCACGAGCGGCAGTTGGCGGAGTACGAGGAGATCGAGGAGCGGGACTTCCCGCCCGGGAGGGACAGCGCCGAGGACCGGCTGCGGCACCTGGTGCTGCGGGCCGGCATCGACCTGGAGACGTTCTGGACGGGCTGGCTGCGGCACGCGCTGGCGGAGTTCGCCGAGCTGCCGGGCGAGGGACGGACGTGAGCGCGCCCACGACCGATGGCGCGTGCCCGGCTCAGAACCGGTACGGCTTCGAGCGGCGGCGCAGGAACCAGGCCGCGGCGATGACCCCGGTGCCGGCCAGCGCGCCGCCCGTCACCAGCGTGGCCGTCCCGTAGTCCTGGACGGTCCCGCCGAGACCGCCCAGGACGCCGCGCGGGGAGGCGGAGGCGGAGGGCGTCGGGGTGGCCGTGCGGCTCGGCGACGGGGTGGGCGCCGCGGAGACGATGACGGTCTGGGTACCGGCGGTGGTGTTGTTGGAGCACATGACGATGACCGTGTACGTGCCCGGGCTGATGCCGGCCCAGGTGGCGGACTGACCGGAACTCGTGCCGGACAGCGCCACCTGGCGGCCCTGGGCGAAGTCGCCCTGGCTGCCGGTGAGCAGCGAGGCGGTGCCCCAGCTCCCGTTGAGCTGGGCGCAGGCGGTGGTGGTGACGGACACCGTGGAGCCGGTGGTGCTCACGGAGATTCCCGGACCGGCCGAGGCGGGTCCGGCGGCCAGGGCGACGGGCAGCGCGGCGGCTGCCACGGTCAGGCCGGAGCGGAGAAACGGCGATGAGATGCGCATGTGGACTGCCCTCCGGCGGCACGGTCGGCGGTACGTTCCGTGCGCCGCCGATACGGGAAACGCCCGTGCTGCCTCACGGGAAGCCAACAGGGCGGCGTCCGCCCCCGCATGCCGAGCGCGACCGCCCAGGTGACGCCCGCCCCGGGCCCGCGCCTGGCGGACCGGCGTCAGCCGTCCCCCCCCCGGGCGTCATCCGCCCGTGCCGGTGGTCACCGTCCGCTCCTGCGAGAGGCCGCCCCAGGTGCCGTCGGACAGCCGGGCCCGGACCCGCACCCGGTGGGTGACGCCGGCCTCCTGCCCGGCGTAGAAGCTGTACTCCGCCCGGTCGCGCGGCGCGTCGCCGCCGTAGACGAGTGAGGTCGCCGGACGGCCGTCCAGCTGGACCTGGTACTCGGTGACCACCCCGTCCGTGCGCGGCGGGATCCAGGTGAGGTCGATGTAGTACGCCCCGTCGGCCCGGTGGGAGGCCGCGCGCAGGCCGGTGGGCGCGGTCGCGCGGCCGTCGTCGGAACCCGGGGTGGCGAGGCGGACGGTGGCACTGGCGGGGGAGACGTTGTCGGCGGCGTCCCGCGCCCGGACCGTGAAGGAGTAGCGGGTGCCCGGGCGCAGGCCGGTGACCACGGCCGCCGTCTGGCCGCCCCCGACGCTGTGCACCTTCGTGCCGCCCTGGTAGACGTCGTACGACGCCACCCCCCGGTCGTCGGTCGCGGCGGACCAGGTGAGCTGGACCGCCCGGCTGCCGGCCGCCCGGCCGTGGGCGTCCGCCGGGCGCGTCGGCGCCGAGTCGTCGGCGACGGCGGCCTCGGTGGTCGCCCGCACCTCCCGGCTGCGCGGCCCGAGCCGCCCGTCGTCGTCGCGCGCCCGCACGGTGAAGGCGTAGGCCGTGGCGGGCCGCAGCCGGGTCACGTCCACCATGCGGTGCGGCGCCGGCACCTCCTTCACGAGCGTCCTGCCGCGGTACACCTCGTACGTCCCGGCCCCCTCGACGGCGTTCCACATCACGTGCACGCTCGTCGCGCTGCCCGCCTCGGCGGTGACACCCACCGGCGCCCCGGGCGGGGCGCCGCTCCCGTCGGCGTCCTCGCCCACGCCCCAGCCGCAGGAGGTGGCGAGGACGAGCACCGCGCACAGCGGGCCCCGGCGGCGCAGGACGGAGGCGAGGGAAGGGAAGCGGGAGGGGACGGCGGGAACGGGGATGTCTCGCACGGCGCTGCCTCCAGGACGGACGTCGGCACACGACAATGGTCCGGACCAATATGACGCCTCTGACGCGATCACATCAAGAGGGCGTCGTTGGTCGCCGTCCGCGACGTTGCGTATGCTGGATCCCCTCACGACCGAACTCCCCCCGACAGGCGGGGAGTTCGGGCCGGTGGCGCGGACCGCTGTCGTCGCTGAAGCCGCGCCGGCGCGGGCGGCCGGGCGGTCCGGAGCAGGGGCAGGCCCGTCCGCCCGCCCCCGGAGCCGCGCGTCATCCGCGCCATTCGCCCCCGTCGTGCGTGCGGAGACGTGTCGTGCTCGGCGTGCCGCGGGCGCCCGGAGGTCACCCGTCCGGCCCACAAAAGGTGGCCGCGCGGGCGATACGGGGACAGATGTGGCCGAGTGACCGTCCATGTCCCCCAGGAGAGGCCACAACGTGCGTGTCCAGTCGCTGACACTGGTCGCGGCCAGTGCCGCCCTGCTCGCCCCATCGACCTTCCCCGACGCGCCGCCGGCGTCCCGCCCCGGACCAGAGACCCGGGTCCACTCCGGGCACCGGCCGCACGGCGGCCCGGTCCACGGCGCTCCGGTCCGCGCCGACAGGTCCGGCCCGCGGGTCGGACCGCTCCTCCCGGCCGCCGCCCGGCCCGGCACGCGTACCGGGGTCGGCGGCAGGGCCGGTACCGGCGCCGGGGCCGCGGCCGAGGAGGCCCGGGGCGAGGGACCCGTCCGCGCCGCCGATCTGCTGGACCGGGTGCGGGACTGCGACCCCGTCTCCCGGGGCCGCTACCGAGGCGACGCCGGAGCGCCGGCGGACATCCCGGTCTGTGGCGCGCGGGAGGCCGTGTACTGGAAGGCCGACCTGGACGTCGACTGCGACGGCCGCCCCGGCGACCGCTGCAACAGCGGCACCGACCCGCACTTCACCCCCGCCACCGCCTACACCCAGTCCGACGGCCGCCCCTTGGACGCCGAACGCCTGCCCTACGTCGTCGTGCCCCAGCCGAGTGACATCTGGGACCACCGCGAGCACGACATCCGCGGCGGATCGGTCGCGGCCGTCGTCCACGGGGACCGGGTGGGGTACGCGGTCGTCGGCGACATCGGCCCGCGCGATCTGATCGGCGAGGCCTCCTACGCCGCCGCGAAGTCGCTCGGCATCCCGGCCGACCCGCACGGGGGCGGGACCGCCTCGGACGTGACGTACATCGTCTTCGAGGGCAGCGAGGTCGAGCCCATCGAGGACGGGGCCGCCGCGAAGGAGGCGGGGGAGCGGCTGGCACGGAAGTTCGTGGACGGCGCGGACGGCGGGTGAGGCCCTCCGCGGGGCGTGGCGCCGGACGCGTCAGACGGCGGACCAGCCGTCGTCGACGGGCAGTATCGCCCCGTTGATGTTGCTCGCCGCCTCGGAGGCGAGGAACACGATCGCCGCCGCCTGCTCCTCGGGCTGCGACACCCGGCCCAGGTTCACGAAGTGCGGTCCGAGCGTGGCCGGGCCGTGGGCGCCCTGTTCGGCGTCCACGGTGATGGCGGTCTGCGTGCCGCCCGGGCAGATGGCGTTGGCGCGGATGCCCCGTCCCCGGTACATCACCGCGAGGGACTTGGTCAGCCCCACCACGCCGTGCTTGGAGGCCGTGTAGGCGGCACCGGCGGCGCTGCCGCGCAGGGCGGCCTCCGAGGCGGTGTTCACCACGGCGCCCCCGCCCGCCGCCAGCATGTGCGGGAGCACGGCGCGGGTCAGCAGGAAGGGGGCGGTCAGATTGACCCTGAGCACCCGGTCCCACTCGGCGTCGCTCACGTCCGCGAGCGCCGACATCCGGTCCATGATCCCGGCGTTGTTCACCAGGACGTCGACCCCGCCGAACCGCTCGACCGCGGTCGCCGTCACCCGGTCGACCACGGCCTGCTCGCTCAGGTCGCCCGTGACGGCGACGGCGGTGCCGCCCGCCCGCTCGATCTCCTGGACGGTCGCCCCCACGCCCTCGGCGTCGAGGTCCGCCAGTACGAGTCGGTCGCCCCGCGAGGCGAAGGCCAGGGCGGCGGCCCGGCCGATGCCCGATCCCGCCCCGGTGACGATGACACTGCGCCCGTCCGGTCGCCCGCTCATGTGGTGCTCCCTCTCGTGAAGTCGAAGGGCGGGCGCGGAGCCCGCCGGTCCGTCACCCTACGACTTAATGTCGTCGAGTGACAAAAAGTAGTGTTGGACAATCCTGGGAGACCACCACCGGCGCCGGAGGATCAGATGGCCCAAGCCCGCGGACGCACAGGGCGACCGCCCCTCTCCGAGGAACGCAAGGCCGAGATCCGCCTGGAGATCGCCCGCGCCGCCGTGGACCTCTTCGTCACCCAGGGGGTCGCGGCGACCACGGGCGAGCAGATCGGCCGCGCGGTGGGCATCTCGGCGCGCACGGTGTGGCGCTACTTCCCGACCAAGGAGAGCTGCGTACGCCCACTGCTGACGGCCGGCGCCGAACTGATCGCCGACACGCTGCGCCACTGGCGGCCCGGTCACCCGCTCCCCGACGCCTTCGACTTCGAGCAGCGGGCGGCGGACGACGACCGCCTCCTCACCGCACCCGCCCACGCGACGGTCGGAGCGCTGGTACGGCTCACCCGCACCGAACCGGGACTGCGCGCCGTCTGGCTCCAGACCTACGACGAGGCCGAACCGGCGTTCGCCCGCGCCCTGGCCGAACGGGCCGGACTGCCCGCGGACGACCTGCGGCCGGCGATCCAGGCGGCCATGTTCAACGCGGCGCTGCGCGCGGCGGTCGAACACCACGCCTGGCACACGGCCGACGTCCCCGCCGACCCCGCGACGGCCCGGTCCGACCTGGCCGCGACCCTCCGCACGGCCCTCACCACGGCGGCGGCCGGTCTCGCCTGACATGTGCCGCCGACCGGGCGCAGCCGACCGACGAGAGGGGCCCGGGGCGCCGGCCGGGCCACCCACGACGGACCCCGCCGACCCCAACCTCGCCCGCGACCCGAGCAGTTGACACTCTCACGCGTCGCGTGCTTGCATCGCGCCATGCCGCCGCTGGAGCCTCTGACGCGCCGCCGCACCGTGGACCTCGTCCGGGTGGCCGCCGCGCTGTGTCGGTTCCCCGGCTGATCCCGGCCTTCCCCGCTCCACCTTCGGACGGACAGCCGTACCCGTCGGCCGCGACGGACCCGCGGCCCAGGCCCCCCGCGCCGACTCGCGCCGTCGTCCTGCCCCCAGCCGTTCCCTCCGCGATGACGAGGACCTCCCATGCCCGGATCCGCTGTGCCCTCACCCCGTTCCGCGAACCGTGTCGACGAGACCGCCTACGACCGTCGCAGGCTGCGCCAGTGGCTGGCCGGCGAGGCCCGGGCGGAGGGGGTCAGCCGCCGCACGCTGCTCACCCTGCTCGCGGCCACGACCGCGGCCACCGCGCTTCCCTCCCCCCACCGGGCCCACGCCGCTGACGACGCGATCCGCAAACCGCTGCCGCCCGAGTGGTTCATCCGGCGCGGCACCAACGCCGAGACCCGCTGGGAGGCCCTGCGCGGGACCGGCCATCACACCCCCAACGAACTCTTCTTCGTGCGCAATCACACCGCCACCCCCCTCCTGGACGCTCAGCAATGGCGGCTGCGGCTGTGGGGGAGCGGACTGCGGGGCGCGCCCGGCGAGGACAGACCGGTGGAGTTCGGGTACGACGATCTGCGCGCACTGCCGGCCGTCGTGCGCACCGCGTTCGTCGAGTGCGCCGGGAACGGCCGCAGCCACTACACGACCCAGCAGGGCGAACCGGTCAGCGGCACTCCGTGGACGCTCGGCGCGGTCGGCGTCGCCCGCTGGCGCGGAGTGCGCCTGGCCGACGTCCTGCGCCGGGCGGGGCTCACGCGGCACGCCGTCGACCTCCAGCCGCGTGGCCTGGACGCGGAGTACGTCAGCGGCGGGGAGAATCTGGGCCGGGTGCGCCGTCCGCTGCCGCTGGCCAAGGCGCTGGACGACGTGCTGCTCGCGTACGAGATGAACGGCGAACCGCTGCCGCACGACCACGGCCATCCGGTGCGGGTCCTGGTGCCCTCGTGGGCGGGCATCGCTTCGATCAAGTGGGTGGGCGACATCGAGGTGTCGGCGCAGCCGCTGTTCTCCCCGTGGAACACGGCCTTCTACCGGTTGTTCGGGCCCGCGCACCCGCCCGAGGGCAGCGCGCCGCTGACCCGGCAGACGATCAAGAGCGCCTTCGAGCTGGCCGCCGGGGCCACGGTGCCGGTGGGCGAGGAGTACGTGCTGCACGGCCGGTCCTGGTCGGGTGCCGGCGCCGTGGCCCGGGTCGACGTCAGTACCGACGACGGCGCGACATGGCGGCGGGCCCGCCTGCACGACCGCCCCCGCCCGGACACGTGGACCCGCTGGTCGGCCGTGTGGAAGCCCGGCACCCGCGGCCCCGCGCACCTGCTGGCCCGCGCCACCGACACGGCCGGCCGCCGTCAGCCGCTCACCGCCGTGCACAACACCCAGGGCTACCTGTTCGACGCGGTGGTACGGCACCCGGTGTCCGTGGTCTGACCGGGACGTCTAAGCCTTTCGGTAGGAGTACGCCTCGGAAGCCGCCGCCTCCACCGTCGCGAGGTCGGCACCCGTCGCGGCCGTGACGACCGCGGCCACCGCGCCCTCGACGAAGGGGGCGTCCACCAGCCGCGTGTTCTGGGGGAGTTCGTCGCCCTCGGCGATCAGCGCCTTGACGGTGAGCACCGCGCTGCCGAGATCGGTGAGGACGGCGACCCCAGCACCCCGGTCCACGGAGGCGGCGGCCGCCGACACCAGCTCGGCGCTGGTCCCGAACCCGCCCGACGCGGTCCCGCCCGCCGGGGCGACCGGCACCGCCGCGCCACCGCCCGACAGGGCCTTCGCCAGCTCGGCCACCGACGCCGCGACCTCCGCGCTGTGCGACACCAGCACGATCCCGACCAGCTTCCCCTCACTCACCGGCCGCCTCCTCCAGCGCGGAGAAGAGCAGCGCGGCCGAGGTGGCCCCGGGATCCTGGTGCCCGATGCTGCGCTCACCCAGGTAGCTCGCCCTGCCCTTGCGCGCCTGCAACGGCACGGTCGCCGCGGCTCCTTCGTCGGCCGCGGCACGGGCCGCGGCGAACGAGTCGCCGAGGGCCTCCACGGCCGGCACCAGGGCGTCGATCATGGTCTTGTCGCCGGGCGCGGCACCGCCGAGCGTCCGGACGGCGTCCACCCCTGTGCGCAACGCCTCGGCCAGCTGCTCGCCGCTCACCTCGACGGCGTCCCCGAGCGCCTTGCCGGTGCGCCGCAGCAACGTCCCGTACAGCGGCCCCGAGGCGCCGCCGACCGTGGAGATGAGCTGCCGTCCGGCGAGGGTCAGCACCGCGCCGGGAGTGCCGGGTGCCTCCTTCTCCAGCGTGGCCGCCACGGCCGTGAACCCGCGCTGGAGATTGCTGCCGTGGTCGGCGTCGCCGATCGGTGAGTCGAGGGCGGTGAGCCGTTCCGCCTCACGGTCGACCAACGCGGCGGTCGCCGTCATCCAACGGCGGAAGAAGTCGGCGTCGAGCACTGGATCTCCTTGCCTGGTAGGTACGTCGTCATCCCTTCCCCGTCCGGCCTCACATGCCCCACCTCAGAGCGGGCGTCCTCACCGGCGCGTCCCACAGCCCGAGCAGTTCCTCGTCGATCTCGCACAGGGTGACGGAGGCGCCCGCCATGTCCAGCGAGGTGACGTAGTTCCCGACGAGGGTGCGGGCCACGGCCACTCCCCGCTCCGTGAGGACCCGCTGCACCTCGGCGTTGAAGCCGTACAGCTCCAGCAGCGGGGTGGCACCCATGCCGTTGACCAGGACCAGGACGGGGTTGCTCGGGTTCAGGTCGCTCAGGACGGCCTCCACCGCGGCCTCGGCGATCTCCCCCGAGGTCATCATCGGGCGCCGCTCCCGGCCGGGCTCGCCGTGAATGCCGATGCCCAGCTCCAGCTCCCCGGCCGGCAGGTCGAAGGTGGGGCTGCCCTTGGCCGGCGTGGTGACGGCGCTCAGCGCCACACCGAAACTGCGGGAACCGTCGTTCACCCGGCGGGCGATCGCCTCCACCCGCTCCAGCGGCCTGCCCTCCTCCGCCGCGGCGCCGGCGATCTTCTCCACGAACAGCGTCGCCCCCGTACCGCGCCGCCCGGCCGTGTACAGACTGTCCGTCACCGCCACGTCGTCGTTGACCAGCACCTTGGCGACCTGGATGCCCTCGTCCTCGGCCAGTTCGGCGGCCATGTCGAAGTTGAGCACGTCACCGGTGTAGTTCTTGACGACGAAGAGCACGCCGGCCCCGCTGTCCACGGCCGCCGCGGCGCGCACCATCTGGTCGGGCACCGGCGAGGTGAACACCTCACCCGGACAGGCCGCCGACAGCATCCCGGGCCCCACGAACCCACCGTGCAACGGCTCGTGCCCGGAGCCGCCTCCCGACACCAGGGCGACCTTCCCCGCCACGGGAGCGTCCCGCCGCACGATCACCCTGTTCTCGACATCCACGGTCAGCTCGGGATGGGCGGCCGCCATACCGCGCAGGGCGTCCGCTACCACGGTCTCCGGGACGTTGATGAGCATCCTCATGGGTACCTCCTGGGTGACTCGGTACTGGCCTCGGTGACGAGGCGTCAGGTCGGGCGCTCGGCCGGGCGGCCGGTCGGGGCGCCGCTGTCGGCAGTATCGGCCTTGTGGCGGCGAAGGTCACGCGCGAGGACGTCTCGGGCGCGCCCCGGCCCCCGCCCTTGGGGGAGGGGTCGGCGCCGCGGCCGTCAGCGGGCGTCGCCGCGGGCGGGCTCGGTGGAGAAGGCGCGGGAGCTGGGGACGAGGGCGGCGGCGGCAGGTGCCGCGAAGCAGATCACCGCACAGGCGGTGAGGACCTCCCCGGCGCCGAAGGTGTCGATGGCGGGGGCGATGACGGCGAGTCCGACCGGGGCGAGGCCGTAGGAGAGCAGGAAGTCCAGGGAGGAGACCCGGGCGAGTTTGTCCGGGGCGACTTCCCGCTGGGCGGCGGTGAACCACGGCACGTTGAACAGCTCGATGCCGATGCCCGCGACGGCGTAGGCGGCCATCACGACCACCGGGTGCACGGGGAAGACGAGGCTGAGCGGGGCGAATCCGTAGGCGGCGAGGCCCGCCAGGGCGGCCCGGCCGGGGGAGCGGGGGCGCCAGCGGGCGATGAGCAGCGCACCGCCCAGCGCCCCCGCGGTGTAGGCGGTCATCGCGCCCGCGAGGACGACCTCGGTGCCGTACTCGTCGCGGCTGACCAGGGGGAGGGCGACGCCGGTCGCGGAGTAGCCGGTGGCTATGACGGCGGTCAGCGCGCCAAGGCCCGCGAGGAACCACGGGTGCCTGCGGGCCTCGCGGACGCCCTCGGCGAACTCGGCCAGGAAGGACGCCCTGCCCGTCCCGGCCGTGGGGTCCGAGGGGGCGTGCGCGGCCCCCCGCCGTGCGCCGCGTCCGGGAACGCAGGCCGCCGCCAGCCAGAGGAGCCCGATGCCCACCAGCAGGGCCCGGGTGTCCAGGAAGACGGCGAGCAGCGCGGCCAGGGAGGGTCCCACGAGTGTGGTGACCCGCACCGCCAGCGTCATGGCGGCGTTGGCCTGCTGCCTGCGGCCGGCGTCCACCACCTCGGCGGTCAGGGCCTGGTAGGCGGGCCGGCAGGCGCCCTGGCCGGCTCCGGCCACGGCGGCGCCCGCCGCCATCAGCAGTACCGAGCGGTCCAGGCCGACGGCGATCACCGGTGCCGCGGCCCCGGCGGCGAGCCCCGCCCACAGCACCACGCCCCGGCGGGAGTGCCGGTCGGCCAGTACCCCGGCCACGGGCACCGCCGCGAGGAAGCCCGCGGTGCGGGCCGCGAGGAGCAGACCGAGACCGGTGGCCGTGAGGGTCCGGTCCAGGACCGCGAGGCCGAGCACGAACGGCAGCGCCCAGGTGGCCAGCCCCGAGGCGGTGGCGCCCGTCCAGAGGCGGAGGAAGGCCAGGTCGAGCAGGATCGAGCGCTGCTCGGCGGGGGGCGGTCCGGCGGAGGTGGGAGGGGCGGAGGGGGTGGGCACGAGGGAACGCTCCTGTTCTGGTGGGGGCGGCGGATCGGACGGAAACCGGTCGCAACGTCCATGCCTGGCAGGGGTGTTGTGCGACGGAGTGGCCGTGGCGCGCGGAGGGCGGCGCGGCATCGACGTCACACTATCGCAGTGATAATCATTTCCATTAGAGTGCTGTCGGCCATCGGGTCCCGATGTGCGGGGGGTTGTGTGCTGCGCCGGACCCGCATGCTAGGTTTTCGTACATGAAAATGATTTCCATTAACGAGGGGGAGTGAAGGTGCCGCTCGTGCCCGCGCCCTCGATCTCCGCACCCCCGGCCGACGGGGACGCGGCCGAACCGGCCGCGGTGCGAGGCCGGTTCGCCTCCCGGAAGGCACTGCTGCTGGGCTGCGCGGTGCTGGCCGCCGTCCTGCTCGTGTCCGTCGTCGTCGCCATCGGGCTCGGCCCCGCGGTCGTCACCCCGGGGGAGACCGCTCGCCATCTGTGGGCGGCTCTCAGCGGCGGGCGCATCGGCCCGGACGAGGTGACGACGTATCAGATCATCTGGCAGATCCGTACGCCGCGCGTGCTGCTGGCGGCACTGGTGGGGGCCGGGCTGAGCGCGGTCGGAGTGGCGATCCAGGCCATGGTGCGCAACGCGCTGGCGGACCCCTTCGTGCTCGGTGTCTCCTCGGGCGCCTCCGTCGGCGCCGTCGGCGTCACGGTCACCGGAGGGTTCGCGGCCCTCGGCATCTACGCCGTCTCCGCCGGCGCCTTCATCGGCGCGCTGGTCGCCTCGCTCCTGGTGTACGCCGCCTCCGCGAGTCGGGGCGCGCTGTCACCGCTGCGGCTCGTCCTGACGGGCGTCGCCATGTCGCTGGGCTTCCAGGCTGTCATGAGCCTGATCATCTACTTCGCCCCGGACAGCGAGGCGACGAGCATGGTCCTGTACTGGACCATGGGCAGTTTCGGTGCCGCGACCTGGGGCGCGCTGCCCGTGGTCTCCTTCGTGGTGCTGGCCGGACTCGCGGTCCTGTACCGGTACGGGCGGGCCCTGGACGTCCTCTCCCTGGGCGACGAGACCGCCGCGAGCCTCGGCTTCGATCCCGACCGGAACCGCCGGGTGCTGCTGGTGCTCGTCTCGCTCGTCACGGGCGTCATGGTCGCCGTCAGCGGCGCCATCGCCTTCGTCGGACTCGTCATGCCGCATGTGGTGCGCATGGTCGTCGGTGCCACGCACGCCCGCGTGCTCGCCGTGGCCCCACTGGTCGGGGCGATCTTCATGGTGTGGGTCGATCTGGCGGCGCGCACCCTGGTCGCCCCGCGCGAGCTGCCGCTCGGGGTCATCACCGCGCTCGTCGGGGTGCCCGTCTTCATCACCCTGATGCGGCGCAGGGGCTACACCTTCGGAGGGCGCTGACGTGGACCTGAGACTTGATGAGATCTCCGTGGTCACGGACGGCAGGAGTCTCGTGCGGGGACTGTCCCTGGAGGTGCCGAAGGGCCAGGTCGTGGGGCTCGTTGGACCCAATGGGAGCGGCAAGTCCACCGCGCTGCGGTGCGTGTACCGGGCACTGCGTCCCAGCTCCGGAACCGTCTGGGTGGGCGAGCGGGACCTGACCCGGCTCCCGATGCGCGACAGCGCACGGACCATCGCGGCGATGACCCAGGACGGTGGCGTCGACTTCGACTTCACGGTCGAGGAGGTCGTCGCGCTCGGACGCGCGCCCCATCTGCGCGGCAACCAGGCGCTCAGTGGCCGGGAACGCGAGCTGTGCGCACGGGCGATGGAGCAGCTCGACATCGGACACCTCGCGCACCGGGGCGTCATGACGCTGTCGGGCGGCGAGCGCCAGCGCGTCCTGCTCGCCCGCGCGCTCGTCCAGGAACCGGCGATCCTCGTCCTGGACGAGCCGACCAATCACCTGGACGTCCGCCACCAGGTCGACCTCCTCTCGCTCCTGCGCGGGTCCGGGCTCACCGTCCTCGTCGTCCTGCACGACCTCAACCTCGCCGCGGCGGCCTGCGACCGGCTCGGCGTGCTCTCGCAGGGCCGCCTGGTCGCCTCCGGCACGCCCGCGGAGGTGCTCACGCCACAGCTCGTCGGGGACGTCTTCGGCGTCCGGGCCAGCGTCGTTCCCCACCCGCTGACCGGCGATCCCCAGCTCCTGTACACGCTCCACCCCACCCGCTGAAAGGCTGTTCACGCATGCGTTCAACCCCCACTCCCGTCACGGCCCGCCGGACCGTCGCTCTCGGCTCCGCCCTGGCGGTGGCACTGGTGCTCGCCGGATGCGGTGCCGAGGTCGAATCGGAGGCCGAGGAGTCCGGCAAGGTCACCGTCAAGCGCTGCGGTGAACCGGTGGAGTACACGGTGCCCGAGCGGGCCGTCGCCTACGAGGGCGGCAGCGCGGACAAGCTGTTCGCCCTCGGTCTGACCGAGCACGTGCACGGCTATGTGATGCCTCCCGCGAACCCGCCGGTGAGTGAGTCCCCGTGGGCGTCCGAGTACGCGAAGGTGAAGATGCTCAGCGACGACCTCCTGAACAAGGAGGTCGTGGTCGAGGCCGAGTCCGACTTCGTCGTGGCCGGCTGGAACTCCGGCTTCAAGGACGAGCGGGGCATCACGCCCGAGATCCTGGACAAGCTCGGCATCCAGAGCTTCATGCACACCGAGAGCTGCTTCAACTACCCCGGCCACCCCGAGAAGATGAGCCCCTTCCAGGCTCTCTACACCGACCTCGAACGACTGGGGAAGATCTTCCGGGTCGAGGAGAAGGCCACGGAGGTCGTGAGCGGTCTGAAGAAGCGCGTGGAGGAGGTCGAGGCCAAGGCCCCGAAGGGTGACCCGGTGCCCGTCTTCCTCTACGACTCCGGCACCGACCAGCCGTTCACCGCGGGCAACCAGGTGCCCCCCAACGACATCATCAGGACGGCGGGCGGCAAGAACGTCTTCGACGGCCTAGACGAGCGCTGGACCCAGGTCAACTGGGAATCCGTGGCCGAGACCGAGCCCGAGGTCATCGTCATCCTCGACTACGGCGACCTGCCCGCCGCGAAGAAGATCGACTTCCTGAAGAAGTCCCCCCACACCAGAGAACTCCCGGCCGTGAAGAAGAACAACTTCTTCGTCCTCGACTACAACGAGGGCATCAGCGGCCCCCGCAACATCGACGGCCTGGAGAAGTTCGCCGCCTACCTGCGCGAACTGAAGGGCTGAGTCTCCCCCCGCCACGGCCCCTCCGGCAGGCGTGAACGCCCGCCGGACAGGCCGCACTCCGGCGCGGCCACGCGCCGTCCCGTCCCACCGTGTGACAAGGAAAGGACCCCATGGACATGGCCCGTGACCCGATCGGCCAGGCTCTCCTGGAGCAGTTGCCCCCGCCCCTGCCCGCCGACCGGATCATCGCCCTCAACCAGCCCAAGGCGGATCTGCACACCACGCGTTCCTACGAGTGGAACGGCTGGACGTTCGACGTCCCGCCCGGCGTCTTCATACCCGGCTGGACCAGCCGTCTGATCCACGAGCGGGTGCTCGACGGCCGTATCGAGACCCGCGGGCTCCGGTACGCCGCCATGGGCGTCGGCCTGGGCGTCGAGGCCGTCGCGGCGGGTGTCCGGGGCGCCCGGGAGATCCACGCGCTCGACGTCCACCCGCAGAGCGTGGCCGCCGCCACCGGGCACTACCGGCGCCTGGTCGGCGAGCGTCCGGACACCGCGTTCCTCCCCGCGGTGAGCGACGTCTTCGACGCTCTCCCCGAGGGGGTTCAACTGGACGTCGTCACCTTCAACCCGCCCGCCGTCAGCCAGACCGTCAGCGACGACCCGGACGTCGTACGCAACGTCTGCGTGGGCGCGCCGCTGCTGGCGAAGTTCTTCGCCCAGATCGCGGAGAAGGACCTGCTGGCCCCCGGCGGCGAGATCTACGTCATCGCCTCCAACACCGCCGACCTGCGGGCCCTGGCCCAGCACGCCCTGGACCACGGACTCAGCCCTCACATCGACCACCTCCACGACTGGCGGGACGGCGTGCTGACCTTCCTCTTCCGCATCACCCACGACGAGTCCCGCACCGGAGGACAGCGATGAAGAACACCGAGGAACTGTTCGCCGCCGTCCTGGCGGGCGAGCACGGCCCCCACCCCGCCGACCTCGTCGCCACCAGCGTGTTCTGGGTGCACCACGGCACCCGGCTGGCCGGCGGGAACACCACCTACCTCAACCAGTACGTCCTCGTCCGCCTGGGCGACTCCTTCGGCGGCTGCGCCTTCGAGGCGGGCGAGGTCGACCCGTCCCTGTGCCGCGACGCCTCCGGCGCTCCCGTCGGCACACTGCTGCGCGAGGCGCCGAGGCCGCTGCGGATCGCCGCGCTCGACGCCTACCTCGGCTCGGTCCGCCCGCACCGGGAGGCGGCCGAGGCGGAACCGGTCACCCTGCCCGCCGGGACACCGGAGACCCGGGCGCTGGCCCGGGACGCGGCCATCGCCGGGCTCCTGGACATCGATGCCGGGGCCAAGGTCGGTCTGATCGGCGTGGTCAACCCGCTCGTCGCGGCCATCCGCGAGCGCGGCGGCGACCCCCTGCTCTGCGACTTCAACCTGCGCACCACCCAGTGGGGCGACCCGGTCACCGACGACATGCACGAGATCCTCGACACCGCCGACGCCGTCGTGGCCACGGGCATGACGCTGAGCAACGGGAGCTTCGACACCGTCCTGGCCCGCTGCCGCGAACGCGGCGTGCCTCTGGTGGTCTACGCCCAGACCGGCAGCGCCGTGGCGCGCGCCTTCCTCGGACAGGGCGTGACCGCCCTGTCCGCGGAGCCCTTCCCCTTCTCCCAGTTCAGCGCCGAACCCACCACCCTGTACCGCTACCGGGTGGCGGCCGACGCATGACGGCCGCCACCCGCCGGCCGGAGGCCGCAGCCCGTCGCACGGAGGGCACCGGACGCGCCGCCTGCCATCACGGCGAGATCCTGCAGGGCGTCTTCCGCGACGAGCGGCGTCGCCCCGTCCACGCACTGGTCACGCTGCCGATGCACGGACCGGGCAGCACCGCCCGGTTCGCGCACCGGCCCGGCAGCGCGCCGGACGAGGTGACGGTGACGCCCGCCGGCCGCACCAAGGCACGGGCGGCGGCCGTCCTCGCGGTACGGGAGTGCGCCGCGCGCCGTGGCGCGGAGCCCTGCGGCGGGGAACTGACCCTCGCCGGGGACCTTCCCCTCGGCCTCGGCATGGGCTCGTCCACCAGCGACGTCATCGCCACCGTGCGGGCGGTCGCCGACTCCTGGGGCGTACCGCTGCCCTCGGAGACGATCGCCCGGATCGCGGTGCGCGCCGAAGGCGCCAGCGACCCCCTGATGCACGGTTCCCGCCCTCTGCTCTTCGCTCAGCGTGAGGGCCGGGTCCTCGAAGTGCTGGGTGCCGCGCTGCCGCCCGCCGTGGTGGTGGGGTGCGTCCTCGCAGGGGGAGCACCGGTCGACACCCTCTCCCTCCCCGCCCTCCACCACGACGACGACCTCGCGGCCTACGGGCACCTGCTCCGCATGCTCCGCCGGGCGGTGACCACCGCCGACACCGCCCTGCTCGGCCGGGTCGGCACCGCCAGTGCCCGCCTGCGTCAACGCCACTTGCGGCACCAGGAGTTCGAGTCCCTCACCGGCATCGCCGACGGCACGGGCGCGGCCGGGGTGCAGATCGCCCACAGCGGCAACGTCGCCGGCCTCCTCTTCGACCCCCGCACTCCCGGCCTGCACGACAGACTGCGCCGCTGCACCCGTGCCCTGGACCGCGAGGGCATCACCCCTACCCGGACCTTCACCACCTTCGCGTCCCCCCTCAGCGAGGAGTTCCCGTGGACGAACACATCTCGGAAGCCATCGGCCGCCCGGACCTGATACGCCTCGACGACGGCCTTCTCTGCCTGCGCTTCGAGACCATGAAGGTCGTCTCCGCCCTGGCCGCCGTACGCCACCTGCTCGACACCGGAGCCGTACGGCGCGGCGACACCCTCGTCGACAGCTCCAGCGGCATCTACGCCTACGCACTCGCCCTGGCCTGCCACCGCTACGGCATGCGCTGCCACATCGTCGGCTCCACCACCGTCGACCACACCCTGCACACCCAGCTCGACATACTCGGAGCCCACCTGGAGCAGATGCCGCCCAGCAGCAGCCTCAAGCTCGACCAGAACCGCCGGGTCGCCCGCGTCCGCGAAATCCTGCGCGCCCACCCGGACTACCACTGGATGCGCCAGTACCACGACGACGTCCACTACCTCGGCTACGAAGCCGTCGCCGAACAGATCCACGACCGGACCGGTGGCGACTCCCTCACCTTGGTCGGTGGCGTCGGCTCCGGCGCCTCCACCGGCGCCCTCGCCCACTACCTGAGGAAACGTTCCGTCGACGTACGCCTCGTGGGCGTCCAGCCGTACGGGAGTGTCACCTTCGGCAGTGAGCACGTCGCCGACCCGGAGATCATCATCGCCGGGATCGGCAGCTCCATCCCCTTCGGCAACGTCCGCCACGAGCTCTACGACGTCGTGCACTGGCTCGCCTTCGACGCCGCCCTCGCCGGCGGCGTCGACCTGCTGCGCCGGCACGCCGTGTTCGCGGGCCTGTCCACCGGCGCCGCCTACCTCGCCGCCCGGTGGGAACGCCGCCAAGAGCCCCGCCGCACCGCCCTGTTCATCGCCGCCGACACCGGCCACCGCTACGTCGACACCGTGTTCGCCCGGCACCGGGAGGCCGCCCGGATCGAGGACCTGGCCCCCCGGGCGGTGGGGCGCACGGACGACCTCACCCTCCCCTGGTCACGTATGAGCTGGGACGGGTCACCCGCGCCGGAGGGGGCGCTCCTCGGGTAGGCCGCCGCCGGGCAGGGGGCGTCACACACGTCCGGTCCGGCCGCTCACGCCGGCTGCCAGATCCGGGACAGGGCCGTGGGGGTGAGCACCTCCTCGGGCCTGCCCTGCCCGGCCAGTCGTCCCTCGCTGAGGAGCAGACAGGCGTCGGCCGAGCGGGCGGCCTCCAGGTCGTGCGTGGCCTGCACGACGGTGGTGCCGTCGGCGACCAGGTCCGTCAGCAGCGCCGTGATCCGCTCGCGGGCCTCGGGATCGAGCCCGGTGGTCGGCTCGTCCAGGAGCAGCAGGTCGGACTGCTGGGCGAGGCCCTGGGCGATCAGGACGCGCTGACGCTGCCCACCGGACAACTCGCCCAGCTGGCGGGCGGCTAGGCCGGCGACGCCCAGTCGTTCCATGGCGGAGTCGACCACCGCCCGGTCCTGCCGGGTCAGCCGCCGCCACGGCCCCCGCTCCTCCCAGCGGCCCATCTCCACGGTCTGGCGTGCCGTGAGGGGGAGTGCGTCGCCGACGGCGCCGCGCTGCGGGACGAAGGCCGGCGGGCGGCCCCGCGCGTACAGGAGGCGCCCGGATGTGGCGTCGATCACGCCGGCGAGGACGCCGAGCAGAGTGGACTTCCCGCTGCCGTTCGGCCCGACGAGCGCCGTCATGGCCAAAGAAGGTATGTGCGCGCTGAGTTGACGGAGCACCGGTCGGCCTGGGTAGCCCGCGTCCAGGTCGTCGAAACGGACGCGCTCGCCCTTCGGGGTGTCGGCGGTCCGCATCCGGGGAGGTTTGTTGAACATGATTGTCATTGTAGGGTCTTCGTATGGAGTGGTTGACGGCCCCCTTCGAGGTGGCCTTCGTGCAGCGTGCCCTGTGGGCCGGGATCCTGGTGTCGGCGATATGCGCCCTCGCGGGGACGTGGGTGGTGCTGAGGGGGATGGCCTTCCTCGGTGACGCCATGTCCCACGGACTCCTGCCGGGCGTCGCGGTCGCCGCGCTGCTCGGGGGCAACCTGCTGGTGGGGGCGGTGGTGAGCGCGGCCGTCATGACGGCCGGCGTCACCGCCCTCGGTCGTACTCCGCGACTGTCCCAGGACACCGGCATCGGCCTGCTCTTCGTCGGCATGCTGTCCCTCGGCGTCATCGTCGTGTCGCGCTCCCAGTCGTTCGCCGTCGACCTCACCGGGTTCCTCTTCGGCGACGTCCTCGCCGTGCGGGAGAGCGACCTGGTCCTCCTCGGGGCGGCGCTGCTGCTGGCACTGGTCGTCTCGGCGCTCGGTCACCGCGCCTTCCTGGCCCTCGCGTTCGACGAGCGCAAGGCCCGGACACTCGGCCTGCGTCCCCGGACGGCGCACGCCGTGCTGCTCGGCCTGCTGGCCCTGGCCATCGTCGCCTCCTTCCACATCGTCGGCACACTGCTCGTCCTCGGCCTGCTCATCGCACCGCCGGCGGCGGCCCTGCCCTGGGCGCGCGGCGTGCGCGGCGTCATGGTCCTCGCCGCGGCCCTCGGCGCGACGGCCACCTTCGGCGGGCTGCTGCTCTCCTGGCATCTGAGCACCGCGGCCGGCGCCACCGTCTCGGCCCTCGCGGTCAGCCTCTTCTTCCTGTCCCACCTGGCGTCCGGGATCCGGCACCGGCGTCGCGCGCGCCGCGACGGTCTCCCCGCCGACGCGGGCCCCTTCACCCCACACGCCCCCACGATCCGACCGAACGAAACCTGAGGCGATCTCCTTGTTCGTCCGAAGAAACGTCACATCCCTGATGCCGGCGCTGCTGTCCGTGGTCCTGCTGACCGCGGGCTGCGCGGGCCAGGACGGCGCCAAGTCCGACCCTGAGAAGCCTTCTTCCTCCGCCACCCCCCACGGCTACGTCGCGGGTGCCACCGAGGCCGCCGAGCAGCAGTCCCGGCTCCTGCTCAGCGACCCCGGCACCGGCGGCACGCGAGTGCTGGACCTGATCACCGGCGAGGTCCACGACACCGCGCGCAAGGCCGGCGTCACCCAACTCACCACCGACGGCCGCTTCGGCTACCTCCACGGCACGGAGGGCACCCACGTTCTCGACACCGGTGCCTGGACGGTCGACCACGGAGACCATGTGCACTACTACAGCGCGAAGATCCAGGAGGTGGGCGGACTCCCGGGCGGCACCGGCACGAGCGTCCGCGGAGACGCGGGCGTCACCGTCGTCACCGCAACGGACGGTCAGGCGGGCGTACACCTCCGCGCCGACCTGGAGAAGGGCACCCTCGGCACCCCCGACCGGCTTCCGGGCACCTACGCCGGTCCCGTCGTGCCGTACGCGGACCACCTGGTCGCCCTCACGCGCGACGGCGACGCTCCCGCGAAGGCCGTCGTGCTCGACCGGTCCGGCAAGCGCGTCGCCACCCCCGAGTCCGCGTGCGAGGACCCGAAGGGCGACGCGGTCACCCGGCGAGGGGTCGTCCTCGGCTGCGCCGACGGCGCCCTGCTCGTCCACGAGGACGACGGCACCTTCACCGCCGAGAAGATCCCCTACGGCGAGGACGTGCCGCGGACGGAGCGGGCCGCGGAGTTCCGGCACCGCCCGGGCAGCGCCACGCTCACCGCACCCGCGGGCAAGGACGCCGTCTGGGTCCTGGACGTCACCGAGCGTGCCTGGACCCGGGTGGAGACCGGCCCCGTGGTCGCCGCCAACACCGCCGGTGAAGGCTCCCCGCTCGTCGTCCTGGAGAACGACGGAGCCCTGCACGGCTACGACATGTCCACCGGAAAGGAGACCACGGTCACCGACCGTCTGCTGAAGGACGTCCCCGAGGCCGCCACCGGCGAAGCCGCGGCACCGGTGATCGAGGTCGACCGCAGCCGGGCCTACCTCAACGATCCCGCGGGCAGGCGCGTCTACGAGATCGACTACAACGACGACCTCCGTGTCGCCCGCACCTTCGACCTGGACATCCGGCCCGCCCTGATGGTGGAGACGGGCCGATGAGGGTGCGGGTGGGGGCGGCGAAGGTGCGCGCCCTGGTGCTGACCCTGGTCAGCTTCTTCGTTCTCGCCGCAGCGGCGACCGGCTGCGCGAGCGGCGACGGCGACCGGCCCCGGGTCGTGGTGACGACCAACATCCTCGGCGACATCACCCGGGAGATCGTCGGGGACGAGGCGGAGGTCAGCGTGCTGATGAAGCCCAACGCCGACCCGCACTCCTTCGGCCTGTCGGCCGTCCAGGCCGCCGAGCTGGAGCACGCGGACCTGGTCGTCCACAACGGCCTGGGCCTGGAGGAGAACGTACTGCGGCACGTGGCGGCGGCCCGCGCGTCGGGCGTGGCCACGTTCGCGGCCGGTGAGGCGGCCGATCCCCTCACCTTCCACGCCGGCGAGGAGGGCGGTCCCGACGACGAGGCCGGCGAACCCGACCCGCACTTCTGGACCGACCCCGACCGCGTCCGCAAGGCGGCCGGCCTGATCGCCGACCACGTCGTGGAACACGTCGACGGCGTGGACGAGAAGGCAGTCCGGGACAACGCCGAACGCTACGACCGCCAACTCGCCGACCTCACCGCCTGGATGGAGAAGTCCTTCGCCGCCGTGCCCGAGGACCGGCGCGCCCTGGTCACCAACCACCACGTCTTCGGCTACCTCGCCGACCGCTTCGGCTTCCGCGTGATCGGCGCGGTCATCCCCAGCGGCACGACACTCGCCTCACCCAGCTCCTCCGACCTGCGCTCCCTGACCCAGGCCATGGAGAAGGCCAAGGTGCGCACCGTCTTCGCCGACGTCTCCCGGCCCACCCGGCTCGCCGAGGTCCTGCGCCGGGAAATGGGCGGCGACGTGGACGTGGTCCCGCTGTACTCCGAGTCGCTGACCGAGAAGGGCAAGGGCGCCGACACCTACCTCGACATGATGCGCGCCAACACCTCGGCCATGACCGAGGGCCTCACCGCCGGCTGACCGGCTTCCCCCGAGGACCGGCGTAGCGACCGCCGGCCGCCCCCACCACCCGAACCCGAGCCCTGAGGGCCGGAGAGGACACACCCACCATGAACAGGCCGACACGCGCCAGAATGCTCACGGGCACCGCCCTCGCGCTGACGACGTCCCTGGCGCTGACCGCCTGCGGCGGCGGCGACGGCGCCTCGTCCGGCGCCGAGCCGAAGAAGCAGACGAAGGGCAGCGCGGCCACCGCGGTCGAGAACCCGCTGGTGGCCTCGTACGACGGAGGACTGTACGTCCTCGACGGCGAGACCCTCGAGCTGGCCGAGACCGTCGAGCTGCCCGGTTTCAACCGGGTCAACCCGGCGGGCGACGAGGACCACGTCATCGTCTCCACCGACAGCGGATTCCGCGTGTTCGACGCGGCCCGGCAGACCTTCACGGACGCCGAGTTCAAGGGTGCCAAGCCCGGTCACGTCGTGCGGCACGGTGGCAGGACGGCCCTGTTCACCGACGGCACGGGCGAGGTGAACGTCTTCGATCCCGCGGACCTGGCCGGCGGGAAGCAGCCGGAGGGCCGCACCTACACCTCCGCCGAGCCCCACCACGGCGTCGCCATCGAACTGGCCGGCGGCGAACTCGTCACCACCCTGGGCACCGAGGAGAAGCGCACCGGCGCCCTCGTCCTGGACGAGAACGACAAGGAGATCGCGCGGGCCGAGAACTGCCCGGGCGTGCACGGCGAGGCCGCCGCCCGGGACGACGTGGTCGGTCTCGGCTGCGAGGACGGCGTACTGCTCTACAAGGACGGCGCGTTCACCAAGGTCGACGCCCCCGACGACTACGCCCGCACCGGCAACCAGGCCGGCAGCGACGTCTCCCCGATCCTCCTGGGCGACTACAAGACCGACCCCGAGGCGGAGCTGGAGCGGCCGACCCGCATATCGCTGATCGACACCCGCACGGCGAAGATGAAGCTGGTCGACCTCGGCACCAGCTACTCCTTCCGCTCGCTCGGCCGCGGCCCGCACGGCGAGGCCCTGGTGCTCGGCACCAACGGTGTCCTCCACGTCATCGACCCGGAGACCGGGAAGGTGGAGAAGAGGATCGAGGCGGTCGGCGACTGGACGGAGCCCCTGGACTGGCAGCAGCCCAGGCCCACCCTGTTCGTCCGTGACCACACGGCGTACGTCTCCGAACCGGGCGAGCGCCGGCTGCACGCCTTCGACCTGGACTCGGGCGAGAAGCTGACGTCCGTGACGCTGCCGAAGGCCACCAACGAACTGTCCGGGACGGTGGACGGTCACTGACCGGCCCCTCCGGTGGCCCGGCCGGGGCGCAGAGGAGTGTCCGTCCCCACAGCCACTCCCTCGCCCCGGCCGGGCGGCCCGTCATGCCCTCAGTGACGGGCCGCCTCGGGGCTGCGCCGTACGCCGACGACGGCGAGCAGGGCGCCGAGCACACACAGGACGCCGGAGACCAGCACGGCGGTGTGGACGCCGTTCATGAACGCCTGGTGGCTGCCCTCGACGACCGCGGACGCGAACGAGGCGGGCATGTCGCCCGAGACCGGGGCGACCCCCATGGCCACCGCGTCCTTCGCCTCGGACAGGCCGTGGGCCGCGTCGGCGGGCACGCCGGAGGAGGTCAGCTCCCCGGTCAGGGTCGAGCCGACCCGGCTGCTGATGAGGGAGACCAGGACGGACGTGCCGAGCGCGCCGCCGACCTGGAGCGCGGTGGCCTGCAGACCACCGGCGACGCCGCCGTCCCTGACCGGCGCGTTGCCGACGATCGCGTCCGAGGAGGACGCCATCACCATGCCGACGCCGAGGCCGAGCGCGATGAACGGCGGCCACATGGCGGTGTACGAGGAGTGCGCGTCCCAGCCCAGCATCGCGAAGCAGGCGACGGCCTGGAGCGCCATGCCGAGCGGCATCGTCAGACGCGGGCCGAACTTGTCGGTGAGCGCGGCGCCCAGCGGGGAGGCGACCACGGAGGCGAGGCTGAGCGGCAGGGTGCGCACGCCGGCCTCGACCGGGCTGAAGCCCCGCACGTTCTGCAGGTACAGCATCACGAAGAAGATCACGCCGAGCAGGATGAAGAAGTTCAGGGCGGTGATGACGGTGCCGATGGTCAGCGCCGGGTTGCGGAAGAGGCGCATGGGCAGCAGCGGGTGCGCCACCCGGGTCTCGTACCAGCCGAACAGCAGCAGGACCACGATGCCCGCGCCGATGGCGCCCAGGGTGCCGGCCGAGGTCCAGCCCCAGGTCTCGCCCTTGACGACACCGAAGACGACGGCGAGCAGACCGAGCGCGAGCAGCACGACGCCGGGTATGTCGAACTTCTCCCGCGCCGCCGAGGTGTTCTTGCTCTGCGGCAGGACCGCCATGCTGAAGGCGAGCGCGATGACGCCGATGGGGGCGTTGATGTAGAAGACCGACTCCCAGTTGACGTGCTCGACCAGCAGGCCGCCCACGATCGGGCCGAGGGCTGTCGAGACCGACGACACCATGGCCCAGATGCCCACGGCCATGCCGAACTTCTTCGGCGGGAACACCGCGCGCAGCATGCCGAGGGTGTTGGGCATCAGCAGAGCCCCGAAGAAGCCCTGGAGGGCGCGGAAGGCGATGACGCCCTCGATGGACCCCGCCAGGCCGATGGCGACGGAGGCGAGCGTGAAGCCGGCGACGCCGACCAGGTAGAAGGTCCGGCGGCCGAAGCGGTCGCCGAGCTTGCCGCCGAGGATGAGGGCGGCGGCGAGGGCCAGGAGGTAGGCGTTGGTGACCCACTGGAGGTCGGCGGTGGACGCGTTCAGGTCGCGGCCGATCTCCGGGTTGGCGATCGACACGACGGAGCCGTCCAGGCCGACCATGAACAGGCCGAAGGCGACGGCGAGCAGGGTCAGCCACGGGTTGGCCCGGCGGCCGCGCGGCTCGGCGGCGGGCGCCGGACCGGTCTGCGGGGACGGTGAGTTCAAGACCTCGGAGGGCATGGGAGTGTGAGTCCTTGTTCAGGCAAAGGTGCAGGTGACAGTGGACGGCGGCGCGCGTCCGCGCAGGATGGCCGGCCGTGTCGGCGCGGGTGCGGCCGGACACGGCTCGGGCGGTGCGGGGAGCGAGGGGCAGGAAGGCGGGATCAGCCGACGGCGGGCTGAAGGCGCTCGTTCCGTGCGTGCAGTGAGGACAGCGCCGAGCCGAGGGCGTCGAGTTCGCCGTCGGTCAGGGCCCGGCGCCGCGCGGGCAGGCATGCCACGGGCCCGGAGGCTACGTGGTCGATGTCCTGGGCGGACGCGCTGGTCTCGGGCATGCCGACCACTGTAGGGCCGTAGATATAGCTATGTCAAGATAGCTATATGTGAGGCGGGGGTGGAGGCGGTGAGTGGGTATATTGACATACCTATATGTGCCTACCTATAATGCGGACCATGCCCGAGCCCAGCCGACCCGATCCGGACATCGACCACGTGGCCACCGGTCTCGTGGCGTTGCTGCCCGCCCTGGCTCGGGCCATGGAGCGGCAGATCGGTCCGGAGTTCGACCGGCCCAAGCCGTCCGAGGCGCAGATCGCGCTGCTCCGCCACGTCGAGGCGAACGACGGGGCCACGGTGCGCAGGGCGGCGGAAGCCCTGCTGATGAAGCCCAACAACGTCAGCGCACTGGTGACCCAGCTGACCGAGCAGGGCCTGCTGGAGCGCCGTCAGGACCCCGCCGACAAACGCGTCGCGCACCTCCATCTCACGCCCACCGCGCGCAAGCAGCTCGCCGAGGTGCAGCACCTGATGAGCGGCCTCCTCGTCCGGGCGCTGCGCACGATGTCCGTGAGCGAGGTGGACGCCCTCGGCTCGGCGCTGAACGCGCTCCGTTCGCTGAACGACCGTATGCATCCCGCCCGTTCGACGCCGTGAGCGCCGGCTGTCACATCCGGCGGGCGGCCCACGTCCGGCGTGCCGCGTGGGCGACGGCTCCGGCGGCCAGTACCGCGGCGCCGAGGGCCACCGACGCGAGCGGCAGGGCGAAGGCCAGCGCGAGGCAGCCGGCCAGTCCGACGGCGGGGACCGCGCGCGGCGGGCGGCCCTCGCTCGGACGCAGGGTCCAGGCCGAGGCGTTGGCGACGGCGTAGTAGGCGAGCACTCCGAACGACGAGAACCCGATGGCGTCCCGCACGTCCGCCGTGGCCGCGACCACGGCCACCACGGCGCCGACGGCCAGTTCCGCGCGGTGCGGCACCTGGAAGCGGGGGTGGACCGCGGCCAGCGCGTGCGGCAGGTGCCGGTCGCGGGCCATCGCCAGCGTGGTGCGGGACACGCCGAGGATCAGGGCGAGGAGTGAGCCGAGCGCGGCCACGGCGGCACCGGTCCGCACGACCGGCGCGAGCCAGCCGGCGCCCGCCGCCTTCGCCGCGTCGGACAGGGGTGCCGCGGAGTCGGCCAGCCCTCGCGGGCCGAGCACCGTCAGCACGGCGACGGCGACGACGGCGTAGACGACCAGGGTGATGCCGAGGGCGAGCGGGATCGCCCGGGGGATCGTCCGGGCGGGGTCGCGGACCTCCTCCCCGAGGGTGGCGACGCGCGCGTACCCGGCGAAGGCGAAGAACAGCAGGCCCGCCGCCTGGAGCACCCCGCCGAACGAGGCGTCCGGGCCGATGTCCAGCCGGGCCGCGTCCGACTCGGCCGAGGTGAGGGCGGCGGCGGCCACGGCCGCGAGCACGGCCAGGACGACCGCGACGATCGCGCGGGTGAGGAGCGCGGACTTGCGCACCCCGGCGTAGTTCACGGCCGTCAGCGCCACCACCGCCGCGACCGCTACCGCGTGTGCCTGGCCGGGCCACACGTAGGAGCCGACGGTGAGCGCCATCGCCGCGCAGGAAGCGGTCTTGCCGACCACGAATGCCCAGCCGGCGAGGTAGCCCCAGAAGTCGCCCAGGCGTTCACGGCCGTAGACGTAGGTGCCGCCGGAGGCCGGGTAGCGGGCGGCCAGCCGGGCCGAGGACGTTGCGTTGCAGTACGCGACCACGGCGGCCAGGGCCAGGCCGAGCAGCAGCCCGGAGCCGGCCGCGCGCGCCGCCGGGCCGAGCGCGGCGAAGATGCCCGCGCCGATCATCGATCCGAGGCCGATCACCACGGCGTCGGGCACGCCGAGCCCGCGCCGCAGTTCGGCCGGTCTGCCGACGGGGGGTGACGGCTTGCTCATGGGCGCTCTCCTCGGCGGGCCGGGGGACCCGTTCCTGACGGTCTCGGACATCAGGAGACGATAGAGGAGCCGCCGCACCGGTCCCGTGGCCGCCGGCTGAACGGCGTGTGGCAAGAGGTGCCCGCGCGCCGTGGTTCTCTACGGGGAAGGGTGCGGCGGCCGGTCCTGTGTGGACGGGACCTCGTAAGGCGTGATCCATTTTCTTACGCGAATTCGCACGCGGTCAACGAGGGCCCGCAAAAGCAAGTATGACAATGTGACAGTGTGACTCTCCTGTGATAGCCTGCCGATATCGGTGAAAACCGACTGGTAGCTTGGCAGTTGTGCTTCGGGGGAAGCTGGCGAGGACGGCCGGTATGCGCGGGCTCCTCCATGTTCTCAGTGAGACAGGGTGAGCAAGCTTGTATGACGACCAGTTCGCCGATGTATACGATCGGGTCTATTGCGCCCTCTACGACTATGCCGAGCACGCCGAGTTGATCGGCGCTCTGGCTCGACGGCATGTCGACAGTCCCAGAACCCTGCTGGACGTGGGGTGTGGCACGGGCGAACATTTGAGATACCTCGCCAAGCAATTCTCGGTGACCGGTGTCGACCTCTCCGAATCCATGGTCCGGGTGGCCCGCCGGAAGCTCGCTGACATCGCGGTTCATCAGGCCGACATGCGGGATTTCGACCTCGGTCGGACCTTCGACGTCGTGTGTTCGATGTACAGCTCGGTCGGATACCTGGGCGGTCCCGAGGAGTTGCGGGCGGCCACGGCGCGCATGGCGGCCCACGTGGCCCCGGGCGGGGTGCTCGTCGTCGAACCCTGGATTCTCCGGGAGAAGTGGAACGGCGGGGTTCTGGCGCACGCCACCGTCGAGCACGAGGGCATGACCATCTCCCGGATGGGTCACTGGCGCACCGAGGGTGCCCGCTCCCGGGTCGACATGCACTATCTGGTCTCCGAGCCGGACGGCGTGCGTCATTTCGTCGACCGTCAGGACCTCGCCCTGTACTCCCTGGAGGAGTACCAGGAGGCCTTCGCCCGGGCCGGTATGGAGGCCACGCTGCTGCCGGCGGGCCGCGCGGACCGGGGGGTCTTCGTGGCCGTGCACCGGACCGGGGCGCAGCGCGGCTGACCCGCCTCTTCTCCCGACCCGCGACGGGCGGGATCCGCACCGCCGGGTCCGCCCGGGGGAGAGGCGTGCCCCTCGTCGCGAGACGCCCGCCGACGCCGGCGCCGGCCGCCGCGAATCCCTTTTGCAAAACCTTGACGAAACGCTTGCGATTGGTAGAGCATCACGGTGGGTCACCGGGGTGCAGGAGTGTTATCGCCAGTCGGCACGGAGTGCCGGCATGCGCGAAACCGAGAAGTGTGAGTAACCGGGTGCTTTGACCGCCGGGGCGAGTTGTGTCATGGACAGGGGACGCTCGCGGTCAACAGGGGGAACACGGGAGAGAGATGTTGGTCGAACGTGCACGCATACTTTCCGAACTAGGCGAACTCATACGGTGTGTCCATAGCGGCCGGGGTGGCGTCGCCGTCATCACCGGACCCGTCGCCGTAGGTAAAACAGAATTGACGCATTCGCTGGCCGAGATTGCCGAAGAAGGCGGACTGAAAGTCCTTCGAGCGCGCATGTGCAGGCCCGGCAGTCAGGGTCACCGGGAATTATTCGAGCAGCTCACCGACAGTCTGCGCCCAGAAGCCCGGCGAAGTGCCGGGATGTTCGCCGGCGAAAAGCCCGACGCCGTCGACGACACGCACCCGGTCCCCGGCCGGGCCGTCGCGCCGAGCCCGGTGCGGGCCGCCGAGGAGATCGCCCGGCACTCCCACCGGTCACCGCTGCTCGTCGTCATCGACGACCTGCACCACGCCGACCCCGACTCCCTCGACGGCATCCTCCACCTGGTCCGGATCTGCCGCACGGCCCGCATCATGATGGTGCTCGTCGCATCCGACTCCTCCTACGAGCACATGCCCCTGTTCCACGCCGAGTTGCTCCGCGCCCCCCACTACCGGCGCGTCCGCCTGCGCCCGCTGTCCCGCGTCGGCGTCGCCGAGGTCGTGGCCGACAGTCTGGGCCCCGAAGTCGCCGACCGGGCCGCCGCCGACTACTACCGCTACAGCGGCGGCAACCCGCTGGCACTGCGGGCCCTCATCCAGGAATGGTCCTCCACCCGGTTCATCGACGAGGCCGGCCCCGAGACCGCCCGGGGCGGTGTGCTCACGCCCGGCAAGGCGTCCGCGCTGGCCGTCTTCACCTCGCTGCACCGCAGCGGTCCGCAGGCCATGGCGGTGGCCCGGGGCATCGCCCTGCTGGGCCCGGCGGCCGGCCTCGACCCGCTGTGCCAGCTCCTGGGAAGCACCCCCGAGGACGTCACCCGACAACTGCAGGACCTGGAAGCGGCCGGCGTGCTGGGCGGGTTCGGCTTCCGCCACCCGGGCGTCGCCCAGGTCGTGCTCGCCGACCCGGAGTTCCACGGGATCAGGGAACTGCACCAGGAGGCGGCCGCCCTGCTGGAGGCGGACGGACACAGCTCGCTCCAGGTGGCCCGCCACCTGATCGCAGCCGACATCGTTGCCGAACCCTGGACCATCCCCGTACTGCGGGAGTCGGCCAGGGAAGCGGTCGGCCACAACGACTGGGACTTCGCCCTCAAGTGCCTCCAGCTCGCGCTGCGCGGAGCCCTCACCGACGAGGAGAGAGGCCTCGTCGTCAGCGAGTTCCTCCGCGTCGGATGGCGGCAGAACCCCGCCCGCGTCACCAAGTACTTCCAGGAGTGCTTCGAGCTCCAGCAGAAGGGCCACGTCCCGGACGCCGAGACGCTCACCCTGCTGACGATCTTCCTGTGGCACGGGCACGTCGAGGACGCGGTGACCATGCTGCTGGACGTGGCCGACCGGTGTGCCGACGGCCCGCTCCGCACCGAGATCCAGCACTTCCTGGACTGGGCCCGGCTCAGCCACCCCGGCCTGCTGGACCGGATCCGCCGGGCCGACGAGCACCTGCTGAACCGGCTCCTGGAAACCTCCGCGACCTCGCTGCGCCCGCTCACCTCCCTCTCCCTGGCCCTGTGCGAGACGGGCCACGCCAACGTCCCCGCCACCGCCCAGGAGGTCCTGGCCGACCGGCGACTGACCGGTGACACCGCGGGAGCGGTCCTGCAGGCCCTGCTCTACGCGGGGGAGCCGGGTCCCGCCGAGCGCTGGGTCGCCCGGGCCGTCCAGGAGCCCGGACGGCTCGCCACCCCCCTGGCCCGCGGCATGCACCAGGCGGTCTGCGCCGAGATCGCCCGGCGGCGCGGTGACCTGCCGGGCGCACAGCAACTGGCCGAGCGGGCCCTCACCCACCTGGCCCCGCGCGCCTGGGGCGTCGCCCTCGGACTGCCCCTGAGCGTCCTCGTCGCCGTGCACACCGCCCGGGGCGACACGGAACGCGCCGCGGAGCACCTGTCGTGGAGCGTGCACCCGGAGATGTACCAGACGCTGTACGGCCTGCACTACCTCCAGGCCCGCGGCCGTCACCACCTGGCCGTCGGCCAATACCCGGCCGCACAGCGGGACTTCCGGGCCTGCGAGGACCGCGTCCGCTCCTGGGGACTGGCCCCGCCCGTCCTCGCGCCCTGGCGGCTCGGCCAAGCCGAGGCGGCCCTCGCCCTCGGCGACCGGGGCGAGGCCCGCCGCGTGACCGAGAGCGAACTGCACCAGGCCCGGGGCCGTCACCCGCACCTGCGCGGCGCGCACCTGCGCGTGTACGCCAGGCTGGTGGACCGCAGCCGTCGGCGCGACGTGCTCACCGACGCGGCCGAGCTGGTCGCCGACGGGCGCGACCGGTACCAGCACTTCCTGGTACTGACCGACCTCAGCCGTGCCCACCAGGAGGCCGACGACACGGCGAGGGCACGCGTCACCGGTCAGCAGGCCTGGCACAGCGCGGTGCGCTGCGGCGCCGAACGCCTGGCCCGGACGCTCCTGCCGGAGAGCGCCGTCACCGCCGCCGACGAGCCGGCGGCCGTCCCCGACCAGCGGCTGAACACCGCCATGCTCAGCGAGGCGGAGCTGCGCGTCGCGGAACTGGCCGCGGCCGGCGAGACCAACCGGGAGATCTCCGGAAAGCTGTTCATCACCGTCAGCACCGTGGAACAGCATCTCACCCGGGTCTACCGCAAACTGGGCCTGTCCGGACGGGCCGATCTGCGGGCCTGCCTGGCCACCGAGCCCGGGGTCGGCGCGGGAATCCCCGAACACTGCGCGCCGGGCGGCTGACCGGGCGCGCCCGGGCCCGGCCCGCCACGTAGGGGGCCGGGGAGCCGGGTAGGGGTTGGCCGCCGCCCCGACCGTGCGTAGCGTCCCGAATGCCCCGGGGAGGGCCGCCGCCCGTCGCCGCGCGGTCCGACGCACGCCCGGCTCAGCCGCCCACTGCAGAGGTGATCGACCATGGCAACCGCTCCCCGCCTCGCCGCCCCCAGCGCCAAGGGGCAGCTCTCCTTCGGCGAGTGGCACACCTGGTACCGGGTCACCGGCGACCTGGGCAGCGGCCGCCCCGCCCTCGTCGTCGTCCACGGCGGCCCCGGATCCACCCATGACTACCTGCTGCGGATCGCCGAACTGGCCGAGGACGGCTGGCCCGTCGTCCACTACGACCAGCTCGGCAACGGCGGCTCCACCCACCTGCCGCACAAGGGCGCCGACTTCTGGACCGTACGGCTCTTCCAGGACGAACTCGCCAACCTCCTGCGGAGCCTGGGCATCGCCGACGACTACGTGCTCTTCGGCCACTCCTGGGGCGGGCTGCTGGCCGCCCGGCACGCCGCCGAGCGCCCCGCGGGGCTGCGGGGCCTGGTCATCGCCAACTCACCGGCCTCCTACCCGCTGTGGCTGAGCGAGATGAAGGTGCTCAGGGCGCGGCTCCCGGCGGGCACCGACGACACCCTGCGACGCCACGAGGAGGCCGGCACCACCGACAGCGAGGAGTACCGGGAGGCCGTCAAGGTCTTCTACGCCCGCCATGTGTGCCGGCTGCGGCCGTGGCCGCGTGAGTTCATGGCGTCGTTCTACGAGATCGCCAACGACCCCACCGTGTACCACACCATGAACGGCCCCAACGAGTTCCATGTGATCGGGACCCTCAAGGACTGGTCGGTGGTGGAACACTGTTCCGCCATCGCGGCGCCCACCCTGCTCATCTCGGGCCGGCACGACGAAGCCACCCCCGTGACGGTGCGGCCCTACGCCGAGCACATTCCGGATGTCCGCTGGGAATTGTTCGAGGAATCCAGTCATCAGCCGCACCTGGAAGAGCCGGAGCGTTTCCGGGCCGTACTCGGGGATTTCCTCGCGAGTGTTTCGGCGCAGCCGCCCGGCGCGGGGCGATGACCTGAGGGACACGCACGACGACCGGGCCGGAACCCCTCGGGGCTCCGGCCCGGTCCGTGTCCCCGGCGCGGTTCTCAGGCGGCCGACGCGTCGAGCCCGCGGAGGGTCAGCCACAGCCGCTCCGGCGTCGCGAACGTCGACAGGGTCAGCGCCTCGTCGACGAACCGCAGGTCGTAGGCGTGCTCCAAGTCGCTCAGCAACTCCACCGTGGCCAGCGAGTCCAGGCCCAGGTCCCGCAGCGCGGTGCTCGCGGTCAGCTCCTCGTCATGGCCCAGGAACGGCAGGTGCCTGCGCACGATCGCTTCGAACTTCTCGTCCCACATGGTGTCTCCGCATCCGAGAAATGGCTTGTAGCCATAGCAGTCCCGAACGCCCGCGGTGACAACCCTTATCACCGTCCTCTGGGGTCGGCTAGGGGTGTTTCAGTCGCCGTTCCGTTCTTACTGTTCCGGGGAAGCGGAAACAACGCGGTGCGAATACGCGCGAATGCGAAGCGGAGAGACCATGACGGAACTCGCGGTTTCAGAGACCGCCCCGGATTCCCCGGTGACGGCGCCGTCCCTGGTGCACGAGCTGCTGGACGAGGCCGCGCGAGCCGTACCCGACGGCACCGCCGTCCGCGACGCGGCCGGCGCCTGGACGTACCGGGAACTCCACCGGACGAGCCGCGCCTTCGGCGCCTGGCTGGACGCGCGGGGGCTGCGTCCCGGGGACCGCCTGGTCGTGCAGGCGCCCAGCCGCCGCGACCTGGTCGCCCTGTTCTACGGCGCGGTCTCCCGCGGTGTGGTCTTCGTGCCGCTCAACCCCGGGATGAAGCCCTTCCACCTCCAGTCGGTGCTGGGCAACGCCGAGCCCGCCCTGGTGATCGGATCGGGCCCGACCGTGCCGCGGCTGCGGGAGCTGTCCACCGTCCCGGTCCACGACCTCGCCGACCTCTGGCCCGACGTGACCGGACGCGCCGAACGGGGAGAGTCCGCGCCGCCCGTCACCGTCCACCCCGACGACATCGCCGTACTGATCTACACCTCGGGGTCCACCGCCGCCCCCAAAGCCGTGATCTGCCCGCACGCCCAGGTCACCTTCGCCTCCCGGGCCATCGTGGACGCGCTCGGCTACCGCGCCGACGACGTGGTCTTCTGCCGCTTCCCGCTCTCCTGGGACTACGGCCTCTACAAGGTGCTGATGACCTGCCTGGGCCGCAGCGAGATCGTCCTCGCCGACGAGGAGTCGGACCTGACGCTGCTCGACCGGATGCGGCGGACCGGCACCACGGTGGTGCCCATCGTCCCGTCCCTGGCCCAGATGATCGTGTCCCTGGCCCGGCGCGACGCGGACGCGCTGCCGCCCGTGCGCATGTTCACCAACACCGGCGCCGCCCTGCCCGCCCCCACCATCCGGGCCCTGCGCGACCTGTTCCCCGGCGTCCGGGTGGTCCGCCAGTTCGGCCAGACCGAGTGCAAGCGGGTCTCCGTCATGCCCCCCGCCGAGGACGCCGGCAGACCGGACTCGGTCGGGCTGCCGCTGCCCGGCACCCGGGTACAGATCCTGGACGAGGACGGCCGGGACGCCCCCACCGGTGACATCGGCGAGATCGTGGTCGGCGGACCGCACGTGATGCCGGGTTACTGGCGCGACCCCGAGCAGACCGCCCGCTCCTTCCGCCGGGACCCGCACACCGGTGAACTGCGCCTGCACACCGGCGACTACGGCAGCCTGGACGAGGACGGCTACCTCTACTTCCAGGGCCGGCGCGACGACATGTTCAAACGCAAGGGCATCCGGATGAGCACCGTCGAGATCGAGGCCGCCGCCATGGACGTCCCCGGGGTGCGGGCCGCCGCCGTCGTGCCGCCCGCCGACGGCGCCGACCTCGCACTCGTGGTGGAGGCCGACGACCTGCAGCCGCACACCGTGCTGCGCGCCCTGGCCGCCCGCCTGGAGCCCGCCAAGGTACCCGCCCTGTGCAAGGTCGTCGCGAGCATGCCGCTCACCGGCCACGGCAAGAACGCCCGGCACGAACTGGCCACGCTCGTCCGGGAGGGCGCCCGGTGACCGCCACGCCCTCCGACCCGCACGGCGCGCTCGTCGAGCGCTTCGGCACCCCGCTCTACGTGTACGACCTCGACGAGGTCACCGCCGCCCGCACCGAACTGCTGGACGCCCTGCCCGACGGGTCCGCCCTGTACTACGCGCTCAAGGCCAACCCGCACCCCGACGTGGCCCGCGCCCTGCGCGGCGACGACGGCCGGGTCCGCGCCGAGATCAGCTCCAGCGGAGAACTCCACGCCGCCCTGGAAGCCGGCTTCGATCCCGCCCACTGCCTCTACACCGGCCCCGGCAAGACCACCACCGAGATCGGCCACGCGCTCGACCTCGGGGTGCGCACCTTCTCCACCGACTCGGTCAGCGACGTACGCCGGGTCGGCCGGGCCGCCACCGAGCGCGCGGTGACCGCCGGGTGCGTCCTGCGCGTCAACGCCGTCAACACCGACACGGGCGGCGCCACCACCGGCATCCGCATGACCGGGCGGCCCAGCCAGTTCGGCTTCGACGCCGAGAGCCTGCCCGCCGCCCTGCCCGACCTGCGCCGCGTCGAGGGCGTCCGGCTGACCGGACTGCACTTCTTCCCGCTCAGCAACGCCAAGGACGAGGCCAACCTCGTCTCGGAGTTCCGGCACACCGTGGCCGCCGCCGTCCGCCTCGCCGACGACCTCGGCCTGCCACTGGAACTGCTCGACCTCGGCGGTGGCTTCGCCGCGCCCTACGGGACACCCGGCACCCGCGACAGCTACCCCGCCCTGCGCGGCGAGCTGGAGGCCATGCTCGACACCGCCCTGCCCCGCTGGCGCACCGGCAGCCCCGAGATCGCCTTCGAATCGGGCCGCTACCTCACCGCCTGCGCCGGCACCCTGCTGCTGGGCGTCAGCAACGTCAAGATCGGACGCGGCCGCACCCACGTCATCCTCGACGGCGGCATCAACGCCTTCGGCGGCATGTCCGGCCTCGGCCGGCTCCTGCCCACCCACGTCGAGCCCGCCACCACCACGGCCCCCGCCGACGCCCCCACGGTGACCGCCCGGCTGGTCGGCCCGCTGTGCACACCCGGCGACGTCCTCAGCCGCGACCTGCCCGGCCCCGCGCTGCGCCCCGACGACGTGGTCACGGTCCCCAACACCGGCGCCTACGGCCCCACGGCCAGCCTGCTGGCGTTCCTCGGCCGCCCCGCCCCCGCCGAGATCGTCCTGCGCGGCGGGGAACTCGTCTCGGCCACCCGCATCGACTACCGGCGTACGCCCGTCGAGGACGCCGGCCTCCCGGCCCCCGCACGCCGATCCGCTCAGGAGCCCGCCCCGTGACCCACCTCTCCACCGCCCCGCCCCGCCCCGGCGACGTACACCCCGCCGAGACCGCGGGCACGGTGATCGTCACCACCGTGGCGTCCGACTCCCACACCTGGAACCTGGTCTTCCTCCAACTCCTCCTGGAGGAGCGGGGCTACCGGGTCGTCAACCTCGGCCCCTGCGTACCCGACGCGCTGCTGCTGTCCGAGTGCCTGCGCCACGAACCCACCCTGGTCGTCGTGAGCAGCGTCAACGGCCACGGCCACGTGGACGGGCTGCGGCTGGCCCGCACCCTGCGCGCCCACCCCGCGCTCGCCACCGTCCCCGTGGTCATCGGCGGCAAGCTCGGGGTCTCCGCGTGTGCCGCCGAGCGCGGCCGCCAGGCGGCGGCCCTGCTGGAGGCCGGCTTCGACGCCGTCTTCGACGACGGCCAGGAGGAGGACCTGCGCCGCTACCTGGACACCGCCCGGCCCGCGCCCGCCCTCACCGGCGCCCGGTCCGGAGCCCCGGGTACGCCTTGACCCCCGACAGCCGGCCCGCGCCCCGGCCCGGCCCGCTCGCGGGCCCGGCCGGCGGCGTCGCGCACGCCTCGGACTTCGGGAACTTCGTACGGCGGGAGGGCGGGGCCGGGCGCCTGGTCGTCCAGCCCCGCATGGGCTTCGACGACCCCGGCCGGATGCGCGCCGGACTCGCCGCCACCAAGGCCGCCCGCGCGGTCACCGTGGGCACCGTGACGCTGGACAGCTACACCCGGCTCGGCAAGAGCGAGGCACTCGCCGACGCCCTCGCCCAGGGCCGCGAACTCAACGGCTACCCGATCACCACCCACGCCCCGGCCGTCACCGCCCGGATGCTGGCGGGCATCCGCGACCGTACCTTCCCGGTGCAGGTCCGCCACGGCTCCGCCGTCCCCCAGCACATCTTCGCCGCCCTCATCGACCAGCGCATCGACGCCAGCGAGGGCGGCCCGGTCTCCTACTGCCTGCCCTACGGGCGCACCCCGCTCGCGGACTCGGTGCGCAACTGGACCGAGGGCGTACGCCGCTTCGCCGCCCTGCGCGACCTGGGCAGCGAACCCCACCTGGAGTCCTTCGGCGGATGCCTGCTCGGCCAGCTGTGCCCGCCGAGTCTGCTCGTCGCCGTGTCGGTGCTGGAGGCGCTGTTCTTCCACCGGCACGGGGTGCGCGACGTCTCCGTCAGCTACGCCCAGCAGACCGATCCGGCACAGGACCGGGAAGCGGTGGCCGCGCTGCGGCGGCTGTGCGCCGAACTGCTGCCCGCGCCCACCTGGCACGTGGTCGTCTACGCCTACATGGGGCTGTACCCGGTCACCGAGCGCGGCGCCTACGGCCTGCTGTCCGACGCCGCCGCGCTGGCCGTGCACTCCGGCGCCGAGCGGCTGATCGTCAAGACCGTCGCCGAGTCCCGTCGCATCCCCACCATCGAGGAGAACGTCGCCGCGCTGGAGGCCGCGGCCCGGTCGGCGCGGACCGCCGTGCGGGGAACCACGCCGCCCACCCGGCAGGAGTCGGCCGCCGCGGACAGCGAGACCTACGAGGAGGCCGCCGCCCTGGTGCACGCGGTGCTCGACCTGCACCCCGACCCCGGCGTCGGCCTGGCGAGGGCCTTCGCACGCGGCTATCTCGACGTCCCCTGGTGCCTGCACCCCGACAACCGGGGCCGCACCCGCAGCTACATCGACGGCGACGGCCGGCTCCGCTGGGCCGACACCGGATCCCTCCCGTTCGGCCGCACCGCCTCCCGCTCGGCCCCGGCGCGCCGGATCGGCTCCGCCGACATCCACGCCGACCTCCACCACGTGCAGCGCCGCTACGACACCGCGGGCGGCCGGCTCCCCGCCGCGGCCGGGGCGGAACCGGAGTCCCCGGAGATCACCGGGGGTGGGAACGGCTCGCGGGTAAGCCATAATTGACGCCATGTGGTTCGGGGTCCTGGGCGAGTTCGTGGTGCGGCGCGATGACGGAAGCTCGGTGGCCGTCCGAGGCCCGCGAGCCCGGTCCCTGCTCGTCCTCCTCGCCCTGGAGGCCGGCCGGCCCGTCACCGTCGACTCCCTCATCGAGGGCCTCTACGGCGACAAGCCGCCCGGTGACGCCCTCAACGCCCTCCAGTCCCAGGTCTCCCGGCTCCGCCGCGACCTGCGGGGGGCGGCGTCGCACGAACTGGTCGAGTCCCACCCCCTCGGCTACCGGCTGGCCGTCGACCCCGACAGCGTCGACGCCCACCGCTTCGAACGCCTGGCCGCCGAGGGCCGTCGGCAACTCGCCGCCGGCGACCACGCCGCCGCGGCCGCCACCCTCCGCCAGGCCCTCGACCTGTGGCAGGGCCCGGTCCCCGTGGAACTCGGCGAGGCCGTCACCGCCCGCGCCCGCGCCCGACGCCTGGAGGACCTCAGGCTGGCCGCCGCCGAGGACCGGGCCGAGGCCGAACTGGCCCTCGGCGGCCACCGCGAACTCGTCGCCGAACTCCAGCAGCTCGTCGCCGCACACCCGCTGCGCGAACGCCCCCGCGGCCAGTTGATGCGGGCGCTGTACGGCTGCGGCCGGCGCGCCGACGCCCTGGCCGTCTACGACGACGCCCGCCGCACCCTCGCCGAGGAACTGGGCAACGACCCCTCCGAGGAACTGGCCGCCGTCCACCTGGCCGTGCTCCGCGGCGACCCGTCCCTGACCACCCCGGCCGCCCCGGCCCCGTCCGAGCCCGCCACCGTCGCGCGGACCGGGCCGCCCGCCCAGCTCACCACCTTCGTCGGCCGGCGCGACGAACTGGAACGGGTCTCCCGGCTCCTCGGCCCGCTGGACCGCGGCGGCGGCGCCCGCCTGGTCACCGTCGTCGGCTCCGGCGGCTCCGGCAAGACGCGCCTGGCCATCGAGGCCGCCGGCCGCGACCCCGGCGGCGTCGTGTTCGCGGACCTCGGCGGCCTGCGCGACGGCGGGGACCTGCCCCGGCAGGTCCTCGACGCGTTCGGCGTCCGCGAGGGCGTGCTCAACGCCGGCGGCCGCCAGAACCAGCCGCCGGACACCGTCGAGCGCCTCGTCGCCGCCCTGTCCGACACCGAGATCCTGCTCGTCCTGGACAACTGCGAGCACATGGTGGAGGAGGTGGCACGCCTCGTCTTCCGGCTGCTCACCTCCTGCCCCCGCGTCCGGGTCCTGGCCACCAGCCGCGAGGCGCTGGGCATCACGGGCGAGGTCCTGTGCCCCGTACCCCCGCTGGCGGCCCCACCGGAGGGGGTCAGCGCGGCCGAGGCCCTGGAGTACCCGGCGGTGCGCCTCTTCGCCGACCGCGCCATGGCGGTCCGGCCCGACTTCACCGTCGACGCCGCCACCGTCGCCCCCGTGGTGCGGGTCTGCCGCGCCCTTGACGGCCTGCCCCTGGCCATCGAACTCGCGGCCGCGCGGCTGCGGTCGCTGCCCGTGGACGAGGTCGCCGCCCGCCTCGACGACCGGTTCCGGCTGCTCAGCCAGGGCAGCCGGACCGCCTCGCCCCGCCACCAGACCCTGCGCGCGGTGGTCGGCTGGAGCTGGGACCTGCTGGAGGAGGACGAACAGCGCCTCGCCCGCCGGCTCACCGTCTTCGCCGGCGGCTTCACGCTCGGCGCGGCCGGACGGGTCTGCGAACTGTCCGATGCCGAGGCCGTCGAGCGGCTGACCGGCCTCGCCGACAAGTCCCTGATCGAGGGCGACGGCGGCCGCTACCGCATGCTGGGCACCGTCCGCGCGTTCTGCGCCGAACGGCTGGCCCAGGCCGGTGAGGAGGAGGAGGTCCAGGCCCGGTTCACCCGGTACTTCCTGGACCTGGCCCGCACCGCGGAGCCGTACCTGCGCAGCGCCGACCAGCTGGCCTGGCTCGAGCGGCTGGCCGCGGAGCACGCCAACCTCCAGGCCGCCCTGCACCGGGCGGTCCGCGCCGACCAGGACACCGCGCTGCGTCTCATCGCCGCCCTGACCGGCTACTGGTGGCTGCGCGGCCTGCGGGGCCACGGCGCCGCGGCCGCCGCCGAACTGCTGCGCAAGGTCGGCACCGAGCCGCCGCGGGAGCTGCGGGAGGAGTACGTGCTGTGCGTGCTCAACGCGGCCGCCGGCGGCGACGACGGCGCCGGCGGCTCCACCCTCCAGCCGCACTGGCTGCGGGCCGAGGAGATCATGGCCGAGCTGGAGTGGCCGCCCCGGCACCCCTTCCTGACGGTCCTGTGGGGCATGGGCACGGGCGCCCCGCGCGCCGCCCAGGCCGGCGGCCCCCGGCGGCCCGACCCGTGGTCCGACGCGCTGGCCCGGCTCGGCCGGGGGCACATGGCGCTGTTCGGCGGCGAGGTGGACGAGGCGGCACGCCAGTTCGAGGACTCCCTGACCGGGTTCCGGTCCACCGGCGACCGCTGGGGCATGGCCCTGTGCCTCGCCGAACTCGCCATGCTGGCCGGGTGGCGGGGCGAGGGACGGCGCTCCATGGCCCTGTACGACGAGGCGCTGGAGTCGGCCGGACAGCTCGGCGCGGTCGAGGACCTGGCCGACCTGCTGTGCCGCAAGGCCGACGGACTGGTCCGGGCCGGGGACTTCGCCGCCGCCCGCACCGCCTACGAACGGGCGGCGCGTACCGCCCGGGAGGCCGGCGCACCCACCCTGCCCGCCGCCGTGGAGTGGGGACTGGGCGAGATCGCCCGGCTCAGCGGCGACCTCACCGAGGCCCGCCGGCTGGTGGAGGCGGCCCTCGCGGGCTGCGCCACCGGATGGTTCGCCGTGGAGGAGCTGCGGGCCCGGGTGTTCGTGGCGCTCGGCCGGATCGCCGAGGCCGAGGACGACACGGCCCGCGCCCGGGAGTGGCACCAGCGCGCGCTGAACGTGATGATCGGCAGCCGCAATCTCGCCGGCGCGGCCGGAGCGGTGGAGGCGCTGGCCGGCGTGGTGCTGCTGGAGGGCGACGCGGAAGGGGCCGCGCTGCTGCTGGGGCTGGGCGCGGGACTGCGCGGCGTCTCGCTGGCCCAGGACCCGGACGTGGCACGCACCATGAGCCGGGCGCGGGAACTGCTGCCGCCGGACGTCTACGAGGCGGCGTACACGCGCGGACGCGCCATGACCGGCGAGGAGGCACTCGCCTTCCTCGGCCGGCCCTGACGGTCCGGATCGCCGGGGGACCGCAGACAAGGGGAGGCCCGGGCCGCGCGAGCGCGGCCCGGGGGGGGCAACGAGCGGATGCCGCCGCCGTCGGAACGGGGGATGGCCGCGGCGGCGGCACCCGGTGCGGGCCGTTTCCCGCGCGACAGGGACACGCGGGAGGACACAGGCACCGCGTCCGGCGCCCCGTGGGGGCGCCGGAGCCGGAGGTTCAGCGGGTCGTGGGAACGGGCAGGGCGGGCTCGTCGCCCGGCTCCTCCTCCTCGATGACCTTGGGGACGCCGCGCAGGGTCACCAGCGAGACCACCGCCACCGAGGCCATCACGCCGGCCGCGACCAGCGCGGAGAGGTGGAAGGCGTCCACGAACGCGTGCCGTGCGGCCTCCAGGACCTGCGCGGCGAGTTCCGCCGGCAGCGAGGCGGCCACCTGCGCGGCGGAGGCGATGGAGTCCTCGATCGCCGGCACCGCCGAGGCGGGCACCCCGTCGGGCACGTCCAGGCCACTGGTGTAGGCGGAGTTCAGAGCGCTGCCGAGCACCGCGATGCCCAGCGCGCCACCCACCTCCATCGCCGTCTCGGAGATCGCCGCGCCGGAGCCGGCCCGCTCCTTGGGCACGGTGGCCAGCAGCGTGTCCCCGGTGACCGCGAAGGCCATGCCGAAGCCCACGCCGACCGGCACCATCGCCACGACCAGCATCAGGTAGTTCGACTCCATGCCCGCCGTCGTGTAGAGCGCCAGGCCGATCGAGCCCAGCCCCAGCCCCAGCCCCACGGTCCTGGCCCGGCCGATCGCCGAGATCAGCGGCGCCGCCAGCGCGCCGCCGCCCACCGCGGACGCCGCCGCGCCCGGCAGTCCGGCCAGGCCCGCCTTCAGCGGCGACCAGCCGAGGACGAGCTGGAAGTACTGCGCGAAGATCAGCGACTGCGCCACCATCGCGAACATCGCGAAGAGGTTGGCGAGGACCGCGCCGGTGAACGCCGCCCTGCGGAACAGCCGCACGTCGATCAGCGGGTGCGTCAGCTTCGTCTGCCGCACCACGAACACCGCCAGCGCCGCGGCGCCCAGCAGCGCGGTCGCCCACACCTTCGGCTGGTCCACGCCGCCGTGCGCGGCCTCCTTCACCGCGTACACCAGGGCGATGAGGCCGCCGGTGGACAGCACCACGCTCGGCCAGTCCAGCCGCCCGGGACGCGGGTTGCGGGACTCCGGCAGCACCAGCAGCGCGGCGATGAACAGCACCAGCAGGATGGGGATGTTGATCAGGAAGACGGACCCCCACCAGAAGTGGTTCAGCAGCACCCCGCCGATGATCGGCCCGAGGACGAACCCGGAGGCCGACATCCCGCTCCACAGACCGATCGCCGCGGTGCGTTCCTTGGGGTCGGTGAACACGTTCCGCAGGATCGACAGGGTGGACGGCATGATGGTGGCGCCGGCCACGCCCAGCAGGGTCCGCGCCACCAGCAGCGTCTCGGCGTTGGGCGCGTACGCGGTGAGCAGCGAGGCCGCGGCGAACCCGACCGTACCGATCAGCAGCAGCTTCTTGCGGCCGATCCGGTCACCGATCGAACCCATGGTGATGAGCAGACCCGCCAGGACGAACCCGTAGATGTCCGCGATCCACAGGATCTCGGTGGCCGAGGGGTCGAGATCGCTGATCAGCTTCGGAATGGCGAGGTGCATGACGGTCAGGTCCACCGTCAGCAGGACCACGGCCGCGCAGGCGATGGCCAGGACGAGACCCTTGTGCAGGCGTCCGTTGACTGGAGTGTGCATGCTCCCAGCCTGGGGGGCCGCGCTTACCGCCCGCGCACCGCGCGCTTACCGCGCGCGCACCGCCCGTACGCCGGGCGGTGCGCGCGGCCCCGCGGGCTACGCCAGCTCGGAGGCGATGGCCCGGACGTACGCGCCGTAGGCCGAGGACGGAAGCCGCGCGCCGAGCCGCTCGCACGCCTCCGCGTCGATGAAGCCCATGCGCAGCGCCACCTCCTCCACACAGGCGATCCGCACACCCTGGCGCTGTTCCAGCACCGACACGTACTGGCTCGCCGCCAGCAGCGAGGACGGGGTGCCGGCGTCCAGCCACGCGAACCCCCGGCCCAGGTCGACCAGACTGGCCTTCCCGCGCCGCAGGTAGTGCAGGTTCACGTCGGTGATCTCGAGTTCGCCGCGCGGCGAGGGCCGCAGGTTCTTGGCGATGTCGATCACGTCGTTGTCGTAGAAGTACAACCCCACGATGGCCCGGTTGGAACTCGGCCGGGCCGGCTTCTCCTCGATGGAGACCAGCCGTCCCTCCGCGTCCGTGACACCGACCCCGTACCGCTCCGGGTCCTCGACCGGATACCCGAACAGCACGCACCCGTCGACGTCGTGGGCGGCCCGCTGGAGGATCTCGTAGAAGTTGTTGCCGTGGAAGACGTTGTCCCCCAGCACCAGTGCCACCGGATCCCCGCCGATGTTGTCCGCGGCCAGGATGAACGCCTCGGCCAGACCGCCGGGCACCGGCTGCTCCACGTAGTCGAGCCGGAGCCCCAGCGAGGACCCGTCGCCCAGCAGCCGCCGGATCTGCGGCAGGTCGTGGGGTGTGGAGATGATCGTGATCTCCCGGATGCCGGCCAGCATCAGCACCGACAGCGGGTAGTAGATCATCGGCTTGTCGTTCACCGGCAGCAGCTGTTTGGACACGGCGAGCGTCAGGGGATGGAGCCGGGAGCCGTGTCCGCCCGCCAGCAGGATGCCCTTCATGCCCGCTCGGCCGCCAGCCGCTCCAGCTCGGGCACGATGTCCCGTGGCGCCGGCGCCGACAGCAGTTCCTTGGCCAGCCGCTCGGCGCTGTCGGCGAAGGAGGGCTCGCTCAGCACCCGTTCCACCGCGGCCTGCAACGTGTCGGCCCGGAACTCCCGGGGCTCGATCATCAGACCCGCCCCCTGCGCCTGGACCGCGAGCGCGGTGGCCCGCTCGTCCCACAGCCAGCCCGGCACGATCACCTGGGGCACACCGTGCCGCAGGGTGTTCTGCAACGTGCCCATGCCCCCGTGGTGGATGATCGCCGAACAGGTCGGCAGCAGTTCGTTCAGCGGCACGAAGTCCACCAGCCGCACGTTCTCGGGCAGCTTGGTTCCCGCCAGCGACTCGACCACCGCGGGGCCGACCGTGGCGATCAGCTCCACGTCCATCTCGGCCGCCGCCGCCAGCAGGTCGGTGACCGGGAAACCGTCGTTGTACGCCTCGGGCAGGGTCAGCCCGAGGGTGAGCACCACCCGCGGCCGCTCGGGCTTCTCGTGCGTCACCCAGTCCGGCACCACCGACGGCCCGTTGTACGGCACCGGGCGCACCGGGACGCGGTTCAGCCCGGCGTCGATCCGCAGGAACGACGGCAGCGGGTCGATGGTGCGCTGACCGACCACCAGCTCCTCGTCGAACCGCCCGTCGCCCTCCGGGTCGCAGCCGAGCCCCGCCAGCCGGCCGGTGATCCAGTCCCGCAGCACGTCCACCCGGGCCTCCTCGGGCTGCTCCGCGGCCAGACGCAGGAACAGCTCCCGCATCCGGGCCCAGTGGTCGGTGCCGAACAGCAGCCGCGCGTGTGCGGCGCCCGAGGCCCGGGCGACGGCCGGGCCGACGTAACTCATCGCGTCCCACAGCACCAGGTCCGGCTGCCACGCGCGGGCGAACCGGGTCAGGTCGGTGAGCATCTCGGTGTTGGTGGACAGCTCCGCGATGTGCGCGTAGGCACCCAGCGTGTCCCGGACGTACTCCCAGGTCAGCTTGGCGGGGTCGGTCTCGGCGATGTTGAAGCCGCTGCCGTAGCCGGCCTCCGCCGACTCCGGGGCCTGCTGGGACTGCTCCATCAGGTTCAGTGCCTGGCCCACCGGAACGGCCGTCAGGCCGGCCCGGGTGATGGCGGGCACGAGGTCGGGCTGGCTGGCCACCCGGACCTCGTGCCCGGCGCTGCGCAGCGCCCAGGCGATCGGCACCGTGTTGTAGAAGTGCGAATCGAGCGCGAGTGTCGTGACGAGGACACGCATGTGACATCTCCCTGGTGAACGGAATGCCGGGTGCGACGAGTCCGGGTTCGGCGCCGGGCTCTTTCCCATCTCCGATCAGCGGGGAACGCACCACACGGCTTCCCTCATGTGCGAAGTCACGGTATTCCGGCCACCCGGGCCGCCCAACCCCTAGCGTCCGGGGCCTGCCCCTACGGACCGCCAAGGGCCCCTAGGGGTTTTTCCGGCCATCGGTGTTCCCTACTTTTGACGCCTGCGGCAGGAACGAAAGGCGGTCGGCCATGCACATGGAACCGAGCACGGAATCGTCGTCCCGCTCCGCGATCGTCTTCCCCGGCATGGGGGCGATGTCCTTCGCGGACGTGGGCCGGTTCATGGTGGCCAACCCGTACGCACGGCGGTTGGTCGCCATCGCCGAGGAAGTCCTCGGCTATTCACTCATCGACGGATACCGGCAGTCCGAACACGACTACAGCGAAGCCGCCCAGGTCGCGTTCCTCGTCAACTGCCTGGCGCTGGCGGAATGGGCGGAGGCCGAACTCGGCGTCGCGCCCGACCTGTGCGCCGGCCCCAGTTTCGGCGGAAAGGCCGCCGCGGCCTACACCGGCTGTCTGCCCTTCTCGGACGCGGTGCTGATGACCACGCGGCTGGCCGCCTGCCAGGACGACTACTTCGCCGAGCACCACACGGACGTGGTCACCCACTCCTTCGTCCGCACGCCCGAGCCGAAGCTCCGTGAGCTGCTGGCCGAACTCGACGCGCGCGACGAGTGGTATGAGATCTCCTGCTACGTCGACCACGACCTCTACATGGTCTCGCTGCGCGAGGGCGGCCTGGAGCGGTTCAAGAAGCGGATCCGCTCTCTCGGCGGCCTCTCCCTCTACACCATGCGCCCGCCGCTGCACGCGGCCCTCTTCGCCGGCCTGCGCCGCCGGGCCGAGGACGAGGTACTGGGCAAGCTGCCCTTCGCCGACCCCCGGATGCCCGTCGTCTCCGACCACGACGGCACCCTGCTGACCGAGGGCGACCAGATCCGCACCCTGCTGCTGGACGGCATCGTCCGGCCCATGCGCTGGCCGGACGTCGTGGACACCCTGCGCCGCGAGGACGTGGCCACGGTGCACGTGTCCGGCCCCGACAACCTGTTCGGCCGGGTCGCCCGCACCACCGACCACTTCGACGTGGTGCGTGTCAACCCGCGGCTGGCGCTCCAGCCGCGCAGCCGGCCCCACGCCGAGGCGTGACGACCCGTCCGAGGAGCACCCATGCCCGAGGCGTACGCCGACGCCCTGCACGCGCGGTTCCTGCGCGGACTCGCCCTGGCCCCCGAGCGGGTCGCGGCCCGCGGACCCGGCTGGGCCCTGACCTACCGGGAGCTGCACGAGCGCGCGCTGACCTGGGCCGGTGCCCTGCTGCGGGCCGTCGACGGTGACGCCCGGGGCGGCCCGGGCACGGTCGCGGTGCTGGCGGACAAGGGACCCGACGCGTACACCGGCGTCCTCGCGGGACTGTGCGGCGGCCTGACCGTCGTACCGATGAGCACCGGCTTCCCCGCCTCCCGCATCCGGCAGATGCTGGACGCGGCCGGCGTGTCCGCGGTCGTCGCCGACGCCGCCGGACGGGCACTGCTCGCCGAGGCCGTCGGGCCGGACGGCCGTACCCCGCCCGTGCTGGCCGCCGAGGGCGGCACCGTCCGGGCCGACGCCGCCCACGCGCTGACCGAGCCCCGCCCGGTCCGGGCCGACGACACCGCCTACGTCCTGTTCACCTCGGGTTCCACCGGCCGGCCCAAGGGCGTGCGCGTCACGCACGGCGCCACCGACCACTACTTCCAGGTGCTGGACACGCGTTATCCCTTCACGCCCGAGGACGTCTTCTCCCAGACCTTCGACCTCAACTTCGACTGCTCCCTGTTCGACCTGTTCTGCGCGTGGGGCGCGGGAGGCACGGTCCAGCAGATCCCCGCGACCGCCTACCGGGACCTGCCCGGGTTCGCCGCCTCGGCGGGACTCACCGTGTGGTTCTCCACGCCCAGCGCCGTGGCCCTGGCCCGCCGCACCGGAGGACTGGCCGAGGGAGCCCTGTCCGGCCTGCGCTGGAGCTTCTTCGCCGGCGAGGCGTTCACCTGCCGCGACGCCGGGGACTGGCACCGGGCGGCCCCCCACTCGCACGTGGAGAACCTCTACGGGCCCACCGAGCTGACGGTCACCGTCACCGGCCACCGCTGGTCACCCCAGGACCCGGCGGACCGGGCCGGCAACGGACTCGTGCCCATCGGCACCGTGCACAAGGGCCACGACTGGCTGCTGCTCGGCGAGGACGGCGGACCCGTGCCCGACGAGGGAGAACTCGTCGTCACCGGACCGCAGATGACCCCCGGCTACCTGGACCCGGCGGACGAGGAGGGCCGCTTCCTCGAACGCGACGGCCGCCGCTGGTACCGCACGGGCGACAGGGTGCGCCGCGTCCGCGGCGAGGTACTGGCGTACGTGGACCGCCTCGACGCCCAGGTGCAGGTCCAGGGCTGGCGGGTCGAGCCCGCCGAGATCGACCAGCGGCTGAGGGGACTGACCGGCGTGCAGGACGCGGTCACCATCGCGGTGACCGGGCCGGACGGCCAGACCGCGCTGGTCGGCTTCTACACCGGCACCCGGCAATCCCCGGCCGTCCTGGTCCGCGGCCTCCGCGCCCACCTGCCGGAACGCATGATCCCGCGCCGCTTCGAGCACCTCGCCGAGTTCCCCCTCAACGCCAACCGCAAGACCGACCGGAAGGCGCTGCGCGCCGTCGCCGCCGGACTGCTGGGCGCGTGACCGGCCCCTGACCGCCCGCAGGCCCCGCCCGTCACGGGCGGGGCCTGCGGGCGCACCCGCTCAGGCCGTCGTCAAGCCGACGTCAGACCCTCGCGCAGCGGCTTCCACCAGGCCGGGTTGTCGACGTACCAGCGGACCGTCGCGGCCAGGCCCTCGTCGAAGGGGACACCCGGCCGGAACCCCAGCGCCCGCAGCTTGCCGTCGTCCAGGGAGTACCGCCGGTCGTGCCCCTTGCGGTCCGGCACCCGACGCACCATCTCCGGACCCACGTCCAGGGCCCGCAGCAGCCGTTCGGTCAGCTCCAGATTGGTCAGCTCCGTACCGCCCGCGATGTGGTGCACCTCGCCCGGCACACCCCGCTCCGCCACGAGCTGGATGCCCCGGCAGTGGTCGTCCACGTGGATCCAGTCCCGCACGTTCAGCCCGTCCCCGTACAGCGGCACCGGACGGCGCTCCAGCAACCGGGTCACGAACAGCGGGATGACCTTCTCCGGATACTGGTACGGCCCGTAGTTGTTGCCGCACCGGGTGACCCGCACGTCCAGTCCATGGGTACGCGCGTACGACAGCGCCAGCAGATCCCCGCCGGCCTTCGCCGCCGCGTACGGGGAGTTCGGCGACAACGGCGCCTCCTCCGTCCACGAGCCCGCGTCGATCGAGCCGTACACCTCGTCCGTGGACACGTGCACCAGCCGCGCCCCCGCAGCCAGGCAGGCCGCGGCAAGACGGTGCGTCCCCACCACGTTGGTCAGCGTGAACACGTCCGCCGCCGTGATCGACCGGTCCACATGCGTCTCGGCCGCGAAGTTGACCACCACGTCGTGCCCCGGGACCAGCGACGCCAGCAGCCCGCTGTCGCAGATGTCGCCCCGCACGAAGGCGTACCCGCCCGCGACCGGCTCGAGATTCGCCATGTTGCCGGCGTACGCCAGCTTGTCCAGGACGGTCACCTCGGCGTCCGCCCAGGCGGGGAACCCGCCCGTCAGCAGGGTGCGCACATAGTGCGAGCCGATGAACCCGGCCCCGCCCGTCACCAGCACCCGCGTCACCATGCCCACGCCTCCGGTCCCGGACCGCCGTTGCCCAGCGGCGGGAACAGCTCCTCCAGCTCGGCCAGCAGCCCCTCGTCCAGCCGCAGACCCAGCGCCCGCCGCGCCCCGTCCAACTGCGCGGTGGTGCGGGGACCGACCACCACCGACGTCACCCCCGGACGGTTCAGCACCCACGCCAGGCCGACCTCCGCCGGATCCAGCCCCGCCTCGGCGCACAGCTTCTCGTAGCGGGTCACCGCCGCCCGGTGCTGCTCCAGCGCCACCGACGCCCGGCCCTGCGCCGTCTTCACGGCCGTACCGTCGGCCAGCTTGCGCAGGGCCCCGCCCAGCAGCCCGCCGTGCAGCGGGGACCACACCAGCACACCCATGCCGTACGCCCGCGCGGCCGGCACCAGCTCCAACTCCACATACCGGGTCACCAGGTTGTACACGCACTGCTCGGAGACGATGCCCAGGAAGTGCCGCCGGTTCGCCGCCTCCTGCGCCGCCACCAGGTGCCAGCCCGCGAAGTTGGACGACCCCACGTACCGGATCTTGCCCTGCTGGACCAGCACCTCCATGGCCTGCCACACCTCCTCCCAGGAGGCCGCGCGGTCCACGTGGTGCATCTGGTAGAGGTCGATCCAGTCCGTGCCCAGCCGCCGCAGCGACTCCTCGCACGCCGCGATGATGTGCCGGGCCGAAAGACCCTGGTCGTTGGGCAGATCACTCATCGGGTTGAACACCTTGGTGCCCAGCACCACCCGCTCGCGCCGGCCGCCGCCCTGGGCGAACCACGCGCCGATCAGTTCCTCGGTGAACCCCTTGTACTGCTGCCAGCCGTACTGGTCGGCCGTGTCGAAGAAGTTGATGCCGCGCTCCAGCGCCTCGTCCATCAGGGCGAACGCCTCCTCGCGCGTGGTGCGCACCCCCAGGTTGAGGGTGCCCAGGCACAGCCTGCTCACCTGGAGCGCCGTCCGCCCCAGCCGGGTGTACGCCATGGCGTCCGCGCCGCCGCCTTCGTGTGCCGTGCTCATCGTGCGGGAACCTCCTCGCCCGGGCCGGCCGCCGGGGCGCCGCCGGCCAGACTGTGCAGGCACGCGACGAGACTGCGGGCCTCGATGTTCAGGTAGTGACCGTGCCGGAGAAGCCCGGCGAGCTGATGAAGGGCGACCCAGCGGAACGTCTCGTCCTCGATCCGGTGATCACCGTGCCAGTCGACGACCAGATAGCGGTTGACCGCGTGATGGAACCGGCCCCCCTCCTCCGACAGACGGCTGTCGAAACGGACCCGCTCCGCCGGCGCGCCCAGCACCTCGTCGAGGAAACGCAGCGGCGGCGGACGGTCCGCCCGCGCGTAGTTCGACGGCACGCACTGCACCGTCGGCGCCAGCTCCACCTTGTCGACCAGACCCGCCTGCGTACGGGCGTGGACCAGGGCGTGCACCACTCCGCCGATCTCGGTGACGAGGAACGCCACCACGCCCTGCGCGACCGGCTCGATCAAGGGCTGCGTCCACTGCCGCACCTCGCGGCCCGCGGCCCGCACATCCACCCCGATCACGCGGAAGAACCGCCCGTCCTCGTGGGTCACGGACTCCTCCGTGCGCTTCCACCCCCGCACCTCGTCCAGCGGCACGCGCCGCACCGACAGGCCGCTGCCCGCCCGCAGACCGGCCAGCCAGCTCAGGATCTCCCCGGTGGTGTGCAGCGCGCCCGCACCGTCGGCGCAGGAACGCAGCAACGCCGTGGACGCCGGCGCCGTGACGTCGGCGCCACCGAAGGGCAGACAGGCCAGGACCGACCGGGCGTCCATGTTGATCACGTCGTCCTCGGCCAGCAGCCGGTGGATCTGGCCCAGGGTGAGCCACCGGAAGCCCTCCCCGGCCTCGACCTCGACCTCCTCCGACACCTCCACCACGATGTTCCGGTTCCGCTTCCCGGCGAACCACGACCCCTGCTCCGACTGGAGCGAGTCGGCCAGCACACGGTGCCGCTCCGGCCGCTGGAAGAACTCCAGATACGGCACCGCGGCACCCCGGTGCACCCGGGTGTAGTTGCTCCGCGTCGCCTGCACCGTGGGGGACAACTGGACCCCGTTGTGGTTGCCCGGCTCGTTCTTCGCCTGCATCAGGAAGTGGAGCACACCGCCGAACTCCCGGGCGAGAAGCCCCAGGACGCCGATCTCCGGCTGCCGGATCACCGGCTGGTCCCAGCCCGGCAGACCACCCTCGGCGTCCTCGGCCGCCAGCCCCTCCACCGAGAAGAAGCGACCCGAGTCGTGCACCAGGTTGCCGGTGCCCGGCTCGGCACGCCAGCCGGACAGCTCGGCCAGCGGTATCCGGCGGACCTCCGCGACGTCCTCGCGCACCCGCCCGGCGTACCAGTCCCGGAACTCCCGGCTGCCGGTGGCCACACCCTCCACCGCGAGCGCCGACTCGGCCAACCGCGCGGCGGTGCGCGACGCGCCCTGCCGGTCCGGCGGTTTCAACGGCGGCGCCACCGCGGGAAATACATCGGCCATGGGAGATCCCCTTCGGTCGTACCTTTCCCATTCGCCGGCGAGCCTATTGAGGACCGGACCGCGCTGGGAATGCTCCACGACCCCGGGAATACCGCCCCCCGCCACGGTCAGCGTCTTCCACCCAAGATTAGGGGTGGTCTCCGACGACCGCCTCGCCCACCGCGGCCAGGGAGGGCACCGCGTAGGGGGTGGCCCCGAAGACCTAGGGGTTAACACCGCGCGTTCCCGCTCTTTAGGCTCCCCCCGTGTTCCGACCTCCCGTATTCCGCGAGCCACTGCACGTCGGCCGCCCCAATATCGGTGACCGTGAAAAACTCCGGGAAAAAATCGACGAAGCGCTGAACCGCCGGTGGCTGAGCAGCGGCCCGCTGGTGCGCGAACTCGAGGACCGGGTCGCCGAGCTGGCCGGCACCGCCCACGCCGTGGCGACGTGCAACGCCACCGTCGCCCTCCAGCTCGCGGCCCGCGCCACCGGTGTGCGGCCCGGCGCCGAGGTGATCGTCCCGTCCTTCACCTGGGTGGCCACCCCGCACGCGCTCGACTGGATCGGTCTCACACCCGTCTTCGGCGACATCGACGAGGAGACCGCCGGCCTCGACCCGGCCCACGCCGAGAAACTTATCGGCCCCGCCACCGGCGCCATCCTCGCCGTCCACGCCTTCGGCCGCCCCTGCCCGGTCGACGAACTCACCGAACTCGCCGACCGCCACGGGCTGCCGCTCCTGTTCGACGCCGCCCACGCCCTCGGCTCCACCCACCACGGGCGCCCGATCGGCTCCTTCGGCAGCGTCGAGGTCTTCTCCTTCCACGCCACGAAGTTCATCAACAGCTTCGAGGGCGGCGCCCTGGTCACCGACGACCCACAGATCGCCGAACGCGCCCGCGCCATGCGCAACTTCGGCATCGGCGAGGAACGGGAGGTCGTCTCCTGTGGCACCAACGCCAAGATGAGCGAGGCCAGCGCGGCCATGGGGCTGGTCTCACTGGAACGCGTCGACGCCCTGATCGAGCAGAACACCCGCAACCACCGCCTCTACGAGGAGGGCCTGGCCCAGCTGCCCGGAGTCTCGGTACGGGGACAGGCGGCGGGGGAGCGGGCCAACCACCAGTACCTGGTCATCGAGATCGACCAGGCCCGAGCCGGCGTGCACGCCGACCACGTACGTGCCGTACTGGAACGCCACAACGTGCTCTCCCGCCGCTACTTCCACCCCTGTTGCCACCAACTCGCCCCCTACCGCGATCGGCCCGAGGCCCACGCCCCCCTGCCGCTGCCGCGCTCCGAGGCACTGGCCGAGCGGGTGCTGGCACTGCCGACCGGAGAGGTCATCGGCGAGGAGGAGATCGACGGCGTCTGCCGCATCATCCGCTGGGCCGTCGAGACCGGCGCGGACGGCGACGCGAGCACGACGGACTGAGACGACGGGAACGCCGGCCGCCGGACGCGGCCGCGCCCACGACGGGCCGGGTCCGTGACACCTGGCCCCTGCCATGTACGGAAGAGGCTGGTGTGCGGATGCCGAACGAGTCGAGTAAGCCGAACGAGTCGAGTAGGTCGAGTAAGTCCAGTGAGTCCAGTGAGTCGAACGAAGCGAAGCTGCTCGATTACCTCAAGCGGACCACGGCCGACCTCCGCGAAGCCCGGCGGCGTCTGAGCGAGGCCGAACAGTCCGCACGCGAACCGCTGGCCATCGTGGGCATGAGCTGCCGACTGCCCGGCGGAGTCACCAGCCCCGACGAACTGTGGCAGCTCGTCGCCGACGGCCGCGACGGCATCACCCCGTTCCCGCGCGAGCGCGGCTGGGACGTCGACGGCCTGTACGACGCCGACCCCGACAAGGCCGGCAAGAGCTACGTGCGCGAGGGCGGCTTCCTCGAGGGCGCCGCCGAGTTCGACGCGGGCTTCTTCGGGATCAGTCCGCGCGAGGCGCTGGCCATGGATCCGCAGCAACGGCTGCTGCTGGAGGCATCCTGGGAGGCACTCGAACGTGCCGGCATCGACCCGGCGTCCCTCCGGGGCAGCCGCACCGGTGTCTTCGGCGGCGTCATGTACTGCGACTACGGCTCCGGCCGGACCGTCGTCCCCGAGGACCTGGAGGCGTACCTCGCCGCGGGCAGCGTCGCCAGCATCGTGTCCGGCCGCGTCTCCTACACCCTGGGGCTGGAGGGCCCGGCCGTCTCGATCGACACCGCGTGCTCCTCGTCCCTGGTCAGCCTGCATCTGGCGGGCCAGGCCCTGCTCCGGGGCGAATGCTCCCTGGCCCTCGTCGGCGGCGTGACCGTCATGACCCAGCCCAACATGTTCGTGGAGTACAGCCGCCAACGCGCGCTGTCCCCGGACGGCCGCTGCAAGGCGTTCTCGGCGGAGGCGGACGGCACCGGCTGGTCCGAGGGTGTGGGTGTGCTGGTGGTGGAGCGTCTGTCCGATGCCCGTCGCAATGGGCATCGGGTGCTGGCGGTGGTGCGGGGTTCGGCGGTGAACCAGGACGGCGCCTCCAGCGGCTTCACCGCGCCGAACGGTCCGTCGCAGCAGCGGGTGATCCGGCAGGCGCTGGCGGCTGCGGGGCTGCGGGCCTCGGATGTGGACGCGGTCGAGGCGCACGGCACCGGGACGACGCTCGGGGATCCCATCGAGGCGCAGGCGCTGCTGGCCACTTATGGTCAGGAACGGCCGGGCGAGGGTGCGCCGTTGTGGCTGGGGTCGTTGAAGTCGAACATCGGGCATGCGCAGGCGGCTGCGGGTGTGGCCGGTGTGATCAAGATGGTGATGGCGATGCGGCACGGGGTGCTGCCGCGCACGCTGCATGTGGAGGAGCCGTCGCCGCATGTGGACTGGTCGGCGGGGGCGGTGGAGCTGCTGACCGAGGCCCGGTCGTGGGAGAGCGAGGGGCGTCCGCGCAGGGCGGGTGTGTCGTCGTTCGGGATCAGCGGGACTAACGCGCACGTGATCCTGGAGGAAGCGCCGGTTGATGAGGTGGTGGAGGAGGAGGGTCCTCGTGTGCCGCTGCCGGTGGTGCCGTGGGTGTTGTCGGGGCGTGGTGAAGGTGCGTTGCGGGCGCAGGCGGAGCGGCTGGCGGGGTATGTGGCCGGGCGGGACGATCTGACGCCGCTGGATGTGGGGTTCTCGCTGGCCACCACGCGGAGCGCGCTGGAACGCCGGGCCGTGGTGGTAGGGCGCGACGCTGAGGAACTGCTGCGTGGGCTGGGTGCGGTGGCGTCCGGTGAGACGCCGGGTGTTTCGTCGGTGACCGGTCGTACGGCGTTCGTGTTCTCGGGGCAGGGCAGTCAGCGTGCGGGTATGGGGCGGGAGTTGTATGAGGCGTTCCCGGTGTTCGCGCGGGCGCTCGATGAGGTGGTCGAGGCGCTGGGGTTGCCGTTGCGGGAGGTGATGTGGGAGGGCGGTGACGACCTGGACCGGACCGGGTTCACGCAGCCCGCCCTGTTCGCTCACGAGGTCGCGCTGTTCCGGCTGCTGGAGTCGTGGGGTGTGCGCCCGGACGTTGTGGCGGGGCATTCCATCGGTGAGCTGACGGCCGCGCATGTCGCGGGAGTGTTGTCCCTGGAGGACGCGGCGACGCTGGTGGCGGCCCGGGCCAGGCTGATGGAGGCGCTCCCGACGGGCGGCGCGATGATCGCCGTACAGGCCACCGAAGAGGAAGTACGTCCGCATCTCACCGACGGTGTAGCGGTGGCCGCCGTGAACGGGCCGCGCTCTGTGGTGATCTCCGGGGACGAGGACGCGGTCACCGAGTTGGCCGGGCATTTTGAGCGGACGACGCGGTTGAAGGTGTCCCACGCGTTCCACTCCCCGCTCATGGAGCCGATGCTCGACGAGTTCCGGCAGGTGGCATCCGGGCTGGCGTACCACGAGCCGGCGCTGCCGGTGGTGTCGAACGTGACCGGCACTCTCGCCGATCCGACAGCTCTGTGCGATCCCGAGTACTGGGTCCGTCATGTCCGTGAGACCGTCCGCTACTACGACGGGATCCAGGCGCTGGAGGAGCAGGGCGTCCGCACGTTCGTGGAGGTCGGCCCGCAGGCGGTCCTCGCCGGCCTGGGCTGCGGTGAGGACGCGGTGTTCCTGGCCGCCCAGCGACGCGACCGCCCCGAGACGCACCAGCTCCTCACCACCCTGGGCGACCTGCACACCCGAGGCGTCACCGTCGACTGGGAGGCGTTCTTCGACGGGCGCGGTGCCCGCACCGTCGATCTGCCCACCTACCCCTTCCAGCGTGAGCGTTTCTGGCTGGATGCCGCGCTCGACGTCGGGAATCCCTCCGGCCTCGGACAGCGGTCCGCGGAGCACCCGCTGCTCGGCGCCATGGTGCCGTTGCCCGGCAGTGACGGCGTGGTGCTGACCGGCCGTCTTTCCCTCACCACTCACCCCTGGCTCGCCGACCACACGGTTCTCGGCACCACACTGCTGCCCGGGACCGCGTTCGTGGAACTGGCGCTGCACGCCGGCCACCAGGTCGGCTGCCCTGTCCTGGACGAACTGACCATCCAGGAACCGCTGGTCCTGCCCGCGCACGAGGGCGTGGCCGTGCAGGTCGTGGTGGAGGGGCCCGACGACGCCGGCACCCGGCACCTGCTCATCCACTCCCGGCCGGAGTCGGCGCCTCTGGACGAGCCGTGGGCGCGCAACGCCACCGGCGTTCTGGCCCCCGGCGGCCCGGAGGCGGCCGAGCCTCGGACCGACCTGCGGGCCTGGCCTCCTCAGGGGGCCGTCCCGCTGCCCGCCGACGGCTTCTACGAGCGGCTCACAGAGCGCGGCTTCGGCTACGGGCCGGTGTTCCAGTGCCTGCGCGCCGCCTGGCGGCGGGACGGCGAACTGTTCGCCGAGGTGGCGCTCCCCGACAGCGCGCTGGACGAGGCGTCGGCCTTCGGACTGCACCCGGCGCTGCTCGACGCCGCCCTGCACGTCAGCATCCTGGAGGAGCAGGAGGGCGAGGAGAGCCCCTCGATCCCCTTCTCGTGGAGCGGGGTCCGGCTGCACGCCACGGGTGCCGCCGTCCTGCGGGTGCGGGTCTCCGCGGACGGTGGCTCCGTCACGGTCGCCGATGCCCACGGGGCGCCCGTGGCCGACGTACGGGACATCACCGCCCGCCCCGTGTCGGCCGACCGGCTCGGTGGGGGCTCCGGCGAAGAGCGCGAGGCCCTGTACCAGGTGGAGTGGCTGCCGGTGCCTGGGCCGGTCACCCCGGTCACTTCGTGGGCGATCCTGGGGGAGGATCCTCTCGCCGCCGGCCACGACGTTCCCGTCTTCCCGGACGTGGCCGCCCTCGCCGCCGCCGTCGTCGAAGGCGCTCCGGTCCCCGAGGCGGTCGTCCTCGACGCCGACCACCTCGGCGACACGGCCGACTCCACCCCGTATCTGCCGGACCGGACGCGCTCCTTCACCAGCCGGGTCCTGCCCGTCCTCCAGCAGTGGCTGGAGCACGACGTGCTCACCGCCGCCCGCCTGGTCGTAATGACGCGGGGCGCGGCGGGGGCGGCGGACACTGGCGCGGTCGACGTGGCACAGGCGCCCGTCTGGGGTCTGGTGCGGGCCGCCGCCGAGGAGATGCCCGGCCGCTTCGGCCTCCTCGACCTGGACCCCGCCACGGACGGGGAGGCACCCGACCCGGCGGTCCTGGCCGAGGCGCTCGGCAGCCACGAGGGTGAACTCGCCGTGCGCGGAAGCCGTCTGCTGATGCCCCGCCTCTCCGCGATCGACCCCGGCACGGGCGTCGAGGCGGCCGGGCCGTGGGACCCCGCCGGTACGGTGCTGATCACCGGCGGCACCGGGGGGCTGGGGTCGCTCGTGGCCCGTCATCTGGTCGTCGAGCACGGCGTCCGGCACCTGCTGCTGGTCAGCCGGAGCGGCATGGCCGCGGGCGGCGCCGCGGACCTGGTGGCGGAGCTGTCGGAGGCGGGCGCCGAGGTGCGAGTGGAGCGGTGCGACGTCGCGGACCACGAGGCGCTGGCCGAGCTGCTCGCCACCGTCCCCGCCGACCGCCCCCTCAGAGGCGTCGTGCACACGGCCGGCATCGCCGAGGGCGGGCTGGTCACCACCCTCACACCGGCCTCCATGGAACGGGTCATGCGGCCCAAGGCCGACGCTGCGTGGAACCTGCACGTCCTCACCCAGGACGCGGACATGACGGCGTTCGTCATGTTCTCCTCGTCCGGCGGTCTCATCCTGGCGGCGGGACAGGGCGACTACGCCGCCGCCAACGTCTTCCTCGACGCCCTCGCCCAGCACCGTCGGGCGACCGGACTGCCCGCCACCTCACTCGCGTACGCCACATGGGACCCGCCCGTCGGCCTCACCGCGCAGCTCACCGACGTCGATCTCAACCGCATCCGCTCCCTGGGCGTCCCCGCGATCAAGGCACACCAGGCGTTCGCCCTGTTCGACCAGGCGTTGACGACCGAGCACCATCTCCTGGCCCCCCTCGTGCTCAACACGGCCGTCCTGCACACCCGGCGCCGGGGTGCCTGGATCGGCGGCGGCACCGAACTCCCGCCCCTGCTGCGTCCGGCCACCCGCTCGGCGCACCGCGCGGCACGCCCGACGGCGGGCGGCCCCACGACCGCGGGTGAGGGAGCGACCGGCGCCGGAGGTCTCGCCGGACAGCTGGCCGGGCTTCCCGAGTCCCAGGCCCGCGAAACCCTGCTCGACCTGGTCCGCAGCCACGCCGCGTGGGTACTCGGACACGCCTCGGCCGACCCCATCGACCCTGACCGGGCCTTCCTGGAACTCGGCTACGACTCGCTGACCGCGCTGGAACTGAGGAACCGACTCAAGATCGTCAGCGGCGTGCCGTTGCCGACCACCGTCGTCTTCGACTACCCGAGCGCCCGAGCCCTCGCCGACCGGCTGCTGGAGGAACTGCTCGAGGACGCCGGGGCCCCTGATACCTCGGTCACGGCACCCGGGAGGGCGACGACCGTCACCGACGAACCGATCGCCATCGTCGGCATCGGCTGCCGGTACCCGGGTGGCGTCACCGGCCCCGACGACCTGTGGCGCATGGTCGCGGAGGGCATCGACGGCATCACCGAGTTCCCGGCCGACCGCGGCTGGCAGGTCGAGCGGCTCTACGACCCGGACATGACCGTGCCGCACAGCAGTTACGTCAGGCACGGTGGTTTCCTGCACGACGCCGCCGACTTCGACCCGGCCTTCTTCGGGATCAGCCCGCGCGAGGCGCTGGAGATGGACCCGCAGCAGCGGTTGCTGCTGGAGACCGCCTGGGAGGCCCTGGAGCACGCGGGCATCCGGCCGTCCGGGCTCAAGGGCAGCACCACCGGTGTCTTCGCCGGCGTCATGTACCACGACTACCTGACCGGTCGCAGCTCCGGGAGTGTCGTGGCCGGTCGCGTCTCCTACGCGCTGGGCCTGGAGGGCCCCGCGATGTCGGTGGACACCGCCTGCTCCTCCTCCCTGGTCAGCCTGCATCTGGCAGCCCAGGCCCTGCGCAACGGGGAGTGCTCCCTCGCCCTGGCGGGCGGCGTCGCGGTCATGGCCACGCCCGACAGCTTCGTGGAGTTCAGTCGTCAGCGGGGGCTCTCTCCGGACGGCCGCTGCAAGGCGTTCTCGGCGGGGGCGGACGGTACGGGCTGGTCCGAGGGGGTGGGTGTGCTGGTGGTGGAGCGTCTGTCGGATGCGCGGCGTAACGGTCATCGGGTGTTGGCGGTGGTGCGGGGTTCGGCGGTGAATCAGGACGGTGCGTCGAACGGACTGACGGCGCCGAACGGTCCGTCGCAGCAGCGGGTGATCCGGCAGGCGTTGGCGGCTGCGGGGCTGCGTGCCTCGGATGTGGACGCGGTCGAGGCGCACGGGACCGGGACGACGCTCGGGGATCCCATCGAGGCGCAGGCGCTGCTGGCCACTTATGGTCAGGAACGGCCGGGTGAGGGTGCGCCGTTGTGGCTGGGGTCGTTGAAGTCGAACATCGGGCATGCGCAGGCGGCTGCGGGTGTGGCGGGTGTGATCAAGATGGTGATGGCGATGCGGCATGGGGTGCTGCCGCGGACGCTGCATGTGGAGGAGCCGTCGCCGCACGTGGACTGGTCGGCGGGGGCGGTGGAGTTGCTGACCGAGGCCCGGTCGTGGGAGAGCGAGGGGCGTCCGCGCAGGGCGGGTGTGTCGTCGTTCGGTTTCAGTGGGACCAATGCGCACGTGATCCTGGAGGAAGCGCCGGTACTGGCGGAGGAGGACGTGGAGTCTTCTGGACCGTTGCCGGTGGTGCCGTGGGTGTTGTCGGGGCGTGGTGAGGGTGCGTTGCGGGCGCAGGCGGAGCGGCTGGCGGGGTATGTGGCCGGGCGGGACGATCTGACGCCGCTGGACGTGGCCTACTCCCTGGCCGCTACGAGGTCGGTGTTCGAGCACCGGGCCGTGGTGGTGGGCCGCGACACCGAAGAACTGCTGCGCGGACTTGGCGATGTGGCGTCCGGTGAGAAGCCGGGTGTTTCGCCGGTGACCGGTCGTACGGCGTTCGTGTTCTCCGGGCAGGGCAGTCAGCGTGCGGGCATGGGACGGGATTTGTACGAGGCGTTCCCCGTCTTCGCGCGGGCGCTCGACGAGGTGGTCGATGCGCTCGGGTTGCCGTTGCGGGAGGTGATGTGGGAGGGCGGCGACCTCGACCGGACCGGGTTCACGCAGCCCGCCCTGTTCGCCCACGAGGTCGCGCTGTTCCGGCTGCTGGAGTCGTGGGGTGTGCGCGCGGATGTGGTGGCGGGGCATTCCATCGGTGAGCTGGTCGCCGCGCATGTGGCGGGTGCGTTGTCCCTGGCGGACGCGGCGACGTTGGTGGCGGCGCGGGCGCGGCTGATGGACGCGTTGCCGAGCGGTGGCGCGATGATCGCCGTACAGGCCACGGAAGAAGAAGTACGGGGACGCCTCACCGACGGTGTGACCGTGGCAGCCGTCAACGGGCCGAGGTCTGTGGTGATTTCTGGGGACGAGGACGCGGTCACCGAGGTGGCCGGGCACTTCGAGCGGACGACGCGACTGAAGGTGTCCCACGCGTTCCACTCCGCGCTCATGGAGCCGATGCTGGCGGAGTTCGGGAAGACCGCCGCTCAGCTCACCTACCGTGAGCCCACCCTGCCCGTCGTCTCGAACGTGACCGGCGGCCTCGCCGAGCCCGGTGACCTCCAGGACCCGGAGTACTGGGTCCGCCACGTCCGCGAGACCGTCCGCCACCACGACGGCATCCAGGCCCTGGAAGAGCAGGGCGTCCGCACATTCGTCGAGGTCGGCCCGCAGGCGGTTCTCGCCGGCCTGGGCTGCGGCGATGACGCCGTCTTCCTCGCCACTCAGCGACGCGACCGCCCCGAGACGCAGCAGCTCCTCACCACCCTGGGCGACCTGCACACCCGAGGCGTCCCGGTCGACTGGGAGGCGTTCTTCGACGGGCGCGGTGCCCGCACCGTCGATCTGCCCACCTACCCCTTCCAGCACCAGCGCTTCTGGATCAACTCACTCGACACGGGGGCGGACATCTCCGCCGCGGGCCTGGAATCGGCGCAGCACCCTCTCCTGGGGGCCGTGTTGGCGACGCCCCAAGGTGACGGGGTGACGCTCACCGGGCGTATCTCCCGGGAGTCCGAGCCCTGGCTGGCCGATCACACCGTGATGGGTGGTGTGCTGCTGCCCGGGACGGCGTTCGTCGAGATGGCCGTACGCGCTGGCGACGAGGTCGGGTGCCCGGTGGTCGAGGAGCTGACCATGGAGGCTCCACTCGTCCTGCCGGAGCGCGGTGCCCTCATGATCCAGGTGACGGTGGCCGAGCCCGACCACGCGGGCCGGCGGGCGGTGGCGGTGCACTCCCGGCCCGAGGGCGACGCGTCGGAGACGGCGTGGACCCGGCACGCGGACGGTGTCCTCGCGGAAGCGGCCGACTCCGTACCGCCCACCGGGGCAGCGGACATGACGACCTGGCCGCCGCCGGGAGCCACCTCGTTCGACCTGGACGGTTTCTATGACGCGCTGACGGACCACGGGCTGCGCTACGGGCCCGCCTTCCAGGGGCTGCGCGCCGTCTGGCGGCGGGACGACGCACTGTTCGCCGAGGTGAAGCTGCCGGACCACGTCATCGACGGTGGTGCGTACGGTCTGCACCCGGCGCTGCTCGACGCCGCCCTGCACGCCCACCTGGTGGCTGTCGTCGAGGGCCCGGGCGAGACGGACGGCGGGGACGGGCCGGCGATTCCGTTCACGTGGAACGGAGTCCGCCTGCACGCCGCGGGCGCCACGGTGTTGCGGGTCCGTCTCACCGGCGACGGCCTGGAGGCGTTCGACTCCACCGGTTCGCCGGTCGTCTCGGTGGAGTCCCTGTCGACCCGGCCCCTGCCCGCCGATCCGCACGGGTCCGGTACCCCTGCGGAGTCCGGTGACGGCGGCGCCCTCCACCGGGTGACCTGGGTCCCGGTCCCAGTCCCGGAGACGGACGGCCAGGGCGCCACCGCCCCCAGCTGGGCGGTCCTCGACGGGACCAGGTCCGGCGGCGACCGCTATCCGGACGTGGCCGCCCTGATCGAGGCGGTCGGCGGGGGAACGGTGCCCGTGCCGGACGTCGTACTGCTTCCCGTCGCGTCGGCCGGAGCGGTCCCGCAGACCGGGCCGGAAGCCGGAGCCGAGGACATCCCCACGCGGGTCCGCGCGGCCGTGCACCACACCCTCACCGGCCTCCAGGGGCTGCTGAGCGAGGACAGGCTGGCCGGTTCCGTGCTCGCCGTGGTGACGCACCGCGCGGTCGACACCGGTGAAGGAGACGCGGCGGGTGACCTGACCGGCCTGGTACAGGCGGCGGTGTGGGGTCTCGTGCGTTCCGCGCAGGAGGAGGAGCCCGGCCGGGTCGTCCTCCTCGACCAGGACACGCCGGACACCCCGTACGCCGTACTGGCCGCGTACGCGGTCCTCGGCGAACCCCAGCTGGCCCTGCGGGACGGCCCGCGCGCGCCGCGACTCGGACGCGTCGAGAGTGCTCCGGAGCAGGAGGCCGAGAGCGCGCCGGCCGGCGTCGGCGGAACCGACGGCTGGAAGCCCGACGGCACGGTGCTCGTCACCGGCGGCACGGGCGGTCTCGGACGGCTCGTCGCCCGCCATCTGGTCACCGACCACGGCAGGCGCGACCTGCTGCTGGTCAGCCGTCGGGGGCCCGAGGCCGCCGGCGCCGAGGCCCTCTTCGCGGACCTGACCGCGCTCGGCGCCCGGGTCCGGATCGAGGCCTGTGACACGGGTGACCGTGAGGCGCTCGCCCGCCTGCTGGCCACCGTTCCCGCCGAACACCCCCTCACCGCCGTCGTCCACGCCGCCGGTGTCATGGACAACGCGCTGATCGGCGGCCTGAGCAGGGAGCAGACCGAAACCGTACTGCGTCCCAAGGCCGACACGGCGTGGCACCTGCACGAGCTGACCCGTGACCACGACCTGGGCGGCTTCATCATGTTCTCCTCCGCCGCCGGCGTACTGGGCGCCGCCGGGCAGGGCAACTACGCGGCGGCCAACGCCTTCCTCGACGCCCTGGCCCGGCACCGCCGCGGACAAGGGCTGCCGGGTCAGTCGCTCGCCTGGGGCCTCTGGCAGGGCGGGGTGGGCATGACACGCGAAATGAGCGACGCGGACCGCTCCCGGATGCGGCGTGGCGGGGTCGGCTCCCTCACCGTCGAGGACGGGCTGCGGCTGTTCACGGCGGCCCTGACCGTCGACGAGCCCGTACTGCTCCCGGTGCGGCTGGACCCGGCCGCGCTGCGGGCCGCCGGACCGGACGTGCAGGCCATGCTCCGCGAGCTGGTGCCCGTCGGCACCCGCCGTCGTACCCCCGCCCGTACCCGTGCCGGCGACGGCGCGGACGGTGGCCGCGCCCTGACCGAACGCCTCGCGGGTCTGCCGGCCGGCGAACGGGCGCACGCGGTGGGCGAGCTGGTCCGTGCCCATGTCGGAGCCGTCCTGGGCCACACCGGACCGGACGCGATCGATCCGGAGGTCACCTTCCAGCAGCTCGGCTTCGACTCCCTGGCGGGCATCGAGCTGCGCAACCGGCTCAAGGCGGCCACCGGACTGCACCTGTCCGCCGCCGTGGTCTTCGACCAGCCCACCCCGGCCGCCCTGGCCCGCCACCTCACGGAGGAACTCACCGCGGACGACGCGGCCGTCTCCCGTGCGGTGCTGGCCGACGTCGACCGGCTGGAGGCCGCCCTGGCCGCCCTGCCGCTCGCCGACGGCGGCGACTCCACCCGCATCACCGGCCGCCTGGAGGCCCTGCTCCGCACGTGGCAGGGCCGCCTCGGCGACCGCCCGCGGGCGACGGGCGGCCGACCCGACGACGACCTCGCGGCGGTCACGGACGAGGAGCTGTTCCAGGTCCTCGACAACGAGTTCGGGCTCTGACGCACCTGTGGTACCTGACGAAACGGTGGGACCGATGTCCAACGCGATGCCGAACGGAATGTCGCACAACGGAATGCCGCACAACGGAATGCCGCACAACGAGATGTCGCACAACGAGATGTCGAACGACGACAAGCTGCGCGACTACCTCCGACGCGCCACGACGGACCTGCGCGAGACCCGACGCCGCCTGCGCGAGGCCGAGGAACTCCAGCACGAGCCGATCGCCGTCGTCGGCATGGGCTGCCGTATGCCCGGGGGCGTCCGCACCCCCGAGGACCTGTGGGAGCTGATCGCCGGCGGTCGCGACGCGATGTCCCCGTTCCCCACCGACCGGGGCTGGAACCTGGACGGGCTCCACGGCACCGACCCGGAAACCCCCGGCGCCAGCCTCGCGCACGCCGGGGGTTTCCTCGACGACATCGCCCACTTCGACGCCGGGCTGTTCGGCATCAACCCGCGCGAGGCGCTGGCCATGGACCCGCAGCAGCGGCTACTGCTGGAACTCACCTGGGAGTCCCTGGAACGCGCGGGCATCGACCCGCTCTCCCTGCGCGACAGCCGCACGGGCGTCTTCGCGGGCGCCATGTACCACGACTACAGCACCCGCCCGATCCAGGTGCCGGAGGACGTCGAGGGCTACCTGATGATCGGCAACTCGGCCGCCGTGCTGTCGGGCCGTGTCGCCTACGCCTTCGGCTTCCAGGGACCCGCCGTCACCATCGACACCACCTGCTCCTCCTCGCTGGTCACCCTCCACCTGGCGTGCGCCGCACTCCGCCGCGGCGAGTGCACCCTCGCCGTCGCCGGCGGCGCCACGGTGATGTGCACCCCGGACGTCTTCGTGGAGTTCAGCCGGCAGGGCGCGCTGTCCGCCGACGGCCGCTGCAAGGCGTTCTCGGCGGGGGCCGACGGCACCGGCTGGTCCGAGGGCGTCGGCCTGCTCCTGCTCGAACGCCTCTCCGACGCCCGCCGCAACGGTCACGAGGTGCTGGCCGTCGTCCGCGGGTCGGCGGTCAACCAGGACGGGGCCTCCAACGGCCTGACCGCTCCGAACGGACCGGCCCAGCGCCGTGTCATCGAGGACGCCCTGCTCGACGCCCGAGTGAGCCCCGACGACGTCGACGCCGTCGAGGCGCACGGCACCGGCACCGTCCTCGGTGACCCGATCGAGGCCGACGCCCTGCTCGCCACCTACGGCCGTGACCGGCCGCACGACCGCCCACCGCTGCGGCTGGGATCGGTCAAGTCGAACATCGGGCACACCCAGGCGGCCGCCGGTGTGGCGGGTGTGATCAAGATGGTGATGGCGATGCGGCACGGGGTGCTGCCCCGGACGCTGCACGCGGACGAGCCGTCGCCGCACGTGGACTGGTCGGCGGGAGCGGTGGAACTCCTCACCGAGGCCCGCCCCTGGGACCGCGCGGGCCACCCCCGCCGGGCCGGCGTCTCCTCCTTCGGCATCAGCGGTACCAACGCCCACGTCATCCTCGAAGAGGCTCCGCCGCAGACCGGACCGGCGGGAGAGGACCCGGGCCCCGGCACCGTGTCAGGACGGCTCCGCGCTGTGCCGTGGGTGGTGTCAGGCCGTACCGACGCGGCCCTGCGCGCCCAGGCCGCCCGGCTCGCCGAGCACCTGCACGGCCACCCGGATCTTCGCCCGGCGGACGTCGGCCACACCCTCACCACCCGCCCCGCGCTGGACCGCAGGGCCGTGGTGGTGGGGTCCGACCGTGAGGAGTTGCTGCGAGGGCTGGCGGCGGTGGCGTCCGGTGAGGAGCCGGGTGTTTCGCCGGTGACCGGTCGTACGGCGTTCGTGTTCTCGGGGCAGGGGAGCCAGCGTGCGGGTATGGGGCGGGAGTTTTACGAGACGTTCCCCGTCTTCGCGCGGGCGCTCGACGAGGTGGTCGATGCGCTCGGGCTGCCGTTGCGGGAGGTGATGTGGGAGGGCGGTGACGACCTCGACCGGACCGGGTTCACGCAACCGGCTCTGTTCGCCTACGAGGTCGCGCTCTATCGGCTGCTGGAGTCATGGGGAGTACGCCCGGATGTCGTGGCCGGGCATTCCATCGGTGAGCTGACGGCCGCGCATGTGGCGGGTGTGTTGTCCCTGGCGGACGCGGCGACTTTGGTGGCGGCGCGGGCCAGGCTGATGGACGCGCTCCCGGCGGGTGGCGCGATGATCGCCGTACAGGCCACGGAAGAGGACGTACGGGGACGCCTCATCGACGGTGTGACCGTGGCTGCCGTGAACGGGCCGCGCTCCGTGGTGATCTCCGGGGACGAGGCGGCCGTCACCGAGGTCGCGGGGCATTTCGAGCGGACGACGCGGTTGAAGGTGTCCCACGCGTTCCACTCCCCGTTGATGGAGCCGATGCTCGACGAGTTCCGGCGGGTGGCTTCGGGGCTGACGTATCGCGAGCCGGTCCTGCCGGTGGTGTCCAACGTGACCGGCACTCTCGCCGGCCCGGGGGACCTGTGCGATCCCGAGTACTGGGTCCGTCACGTCCGTGAGACCGTCCGCCACCACGACGGACTGGACAGCCTCGTGGCCCGCGGCGTGCGCCGCTTCCTGGAGGTCGGGCCGGCGCCCGTGCTGACCGCGCTCGCCGCCGAACGTCCCGAGGCGGACGGCGCCGTGCACGTCTCCACCTCGCGCAGGCGGGGCGACCCGACGGAGTGCCTGCTGCGGGCCGTCGGGCGGCTGCACGCCAGTGGCCTGCCCCTGGACTGGGACGCCGTTCTCGCTGCCGCCGGCCCCGTCCGCCGCGTTCCTCTGCCCACCTACGCCTTCCAGCGCAAGCGCTACTGGCTCGACGCCACGCCGGGTGGCGGGGACCGGGAGGCCGGTCCCGAACGCCTCCGTTACCGGATCGCCTGGCACCCGGTGGCGCCTTCGACGGCGGAGCCCCGACTGGAGGGGACATGGATCATCGCCGTCCCCGCTTCCCATCAGGAGCACCCGCTCGTTCCGGCCCTCGTGGACGCCGTCACCCGGAGCGGCGGGCACCCGTCCGTACTCGTCACGGACACGGCCACGGACACCGTCAGTGCCGGCACCGGCACCGGCACCGACACCGATCTCGACCTCGACGTGTTGACCGGGCGACTGGGCACCCCTGCCGGAGTGCTCTCCCTGCTGGCGCTGGACGACGCTCCGCATGCTCACCACGTCGGCCTCTCCCGGGGTTTCGTGCACACTCAGGCGCTGGTCAAGGCGGTTCGCCGACTGGCCGGACCCGCCGTGCTCTGGTGTGTCACCAGTGGGGCCGTCGCCGTCGACGCCGGTGAGGACGTCCGGTGCGACCAGGCCCAGTTGTGGGGGACCGGGACCGTCCTGGCCCTGGACCACCCGGACACCTGGGGCGGCCTCGTCGACGTGCCCGGCCCCGGCGTCCTCCCGGCAGCCGAAACCGCCCTCCGCGTCGTCGGCCTGCTGGCCGATCCCGGCGGTGAGGACCAGGTGGCCGTACGGTCCGGCGGCGTGTTCGGCCGGCGCATGGTCCGGGCTCCCCGGCCCCGGTCCGGCGCGGAGGCGTGGCAGCCGCGCGGGACCGTGCTGGTCACCGGGGGGACCGGCGTTCTCGGCGCGCACACGGCCCGCTGGCTCGTCCGCCACGGCGCCCGTCACCTCCTGCTCACGAGCCGACGCGGCCCGGACGCCCCCGGCGCCGCCGAACTGGCCGCCGAGCTGACCGCCCGGGGCGCCCGGGTCACCGTCGTGGCCTGCGACGTCGCCGACCGGGACGAGGTCGTCGCCCTCCTGGACCACGTGCCCGACGAGCACCCCCTGACCGCCGTGGTGCACGCCGCCGGCGTCCTGGGCGAACCCGTCGACCTGACGGACATGACACCGGAATCCTTCGCCGACGTCATGCGCGCCAAGACCGAGGGAGCACGCCACCTCGACGAGGTCCTCCGTGACCGGCCGCTGGACGCCTTCGTCCTGTTCTCCTCCGGCGCCGCCGTCTGGGGCAGCGCCGGGCAGGCGGCCTACGCCGCGGGCAACGCCCACCTGGACGCCCTCGCCCACCGGCGCCGCGCCCGGGGCCAGGCCGCCACGTCCATCGCCTGGGGGCCCTGGCGCGGCGGCATGGTCGACGCCGGGGCCGAGGCCGCCCTGCGCCGCGCCGGAGTCCCCGCGATGGACCCCGAACCCGCGCTGGAGGTGCTCCGCCAAGCCCTGGACGACGACGAGACACAGCTCGTCGTCGGGGACTTCGACTGGCCGCGCTTCGCCGCCGTCTACGGCTTCGACCGCCCCCGGCCGCTGCTGCGGGCTCTCCCCGAGGCAACCGGCGCCGCGCGGGACCGTACCGCCGTCGAGGTCCCGTCGGCGTCGGCGGAAGACGCGGCGCACCTGGAGCCGCTGTCCGCCGTTCGCCTGGCCGCGCTCTCCGAGACCGAGCAGGAGCGGACCTTGGTGGAAGTCGTGACCGCCCAAGCCGCCCGCGTCCTCGGCTACGACCGCGACGAGGTCGAGCCCGACCGGGCGTTCAAGGACATCGGCTTCGACTCCATGACCGCCGTCGACTACCGCCAACGCCTGGCCGCCGTCCTCGGACTGGACCTGCCGGCCACCCTGATCTTCGACCACGCCACCCCTACCGCTCTCGCCCGCCACCTGCGGACCGAACTCCTCGGAGCGGACGCCGACCCGCTCACCGCCGTCCTGGCCGGCCTGGACCGGCTGGAGGCCGTGGCCCCCGGCCTGCCCCGGGACGACATCGACCGGAACCGGCTCGCCGCCCGCCTCCAGGCCCTGGCCTCCCGCCTCACCGCCGGCACGGGGACGACCGCCACGTCCGGTACGTCCACCACGTCCGAGGACGCCACCGACATCGCGGGCCGTCTCGAGGACGCCGGCGCCGACGACGTCCTCGCCTTCATCGACAAGGAACTCGGCGTCGGCTGACCCGCCCTCGCGGGGGCCGCCGCCGACACGGGCCTTCTAGGGGCGACTAGGGGTAGGCGGCCCCGTCGCCGCACTGAATTCTTAGGCATTGATCATTCATAAGCATTGATCACGGATCGTCATTATTTGCGCAGTGGGGTGACCTTGGTGCAGGACGAGAAAAGGGTTCTCGACTACCTCAAGAAGGTGAGCGCCGAGCTGCATCAGACGCGACAGCGGCTGCGGCAGAGCGAGGACCGACACCAGGAGCCCATCGCCATCATCGCGATGAGCTGCCGCTATCCCGGCGGGGTGCGCTCACCGGAGGACCTGTGGCGGCTCGTCGCCGAGGGACGGGACGCCATCGGCCCGTTCCCCGACGACCGCGGATGGGACCTGGACGCCCTGCTGCACCCGGAGCGGGACCGTCCCGGCACCTCGTACGTCCGTGAGGGCGGCTTCGTCGACGACATCGCCGGCTTCGACCCGGGATTCTTCGGCATCAGCCCCCGTGAGGCGCTGGCCATGGACCCCCAACAGCGGCTGGTCCTCGAGGTGGCCTGGGAGGCGTGCGAACGCGCCGGCATCGATCCCCACGCGCTGCGCGGCGCCCCCGTCGGCGTCTTCACCGGCTCGGGCGGCCACGACTACGGCGAACTCGTCGCCACCCGGCCGGAAGTGGCCGAGGCGTACATGATGACGGGCAGCTCCGGCTCCGTGATCACCGGGCGGGTCGCCTACACCCTCGGGCTGGAAGGGCCGGCCGTGACCGTGGACACGGCCTGTTCGTCCTCCCTCGTGGCCATGCACCTCGCCTGCCACGCGCTGCGCCGTCAGGAATGCTCGCTCGCCCTGGCGGGCGGCGTCGCGCTCCTCGTCAAACCCGAACCGTTCGTCGCCTTCAGCCGGCAGGGCGGCCTGGCAGCCGACGGCCGGTGCAAGCCGTTCTCCGACAGCGCCGACGGCACCGGCTGGTCCGAGGGCGTCGGCGTGCTGATGCTGGAACGCCTCTCCGACGCGCGACGCAACGGTCACGAGGTACTCGCCGTCATCCGCGGCTCGGCCGTCAACCAGGACGGTGCCTCCAACGGCCTCACCGCCCCCAACGGCCCCGCCCAGCGCGACGTCATCCGTCAGGCACTGGTCGACGCCCGCCTGACGGCCGGCGACATCGACGTGGTCGAAGGGCACGGCACCGGAACGACGCTCGGTGACCCCATCGAAGCCCAGGCCGTCATCGCCACCTACGGCCAGGGACGTCCGGCGGACCGGCCCCTTTGGCTGGGCTCCCTGAAGTCCAACCTGGGCCACACCCAGGCCGCGGCCGGGGTCGCCGGCGTGATCAAGATGGTCATGGCGATGCGGCACGGCCTGCTGCCCGAGACCCTGCACGTCACCGAGCCGAGCGCGCACGTGGACTGGTCGGCGGGCGCCGTCGAACTGCTGACCGAGGCCCGTCCCTGGCAGACCGACGGCCGGCCGCGACGCGCCGGTGTCTCCTCCTTCGGCGCGAGCGGCACCAACGCGCATCTGATCATCGAGGAGGCCGCCGCCCCGGACCCGCAGACCGAGCCGGAGGAGACGCCGGGGAGGACCGGGACGGGCTTCCTGCCGCCGTTCCTGGTCTCCGGCAAGGTCCCCGGCGCCCTGCGCGACCAGGCCCGCTCTCTCTCGGCCCTGCTGGCCGAACATCCCGAGCTCGACCTCACCGACCTCGCGTACGCCCTCGCCACCACGCGGGCCTCCTTCGAGCACCGCGCGGCCCTCGTCGCGGCCGACCGCGACGGACTGACGCGGTCACTCACCGCTCTCGCCACCGGCGAAACGGCCCCCGGCCTCCTCACGGGCACACCGAGGCCCGGCAAGCTGGCCGTGCTGTTCTCCGGGCAAGGGAGTCAGCGTGCGGGCATGGGGCGGGAGTTGTACGAGGCGTTCCCCGTCTTCGCGCGGGCGCTCGACGAGGTGGTCGATGCGCTCGGGTTGCCGTTGCGGGAGGTGATGTGGGAGGGCGGTGACGACCTCGACCGGACCGGGTTCACGCAGCCCGCCCTGTTCGCCCACGAGGTCGCGCTGTTCCGGCTGCTGGAGTCGTGGGGTGTGCGCGCGGATGTGGTGGCGGGGCATTCCATCGGTGAGCTGGTCGCCGCGCATGTGGCGGGTGTGTTGTCCCTGGCGGACGCGGCGACGCTGGTGGCGGCGCGGGCGCGGCTGATGGAGGCGCTCCCGACGGGTGGCGCGATGATCGCCGTACAGGCCACGGAAGGGGACGTCCGGGGACGCCTCATCGACGGTGTCTCCGTGGCTGCCGTGAACGGGCCGCGCTCCGTGGTGGTTTCCGGGGACGAGGCGGCCGTCACCGAGGTCGCGGGGCATTTCGAGCGGACGACGCGGTTGAAGGTGTCCCACGCGTTCCACTCCCCGCTCATGGAGCCGATGCTCGACGAGTTCCGGCGGGTGGCTTCGGGGCTGACGTATCGCGAGCCGGTCCTGCCGGTGGTGTCCAACGTGACCGGCACTCTCGCCGATCCGGGGGACCTGTGCGATCCCGAGTACTGGGTCCGTCACGTCCGTGAGACCGTCCGCCACCACGACGGGATCCAGGCGCTGGAGGAGCAGGGCGTCCGTACGTTCCTGGAGGTCGGTCCGCAGGCGGTCCTCGCCGGGCTGGGAGGCGGTGAGGACGCGGTGTTCCTGGCCACTCAGCGACGCGACCGCTCGGAGACGAGCCAGCTCCTCACCGCCCTGGGCGACCTGCACACCAGAGGCGTCACCGTCGACTGGGAGGCGTTCTTCGCGGGCCGTGGTGCCCGCGCCGTCGACCTGCCCACCTACCCCTTCCAGCGCAAGCGCTACTGGGTGAACCCGGCCGTTCGGACCGGCGATCCGGCGTCCATCGGACAGCGGGTGATCACCCATCCCTTGCTCAGTGCCGTCGTTCCGCTCGCCGACTCGGACGGCATCGTCCTCACGGGCCGCCTCTCCCTCCGTACTCACCCCTGGCTGGCCGACCACGCCGTCATGGGCACTGTGCTGCTGCCCGGAACCGGGTTCGTCGAACTGGCCGTGCGCGCCGGTGACGAGGTGGGCTGCCCGGTCATCGAGGAACTGACCATCGAGGCCCCGCTCGTCTTCGCACAGCGGGCCGGCGTCATGCTCCAGGTCCTGGTGGGTGCGCCGGACGGCTCGGGCACCCGTTCCGTGGCCGTCTACTCCCGCGACGAGGACGCCGAGGCCGGCCCGTGGCTGCGGCACGCCGCGGGTGTCCTCGCTCCGGGAGGGACTGCCGCCGACCGCGACGACGACGTGGCTGACGCCCAGGCCGACGGCGGGGCGGACGACCTGGCGCACTGGCCTCCGGAGAACGCCGCGCCCCTCACCGTCGACGGTCTGTACGAGCGGTTGGTGGAACAGGGCTTCTCGTACGGGCCCGTCTTCCAGGGCCTGCGGGCCGCCTGGCGGCGGGGCCAGGACCTTTTCGCGGAGATCGTCCTGCCCACCGACTCCGCCTCCGACGCCGCGGACTTCGGCGTGCACCCCGCACTGCTCGACGCCGCCCTGCAGACCCGCTTCCTCGACGACGGAGGACCGGACGGCAAGGGGATGGGGGAGACCTCCATCCCGTTCGCCTGGAACCGGGTGACCCTGCACACGGCCGGGGCCACCGCCGTCCGCGTCCGGGTCTCCCCGCACGGCGCGGGCCTGCGGATGGCGGTCGCCGACTCGGCGGGCACCCCCGTCGTGACTGTGGAGTCGCTGATCGCGCGACCCGTCTCCCCGGAGCAACTCCAGGCGTTCCGGGGCACCGAGGACTCCCTCTATCGCGTCGGCTGGATACCCGCACCGTCGTCACCGGACCCGGACCCGGACCCGGACACAGGCGACGCGACCGACGACTTCACCGTGCTGCACCTTCCCGCCCCCGAACCGGGCGCGCAGCCGCCCGCCCAGGTCCGTACGGCGACCCATCACGTCCTGACCGCCCTCCAGCGGTGGGAGGGACCCGGCCGTCTCGTCGTGGTCACCCGGGGAGCGGTCACCGTCCCCGGCACACAGGAGGCGGACGACGCCGAGCACACGGCGGCAACCGGCCTGGCAGGGGCGGCGGTCCGGGGTCTGGTGCGCTCCGCGCAGGCCGAGACCCCGGGCCGGTTCGTCCTCGTCGACCTCGACGGCCATCCGGACTCGGAGGCCGCCCTGGCCTCGGCGATCGCCACCGGCGAACCCGAACTGGCCATCCGGGCGGGAGCCTTGAGCGTTCCCCGGCTGGAAGCCGTGCCCGCCCCCGCCGTGCCCGCCCCCGCCGAGCCCGGCGGCACCACCCGGGCAGCTTCCCCGTGGGACCCCGCCGGTACGGTGCTGATCACCGGCGGCACCGGAGGGCTCGGGTCGCTCGTCGCCCGTCACCTGGTCGCCGAACACGGCGTTCGCCATCTGCTGCTGACCAGCCGGAGCGGCATGGCCGCGGACGGCGCCGCGGACCTGGCGGCGGAGCTGTCGGAGGCGGGCGCCGAGGTGCGCGTCGAGGCGTGCGACGTCGCCGACCGGGACGCGCTCGCCGGACTGCTCGCCGGTATCCGCACGGACCACCCGCTCACCGCCGTCGTCCACACCGCGGGCGTCGCCGACAACGGCGTCATCGGGGCGCTGACCCCCGGCCAACTCGACTACGTGCTGCGCCCGAAGGCCGACGCCGCCTGGCACCTGCACGAGCTGACCCGTGACCTGCCCCTGTCGGCGTTCGTCCTGTTCTCCTCGTCCTCCTGCGTGGTCGACGGCCCCGGGCAGGGCAACTACGCCGCCGCCAACCTCTTCCTCAACGCCCTCGCCGAACACCGGGCCGCCGCGGGCCTGCCCGCGCACTCCATCGCCTGGGGGCTGTGGGGCGGCGGCCAGGGCATGATCCAGCGGCTCACCCGCGCCGACATCCTGCGCGTCAACCGCTGGGGCGTGATCGAACTCGCCGTCGACGAAGGGCTCCGCCTGTTCGACGCCGCCCTGGCCACCGACACACCGGCACCCGTGGCGGTCCACCTGGACAAGACGGCCATCCAGCACCGCGCCGAGGGCGTCCCCGCCATGTTCCGCGGCCTGGTCGGTGCCGCACCCTCACGTCGGCCGGCGTCGTCCCGCCCCTCCGCCCCGGGCGGCACCACGCCCGGTGACACCCCGCTCGCCCAGCGACTGGCCGGGCTGCCCGACACGGAACGCGAACGCGCCGTACTGCGACTGGTGCGGGCGGAGGTCGCCGCCGTGCTCGGCCACGACTCCGCCGAGACGATCGAGCCGGAACGCGCGTTCCAGGAGCTGGGCTTCGACTCCCTCACCGCCGTGGAGCTGCGCAACCGCCTCCAGACGACGACGGGCCTGCGGATCCCCGCCACCGTGGTGTTCGACTACCCCAGTTCGCGCGTCCTGGCCGACTTCCTGTTCGCGGAGGTCTCGGGAACCGACCTCGACGCGGCCCACACGTCGTCGACCGTGCCCGCCCACGCCGGCAGCGACGACGAACCGGTGGCCATCGTGGGCATGGCGTGCCGCTACCCGGGCGGCGTCACCGACGTGGAAGGCCTCTGGCAGCTGGTCGTCGACGGGGTCGACGGTGTCACCGCCGACCCGCCGACCGACCGCGGCTGGGACCTCGAACGGCTCTACGACGCCGAACTGAGCCGCCCCGAGACGACGTACGTACTGGACGGCGGGTTCCTCTACGACGCCGCCGACTTCGACCCCGACTTCTTCGGCATCAGCCGACGCGAGGCCCACCGGCTGGACCCCCAGCTCCGTGTGCTCCTGGAAGCGTCGTGGGAAGCGTTCGAACGGGCCGGTATCGCACCGGGCACCCTCAAGGGCAGCCCCACCGGCGTGTACGCCGGTCTCATGCACCACGACTACGTCACCAGCGCCATCCAGGGCAGCACCATCTCGGGCCGCGTCTCCTACACCCTCGGCCTGGAAGGGCCGTCGGTGACCGTCGACACGGCCTGCTCCTCGTCGCTGGTCGCGCTGCACTTCGCCGCCCAGGCACTGCGCCAGGGCGAATGCTCGCTGGCCCTGGCGGGCGGCGTCTCCGTGATGGCCACCCCGGACATGTTCACCGAGTTCAGCCGGCAGGGAGCACTGTCCCGGGACGGCCGCTGCAAGGCGTTCTCGGCCGCCGCCGACGGCACGAGCTGGGGGGAGGGCGTCGGCGTCCTCGTCCTGGAACGGCTCTCCGACGCGCGGCGCAACGGACACCGGGTACTGGCCGTCGTCCGTGGCTCGGCGGTGAACCAGGACGGCGCCTCCAACGGTTTCACCGCACCCAACGGTCCCTCGCAGCAACGCGTCATCCGCAAGGCCCTCGGCACCGCCGGCCTCGGTCCGGCCGACATCGACGTGGTGGAGGCCCACGGCACCGGCACCTCCCTCGGCGACCCGATCGAGGCGCAGGCCCTGCTGGCCACCTACGGTCAGGGGCGCCCTGAGGACCGCCCCCTGTGGCTGGGCTCGCTGAAGTCCAACCTCGGTCACACCCAGGCTGCATCCGGTGTCGCCAGCGTCATCAAGATGGTGATGGCGATGCGGCACGGGGTACTGCCGCGCACCCTGCACGTGGACGAGCCGTCGCCGCACGTGGACTGGTCGGCGGGAGCGGTGGAGCTGCTGACCGAGGCCCGGGTGTGGGAGAGCGGTGACCGTCCGCGCAGGGCGGGTGTGTCGTCGTTCGGCCTGAGCGGGACCAACGCGCACGTGATCCTTGAGGAAGCGCCGGTTGATGAGGTGGTGGAGGAGGAGCGTCCTCGTGTGCCGCTGCCGGTGGTGCCGTGGGTGTTGTCGGGGCGTGGTGAGGGGGCGTTGCGGGCGCAGGCGGAGCGGCTGGCCGGGCATGTGGTCGGGCGGGACGATCTGGCGCCGCTGGATGTGGCCTACTCCCTGGCTGCTACGAGGTCGGTGTTCGAGCAGCGGGCCGTGGTGGTGGGCCGCGACACGGAGGAACTGCTGCGTGGGCTGGACGCAGTGGCGTCCGGTGAGCGGTCCGGTGGGACGCCGGTGCAGGGCAGGACCGCGTTCGTGTTCTCCGGGCAGGGCAGTCAGCGTGCGGGTATGGGGCGGGAGTTGTACGAGGCGTTCCCGGTCTTCGCGCGGGCGCTCGATGAGGTGGTCGAGGCGCTGGGGTTGCCGTTGCGGGAGGTGATGTGGGAGGGCGGTGACCTCGACCGTACAGGGTTCACGCAGCCCGCCCTGTTCGCTCACGAAGTCGCCCTCTTCCGGCTGCTGGAGTCATGGGGAGTGCGCCCGGACGTTGTGGCGGGGCATTCCATCGGTGAGCTGACGGCCGCGCACGTCGCGGGAGTGCTGTCTCTGGAGGACGCGGCGACGTTGGTGGCTGCGCGGGCCAGGCTGATGGACGCGTTGCCGAGCGGTGGCGCGATGATCGCCGTACAGGCCACGGAAGAGGACGTACGGGGACGCCTCATCGACGGTGTCTCCGTGGCTGCTGTGAACGGGCCGCGCGCTGTGGTGGTTTCCGGGGACGAGGCGGCCGTCACCGAGGTGGCCGGTCACTTTGAGCGGACGACGCGCTTGAAAGTGTCCCATGCCTTCCACTCCCCGGTCATGGAACCGATGCTGGCGGAGTTCGGGAAGGTCGCCGCCCAGCTCACCTACCGTGAGCCCACCCTGCCCGTCGTCTCGAACGTGACCGGCGGCCTCGTCGACCCGGAGGATCTGCGCGATCCCGAGTACTGGGTCCGCCACGTCCGCGAGACCGTCCGCTACCACGACGGCATCCAGGCCCTGGAGGAACAGGGTGTACGGACGTTCCTGGAAGTCGGCCCGCAGGCGGTTCTCGCCGGCCTGGGCTGCGGTGAGGACGCGGTCTTCCTGGCCGCCCAGCGACGCGACCGCGCCGAGACGCAGCAGCTCCTCACCACCCTGGGCGACCTGCACACCCGAGGCGTCCCAGTCGACTGGGAGGCGTTCTTCGCGGGCCGTGGTGCCCGCACCGTCGATCTGCCCACGTACGCCTTCCAGCATCAGCGTTATTGGATGGATGCCGGTGTGGGTGGTGCGGATGTGGGGTTGGCTGGTCTGGGGGTGGCTGGGCATCCGTTGCTGGGGGCGGTGGTGGAGCTGCCGGTGACGGGTGGGGTGGTGCTCACGGGGCGGTTGTCGCGTGAGGGGCAGCCGTGGCTTGTTGATCACGGGGTGCTGGGTTCGGTGTTGTTGCCGGGTACGGCGTTCGTCGAGATGGCGGTCCGGGCCGGTGACGAGGTGGGCTGCGGTCTGTTGGAGGAGCTGACGCTTCACGCGCCGCTTGTTGTGCCGGTGCGGGGCGGAGTCGCGCTGCAGGTCACCGTCGACGGTGTGGACGAGAGTGATCGCCGGACCGTCCGGATCCACTCCCGGAGCGAAGGCGTGGACCAGGACGGCGAGTGGACGCTGCACGCCGAAGGGCTGCTCGCCGGCGCCGACACGCGACCGCCCGAGCCGACGGGTATGGAGGTCTGGCCGCCCGAAGGCGCCGTGGCCCTCCCGCTCGACGCGTTCTACGAGCAGCTCGCCGAGCACGGATTCGCCTACGGTCCGGTCTTCCAGGGCGTCCGTAAGGTGTGGCGGCGTGGTGACGAGCTCTTCGGCGAGGTGGCTCTCCCCGAGCAGGGGGCCGCGGACGCCGGGGAGTTCGGGGTGCACCCGGCCCTGCTGGACGCCGTACTGCACACCAAGTTCTTCCTGACCGGCCGGGGCGCCGACGACGGCGACAGGGGGCCGTCGATTCCCTTCGCGTGGAGCGGCGTCCGGTTGCACGCCGCCGGAGCCTCCCTGCTGCGGATCAAGCTCACCCCGGAGCAGACCGACGCGGACGCCGTGCGGATCGTCGCCTCGGACGGCGCGGGCGCGCCGGTCCTGACCGTGGACTCGCTCGTCACGCGCACGGTGACGCCGGACCGGCTCGCTTCCGGGGAAGGGAACGCGCCGGCCGCTGTGCACCGTTCCCTGTTCCGGGTCGCCTGGACGTCGCCGGCCGTCAGCGCGGCGGGGGACGCGCCGGCCGGACCCATGGCGACCCATGAGGTGGTCACCGACGCCGCCGCACCCGTCCCGGACCGGGTCCGCTCGGCCACGCATGCCGTCCTCGCCGCCCTCCAGGCCCGGCCCGGCGAGGAGGAGGATCCGGCCCCGCTGGTCGTGATCACCAGGGGCTCCGTCTCCGTCGGCGGGGACGACCCGGTCACCGATCTCGCGGGCGCCGCGGTCTGGGGCATGGTGCGCTCGGCCCAGGCGGAGAGCCCCGGCCGGTTCGTGCTGGCCGACCTGGACGACGACCCGGCCTCGAGGGCGGCCCTGGCCGCCGCCGTCGCCACCGGAGAGCCGCAACTGGCCGTCCGTGCCGGTCGCGTCAGCGTCCCGAGGCTGGTCCGGGTGACGGCCGAGGAGGCCGAGTTGCCACATCCCGACGGGCGGGAACCGTGGTCGTCGGTCGGTTCGGGAACCGTGCTGGTCACAGGCGGTACCGGGGGACTGGGCTCGCTCGTCGCCCGTCACCTGGTCGTCGACCACGGCGTCCGGCACCTGCTGCTGGTCAGCCGGAGCGGAATGGCCGCGGACGGCGCCGCCGAAGTGGTGGCGGAGCTGTCCGAGGCCGGTGCCGAGGTCCGTGTCGTCGCGTGTGACGTCGGCGACCGGGCCGCCCTCGCGGACGTACTCGCCGGCATCGGTCCGGACCACCCGCTCACCGCCGTCGTGCACACCGCCGGCGTCGCCGCCAACGGCGTCATCGGCGCACTCACCCCGGACCACGTCGACCACGTCCTCGGCCCCAAGGCGGACGCGGCCTGGCACCTGCACGAGCTGACCCGCGGCCTGCCGCTGACCGCGTTCGTCCTCTACTCCTCGTCGTCCAGCGTCGTGGACGGCCCGGGGCAGGGGAACTACGCGGCCGCGAACCACTTCCTCAGCGCACTCGCCGAGCACCGCGTCGCCTCCGGTCTGCCCGCCCACGCCCTGGCCTGGGGCCTGTGGGACGAGCAGCGCGGCATGATCCAGGGCCTGACCGGGACGGACGTCGAACGGACCCGCCGGTGGGGCATGACCGAACTCACCCCGGCCGACGGACTCGAACTCTTCGACCTCGCCACCGGTACCGCGTTGCCCGCCCTGGTTCCGGTGCACCTGGACCCCGTGGTGATCCGTGACCGGGTCGGCGGCGTACCGCCCATGCTGCGGGAGGTGGCCGCGACGGCATCGGGCCGCCGTACCCCGGTCCGCGCGCGGGCCGGCGACGGTACGGTGCGGGTCGCGGGACCGGACCTGGCCGAACGGCTCGCCGGCCTCACCGACCTCGAACGGACCCGTACCGTGCTCGACCTCGTGCGCACCCACACGGCCGCGGTTCTCGGCCACAGTTCCGCCGAGGCGGTCGACCCGGACCGCGCCTTCCAGGAGATGGGCTTCGACTCCCTCGGCGGCGTGGAACTCCGCAACCGCCTCAAGGCCGCCACCGGACTCCAGGTCCGGGCCACCGCCGTGTTCGACCACCCCACCTCCCGTGCCCTCGCGGACGCCCTGCTCGCCGAAGTCGCCCCCGCCGACGACGCAACCGACGCCGCCACCGAGGAACACGTCCGCCAGGCACTGCGGGACATCCCGCTCAAGCGGCTGCGCGACACGGGCCTGCTCGACACGCTGCTGGAACTCGCCGGGCTCGACCGGCCCGACTCCGCCGCCGGACTCGACGGGGGAGCGGACGACTCCCTCGACGACATTGACGCCTTGGACACCGAGAGCCTGATCAGCATGGCGCTGGACGGTTCCGCGGCCGGTTCCGGCGACGACAGCCAGGAGGTCTGACCGTGACGACGACCGGTAACGAACAGAAGATCGTCGCGGCGCTCCGCTCGTCGGTCAAGGAGACGGAACGGCTGCGGGAGCAGGTCCGCAAGCTCACCACGGCCGCCCGGGAACCCATCGCCGTCGTCGGCATGGGCTGCCGTTACCCCGGTGGTGTCACCGGTCCCGAGGAACTTTGGCGGCTCGTCTCCGAGGGCCGCGACGGCGTCTCGGGATTCCCCGAGGACCGTGGCTGGGACACCGGACGGCTCTACGACCCAGAGCTGAGCCGTCCGGGCACCAGCTATGTCCGTGAGGGCGGCTTCCTCCACGACGCCGCCGCCTTCGACCCGGAGTTCTTCGGCATCAGTCCGCGCGAGGCCCAGGCGATGGACCCCCAGCAGCGGCTGCTGCTGGAGACCTCCTGGGAGGCACTCGAACGGGCCGGCATCCCGCCCGCCGGCCTCAAAGGCACACCGACCGGTGTCTTCGCCGGCGTGATGTACCACGACTACGCCATGAGCGGCATCTCCGGCAGCATCGTCTCCGGCCGCGTCTCCTACACCCTGGGCCTGGAAGGCCCCTCGGTGACGGTGGACACCGCCTGCTCCTCCTCCCTGGTCACCCTCCACCTGGCGGCCCAGGCACTGCGGCAGAAGGAGTGCACCCTGGCCCTGGCCGGGGGCGTCGCCGTGATGTCCACGCCCGACATGTTCGTCGAGTTCAGCCGGCAGGGCGCGCTCTCCCGCTCCGGCCGCTGCCGCTCCTTCGCGGCCGGCGCGGACGGCACCGGATGGTCCGAGGGTGTCGGCGTCCTCGTCCTGGAACGCCTCAGCGACGCCCGCCGCAACGGCCACGACGTGCTCGCCGTACTGCGCGGCTCGGCCGTGAACCAGGACGGTGCCAGCAACGGCCTCTCCGCACCCAACGGCCCCGCACAGGAACGCGTCATCCGGCAGGCCCTGGCCAACGCGAGGGTCTCCGCCGACCAGATCGACACCGTCGAGGCGCACGGCACCGGGACGGTGCTCGGAGATCCGATCGAGGCGCAGGCGCTGCTCGCGACGTACGGTCAGGAGCGGCCGGACGGACGACCGTTGTGGTTGGGCTCGTTGAAGTCGAACATCGGGCATGCGCAGGCGGCTGCGGGTGTGGCGGGTGTCATCAAGATGGTGATGGCGATGCGGCACGGGGTGCTGCCGCGCACCCTGCACGTGGACGAGCCGTCGCCGCACGTGGACTGGTCGGCGGGAGCGGTGGAACTCCTCACCGACGCCCGCCCGTGGGACCGCGCCGACCATCCCCGCCGGGCCGGCGTCTCCTCCTTCGGCATGAGCGGCACCAACGCCCACATCATCCTCGAAGAGGCCCCCACCGACCCGCCCGCCGCGCTTCCCACGGCACCCATGGACCCCGCGCCCGTACTTCCCGTCGTGCCTTGGGTGTTGTCCGGGCGTGGCGAGGGTGCGTTGCGGGCGCAGGCGGAGCGGCTGGCGGGGTATGTGGCCGGGCGGGACGATCTGACTCCGCTGGATGTGGGGTTCTCGCTGGCCACGACGCGGAGCGTGCTGGAACGCCGGGCTGTGGTGGTGGGTCGCGACACGGAGGAACTGCTGCGTGGGCTGGGCGAAGTGGCGTCCGGTGAGCGGTCCGGTGGGACGTCGGTGCAGGGCAGGACCGCGTTCGTGTTCTCCGGGCAGGGCAGTCAGCGTGCGGGCATGGGCCGGGAGCTGTACGAGGCGTTCCCCGTCTTCGCGCGGGCGCTCGACGAGGTGGTCGAGGCGCTGGGGCTGCCGCTGCGGGAGGTGATGTGGGAGGGCGGCGACGACCTGGACCGGACCGGGTTCACGCAGCCCACCCTCTTCGCTCACGAAGTCGCCCTGTATCGGCTGCTGGAGTCGTGGGGCGTGCGCCCGGATGTCGTGGCCGGGCATTCCATCGGTGAGCTGACAGCCGCGCATGTCGCGGGTGTGTTGTCGCTGGAGGATGCGGCGACGCTGGTGGCGGCGCGGGCCCGCCTGATGGAGGCACTCCCGGCGGGTGGCGCGATGATCGCCGTACAGGCCACGGAAGAGGACGTACGGGGACGCCTCGTCGACGGTGTGACCGTGGCCGCCGTCAATGGGCCGCGCTCTGTGGTGATCTCCGGGGACGAGGCAGCCGTCACCGAGGTCGCGGGGCACTTCGAGCGCACGACACGGCTGAAGGTGTCCCACGCGTTCCACTCCCCGCTCATGGAACCGATGCTCGACGAGTTCCGGCAGGTGGCATCCGGGCTGGCGTACCACGAGCCGGTCCTGGCGGTGGTGTCGAACGTGACCGGCACTCTCGCCGATCCGGGGGACCTGCGCGATCCCGAGTACTGGGTCCGCCATGTCCGTGAGACCGTCCGCTACCACGACGGGATCCAGGCGCTGGAGGAGCAGGGCGTCCGCACGTTCCTGGAGGTCGGTCCGCAGGCCGTTCTCGCCGGCCTGGGCTGCGGTGAGGACGCCGTCTTCCTGGCCGCCCAACGACGCGACCGCCCTGAGACGCACCAGCTCCTCACCACCCTGGGCGACCTGCACACCCGAGGCGTCACCGTCGACTGGGAGGCGTTCTTCGCGGGCCGCGGTGCCCGCACCGTCGACCTGCCCACCTACCCCTTCCAGCACCAGCACTACTGGCTCGAAGCGCCCGACGCCGGCGCCGAGGTGTCCGCCGCCGGGCTGGAACCAGCAGGGCACCCCCTCGTGCGTGCCGCCGTGCGGTCGGCCGACTCCGAGCAGGTGATCCTGACCGGGCGGCTCTCGCTCCGTGCCCAGCCCTGGCTGGCCGACCACGCGGTCGCGGGCACCGTCCTCTTCCCTGGCACCGGTTTCGTCGAGTTGGCGATCCGTGCGGGTGACGAGGCAGGCTTCCCCGTTCTCGACGACCTCACCCTGGAAGAACCGCTCGTGCTGTCCGAGGACGCCGGTGTGATCCTCCAGGTCATCACCCGGGCCGAGCGTCGGCCGTCGGCTGAGGGCGGGGCGTCCGCCGAGACGCGGACCGTGGAGATCTACTCCCGCTCCGACGACCCCACCGCCGAGGTCCTGTGGACCCGCCATGCCTCTGGAGTACTGCGCCCGGCTGCCGTCGGCGCCCCCGGGGACAGCGACGTGCTCGCCGAGTGGCCGCCCGCGGAGGCGGAACCACTGTCCATGGACGACGCCTACGTTCTTCTGGCCGCCCATGGCCTGCACTACGGGGCCGCGTTCCAGGGCCTGCGTGCGGTCTGGCGCCGTGACGGCGAGCTGTTCGCCGAGGTGGTCCTGCCCGATCGGGTCGCCGAGAAGGCCGAGGAATTCGGCCTTCACCCGGCGCTCCTCGACGCGGCCCTCCACGCGCTGGCACTGGACGCCGCCGACCCTGGTGAGGAGGGGGACGGCGGTGGTCCGCGGTTGCCGTTCGCGTGGAGCGGCGTGACGCTGCACGCGACCGGCGCCTCGGCCGCACGGGTACGTCTGCGGTTCACCGGGCCCTCGACCATCTCCCTGGAGATCGCCGACGCGGAGGGCGCGCCGGTGGCCACGGTGGACTCACTGGCCGTCCGCCCGGTGGCCCCTGGAGCGCGACCGGCGCCGAAGTCGCGGCGCGACGGCCTCTTCCGGCTGGAGTGGGCCCCCGTCCCGCTCGCCACGGAGGCCGGTACGGCATCCGCGACCGGGAGCCGCGCGACACACGTTGACGGGAGCGGGACCACGCCCGTCCCCGCCCCCTCCGTGATCCATTCCCGGAGCGAACTCGCCTCGCTGGGAGAGGTGACGGGCGTGGTCGTACTGGACTGTGCCCCCGAGGAGGACGGCGGGCGGCCGGACGCGGCGGCCGTCCGCCGGGTCACCCGTCAGGTGCTGGAGGTCCTCCAGACCTGGACGGCCGGCGACCGCTTCCGGAACGCCACGCTGGTCGTCGCCACGCGCGGTGCCATGGCCCGCCCGGGAGAAGAGCAGGTCACCGACCCGGCCGGTGCCGCCGTCTGGGGGCTGGTGCGTTCCGCCCAGATCGAGACCGGCGACCGCATCGTCCTGGCCGACTTGGACGGCCACCCCGACTCCGCCGCGTTGCTTCCCGCCCTCGTCGATCCGGCCGAGTCCGAACTGCTGATCCGCGCGGGCGTGCCCTTCGGCGCCCGGCTCACCCGGTTCCGCCCTGCCGTCCGGGCAGCCGACGCCGGGGCCGTGGAATCCCCGGTCTTCGACCCCGACGGCACGGTACTGATCACCGGTGCCACCGGCGCTCTCGGCGCCCTGGTCGCCGAGCACCTCGTCACCGCGCACGGCGTCCGGCACCTGCTGCTGGTCAGCCGCCGAGGCACGGCCGCCCCCGGCGCCGCCGGTCTCGAGAGCCGGCTCACCGGCCTCGGCGCCCACGTCCGTGCCGTCGCCTGCGACGCGGCCGACCCCGACGCGCTCGCCGGCATACTGGCGGAGATTCCGGACGAGCACCCGCTGCGAGGCGTCGTCCATGCCGCCGGTGTCCTGGACGACGGAGTGATCGCCTCCCTGGACGGCGCCCGCCTCGACCGCGTGCTGCGTCCCAAGGCCGACGCCGCCTGGCACCTGCACGAGCTGACCCGCGACCTGCCACTCACCGCCTTCGTACTGTTCTCCTCGGTCGCCGGTACCTTCGGCGCCCCCGGCCAGGCCAACTACGCCGCCGCCAACGCCTATGTGGACGCACTCGCCGACTACCGCCGCTCCGTCCTCGGGCTGCCCGCCCAGTCCCTCGCCTGGGGGCCGTGGGACGTGGACCGCGAGGCAGAAGCGGGCATGGCGGGCGGTCTCGCCGACCGGGACCGCTCCCGTCTCACCCGCTCCGGTCTGCTGCCACTCGCCGCGCACGACGGTCTCGCCCTCTTCGACACGGCCACCGACGCGCCCGTCGCGGCCCTGCTGGCGGCCCGGTTCGACCTGAACGCCGTGCGCGCCCGAATCGGAGCGGACGGCGAACTCCCGGCCCTCTTCCAGGGCCTGGTGGACAACGCCGTCACCCGCCGCCGCTCGGCGGCAGGGCGCACAGCGGGTACGGCGGGCCTCGCCGAACGCCTGAGTCGTCTGCCCGCGGAGGAACGACTCCCCGCCGTCAGTGAGCTGATCCGATCCCACGCCGCCGATGTTCTCGGCTACGCCTCGGGTACGGAGGTGGACACCGGCCGGCCCTTCCAGGATCTCGGCTTCGATTCCCTCACCGCGGTGGAGTTCCGCAACGGACTCGCCTCGGCCGCCGGCCTGCGGCTCCCGGCGACGCTCGTCTTCGACTACCCCGACATCACCACGCTCGCCCGGCACCTGCTCGACCAGCTCACCGACCCCGACGAGGGACGGACTTCCGTCTCCGGAGGCCCTCGCCGGTCCGACCCCGGTCCGGACGACGAACCGCTCGCCATCGTCGGCATGGGCTGCCGGTACCCGGGCGGCGTGACCGGCCCCGACGACCTCTGGCGGCTGGTCGCCGAAGGCCGGGACGGCATCACCGACTTCCCCACCGACCGACGGTGGGACACCTCGCGGCTCTACGACCCGGACAGCACGCGGCCGCACACCACGTACGTCAAGGAGGGCGGCTTCCTGCCCGGCGCCGCCGAGTTCGACCCCGACTTCTTCGGCATCAGCCCGCGAGAGGCCGAAGAGATGGACCCGCAGCAGCGGCAGCTCCTCGAAACCGCCTGGGAGGCCCTGGAAAGCGCCGGCATCCGGCCGGTCGGCCTGAAGGGCACTAACACCGGCGTCTTCGCGGGGGTGATGTACCACGACTACCCGACCGGTGCGAGTGCGGGCAGCATCATCTCCGGCCGCGTTTCCTACACCCTGGGGCTGGAGGGCCCGGCCGTCTCGATCGACACCGCGTGCTCCTCGTCCCTGGTCAGCCTGCATCTGGCGGGCCAGGCCCTGCTCCGGGGCGAATGCTCCCTGGCCCTCGTCGGCGGCGTCACCGTCATGGCGACCCCGGACACGTTCGTGGAGTTCAGTCGTCAGCGGGGGCTCTCTCCGGACGGCCGCTGCAAGGCGTTCTCGGCGGGGGCGGACGGTACGGGTTGGTCCGAGGGTGTGGGTGTGCTGGTGGTGGAGCGTCTGTCGGATGCCCGTCGCAATGGGCATCGGGTGCTGGCGGTGGTGCGGGGTTCTGCGGTGAATCAGGACGGTGCGTCGAACGGACTGACCGCGCCGAACGGTCCGTCGCAGCAGCGGGTGATCCGGCAGGCGTTGGCGGCTGCGGGGCTGCGGGCGTCGGATGTGGACGCGGTCGAGGCGCACGGGACCGGGACGACGCTCGGGGATCCGATCGAGGCGCAGGCGCTGCTGGCTACTTATGGTCAGGAGCGGCCGGGTGAGGGTGTGCCGTTGTGGCTGGGGTCGTTGAAGTCGAACATCGGGCATGCGCAGGCGGCTGCGGGTGTGGCTGGTGTGATCAAGATGGTGATGGCGATGCGGCATGGGGTGCTGCCGCGGACGCTGCATGTGGAGGAGCCGTCGCCGCATGTGGACTGGTCGGCGGGGGCGGTGGAGCTGCTGACCGAGGCCCGGTCGTGGGAGAGCGAGGGGCGTCCGCGCAGGGCGGGTGTGTCGTCGTTCGGGATCAGCGGGACCAATGCGCACGTGATCCTGGAGGAAGCGCCGGTACTGGCAGAGGAGGACGTGGAGTCTTCTGGACCGTTGCCGGTGGTGCCGTGGGTGTTGTCGGGGCGTGGTGAGGGTGCGTTGCGGGCGCAGGCGGAGCGGCTGGCGGGGTATGTGGCCGGGCGGGACGATCTGACTCCGCTGGATGTGGGGTTCTCGCTGGCCACGACGCGGAGCGTGCTGGAACGCCGGGCCGTGGTGGTGGGGCGCGACACGGAGGAACTGCTGCGTGGGCTGGGCGAAGTGGCGTCCGGTGGGACGCCGGTGCAGGGCAGGACCGCGTTCGTGTTCTCCGGGCAGGGCAGTCAGCGTGCGGGTATGGGGCGGGAGTTGTACGAGGCGTTCCCGGTCTTCGCGCGGGCTCTCGACGAGGTGGTCGAGGCGCTGGGGTTGCCGTTGCGGGAGGTGATGTGGGAGGGCGGTGACCTCGACCGTACGGGGTGCACGCAGCCCGCCCTGTTTGCCCACGAAGTCGCCCTGTTCCGGCTGCTGGAGTCGTGGGGTGTGCGCCCGGATGTCGTGGCGGGGCATTCCATCGGTGAGCTGACGGCCGCGCACGTCGCGGGAGTGCTGTCTCTGGAGGACGCGGCGACGCTGGTGGTTGCCAGGGCCCGGCTGATGGACGCGCTCCCGACGGGCGGCGCGATGATCGCCGTACAGGCCACCGAAGACGAAGTACGGGGACGTCTCACCGATGCTGTGACCGTGGCCGCCGTGAACGGCCCCCAGTCCGTGGTGATCTCCGGGGACGAGGCGGCCGTCACCGAGGTGGCCGGGCATTTTGAGCGGACGACGCGCCTGAAGGTGTCCCACGCGTTCCACTCCCCGCTCATGGAACCGATGCTGGCGGAGTTCGGGAAGACCGCCGCCCAGCTCACCTACCGTGAGCCCACCCTGCCCGTCGTCTCGAACGTGACCGGCGGCCTCGCCGAGCCCGGTGACCTCCAGGCCCCGGAGTACTGGGTCCGCCACGTCCGCGAGACCGTCCGCCACCACGACGGCATCCGGGCCCTGGAGGACCAGGGCGTCCGTACCTTCGTCGAGGTCGGCCCGCAGGCGGTTCTCGCCGGCCTGGGCTGCGGTGAGGACGCGGTCTTCCTGGCCGCCCAGCGCCGCGACCGCCCCGAGACGCAGCAGCTCCTCACCACCCTGGGCGACCTCCACACCCGAGGCGTCACCGTCGACTGGGAGGCCTTCTTCGCGGGCCGTGGTGCCCGCACCGTCGACCTGCCCACGTACGCCTTCCAGCATCAGCGCTATTGGATGGATGCCGGTGTGGGTGGCGCGGATGTGGAGTCGGCTGGTCTGGGGGCGGCTGGGCATCCGTTGCTGGGCGCGGTGGTGGAGCTGCCGGTGACGGGTGGGGTGGTGCTCACGGGGCGGTTGTCGCGTGAGGGGCAGCCGTGGCTTGTTGATCACGGGGTGCTGGGCTCGGTGTTGTTGCCGGGTACGGCGTTCGTGGAGATGGCGGTCCGGGCCGGTGACGAGGTCGGCTGCGGGTTGCTGGAGGAGCTGACGCTTCACGCGCCGCTTGTTGTGCCGGAGCGGGGCGGAGTCGCGCTGCAGGTCACCGTCGACGGCGTGGACGAGAGCGATCGCCGGACCGTCCGGATCCACTCCCGGAGCGAGGGCGTGGACCAGGAGAGCGAGTGGACGCTGCACGCCGAAGGCCAGCTCGCCGGCGCCGACACGCGACCGCCCGAGCCGACGGGTATGGAGGTCTGGCCGCCCGAAGGCGCCGTGGCCCTCCCGCTCGACGCGTTCTACACGGACCTGGAGGCGCAGGGCCTGGAGTACGGTCCGGCCTTCCGGCTCCTGCGCGGGGCATGGCGGGACTCCGACGCCCTCTACGGGGAGGTCGCCCTGCTCGACTCGCTGTCGGGCGAAGCAGCCGCGTACGGCCTGCACCCGGCTCTGCTGGACGCCGCCCTGCACACCAGCTTCCTCGAAGGCGACACGGACACCGAGCCGTCCGTGCCGTTCGCCTGGAACGGCGTACGCCTGCACGCGACGGGCGCCTCCGCACTCCGGGTCCGCGTGACCGGCGTCGGGTCCGGGCTGCGTCTGGACGTCGCCGACAGTACGGGCGCCCCCGTGGTCACCGTGGAGTCGCTCGCTGCCCGGACCATCGCGCCCGAGCAGCTCAGCGGCGCGTCCCCCGTCGTCCACCGTTCCCTCTTCGAGGTGAGCTGGGTACCGGTCACCACCACGCCCGTCGGCGCCGAACCTTCGGGGGCGGCTCAGTGGGCGTCGTTCGGGACGGACGTTCTCGGGCTCGGGCATCCGGATCTGGAGACCGCGTACGACGGGGTGCGGGAGGCGCCCGACGTGGCCGTTCTCGGCTGCGTCACCGACCCCGGCGCGTCCATGCCGGACCGCGTGCGTTCCGCGACGGGCGCCGTGCTGGCGGGGCTGCACACGTGGGCCGCCGACGAACGGTTCGAGAAGTCCCGTCTGCTGGTGGTCACCCGCGGCGCCGTCGCGACCTGGCCGGGCGAGGACACCGGCCCGGACCTGCCCGGTACCGCCGTATGGGGCCTGGTCCGGTCCGCCCAGGCCGAGAACCCCGGCCGCCACCTGCTGGTCGACCTCGACGACGACCCCCGCTCGCTCGCCGCCCTCCCGGCCGCCGTGGCCACCGGTGAACCGCAACTCGCGATCCGCGGCGGCGAGTTCCTGATACCAAGGCTGGCCCGTGCCGAACGGGACGGGACCGTGGACGCCGGGGCCGCTTCCCCCTGGGACGCCGACGGTACGGTGCTCATCACCGGCGGCACCGGTGGTCTCGGCAGCCTCGTCGCCCGCCACCTCGTCACCGAGCACGGTGTCCGTCACCTGCTCCTCACCAGCCGCCGGGGCACGGCTGCCGAGGGCGCCGGAGAACTGGCCGCGGAACTGACCGAGGCGGGCGCCGAGGTCCGTATCGAGGCGTGCGACGTCAGCGACCGCGACGCCCTGGCGGAACTGCTCGCCGGCGTCGATCCGCGCCATCCGCTCACCGGGGTCGTGCACACCGCGGGTGTCGCCGCGAACGCCGTCATCGGCGCGCTCACCCCCGAGTACCTCGACCACGTCCTCGGCCCGAAGGCCGACGCCGCCTGGCACCTGCACGAGCTGACCCGTGACCTGCCGCTTTCCGCGTTCGTCCTCTTCTCGTCGTCCTCCTGCGTGGTCGACGGGCCCGGGCAGGGCAACTACGCCGCCGCCAACCTCTTCCTCGGCGGACTCGCCGAACACCGGGCCGCCCTGGGCCTCCCCGCCCATGCCCTGGCCTGGGGCCTGTGGGGGGAAGGACACGGCATGGTCCGCGCCCTCAAGCCCGTGGACGTCGAGCGCATCCGCCGCTGGGGCATGACCGCACTGACCGCGGCCGAGGGCCTGGAACTGTTCGACGCCGCCGTACGACGCCGGGTCCCGGCGCAGCTGCCGGCACGTCTGGACCTGGACGCGATCCGTCGGCGCGCCGACGGCGTACCGCCCCTGCTGCGGGGACTGGTCCGCACGACCGCCACCGCCGGCCGCCGCGGCGCGGCGCGCGCCACGGCGGCCGGCGCCGTCCAGGGGCCGTCGCTCGCGCAGCGACTCGCCGGCCTGCCGGACGAGCAGCGCGAGCAGGCCGTGGTCGATCTGGTCCGCACCCACGTGGCCGCGGTCCTCGGCCATCACGGTCCGGAGGCCGTCGCCGCGGACCGCCCGTTCCTGGAGATGGGGTTCGACTCCCTCGGGGCCGTGGAACTCCGCAACCGCCTCAAGAGCGCCGCGGGCGTCCCGATGCCGGCCACCATCGTCTTCGACCACCCCAGCGCCCGGTCCCTGGCCGGCTGGATCCTCGCGGAGACGGAGATGAGGGCGGGCGCGGGACCGGACAGCGGAGCGGTGCCGGGAAGCGGCGGGCGGGGCGCCGCCGGGACGGCACCCGACCCGGCGGGGGAATCACTCAGCGCGCTGTTCCGCCAGGCCATCGACCGTGACCGTCTCGACCAGGGTGTGGCCATCCTCGACCTGGCCGCCGGCCTGCGCCCGACCTACGCCACCCCGGACGACCTGCCCGGACTTCCCCCCGCCGTGAAGCTGGCGAGCGGGCCGCAGGAGCCCGGTCTGTTCTGCTTCCCCTCACCGGCCGCCATGGGCGGTGCCCACCAGTTCCTCCGGCTCGCCGCGGGCCTGCGCGGGACGCGGGACGTCTCCGCGGTGCCGCTGCCGGGCTTCGCAGAGAACGAGAGTCTGCCGGCCGCCTTCACCACCGTGGTGGAGGGTGCCGCCCGGCAGATCCGTGCGGCGGCCGGGGACAAGCCCTATGTGCTGCTCGGCTACTCGGCGGGCGGCATCTTCGCCCACGCGACCGCCCGTCATCTGGAACAGACCGGTACCGGCCCGCGGGCCGTCGTCCTGCTGGACACCTACCATCCCAAGACCGAGGGTCTGGTCGGGCTGATCGCCCAGATGTTCGCCGGGCTCTTCGAGAAGGAGGCCCTGTTCGGTCCGTTCACCAACGCCCGCCTGACGGCCATGGCCTGGTACGGGCAGTTGATGGAGGACTGCGACCTCGACGCCATCACCGCACCGATCCTCTTCGCCCGGCCCCGGGACTGGGCGGGCGCGGCGGACACGGCGACCGCCACCGACGCCTGGCGCACCTCCTGGGACACGGCGCACACCGTCGTCGAGGTCGCGGGCGACCACCTGACGATGGTCGAGTCCGAGGCACACCGCACGGCCGAGGTCATCGACGAGTGGCTGACGTCGTTGGACTGACCTCGGCCGGCGGTAAGCGTGGGGACGGAACGGGACGGGCGGGCCGGGCTCTTGGAGCCCGGCCCGCCCGTCCCTCGCGTTTCCCCATGAGGAGTCGAAAGCGGCCCGGCCGGTCACCGCGTCGCTCGCGCGGTGACCGGCCGGGCCGGTCGGGTTCGGTCGGGTTCCGCTCTCAGGCCCCCAGCTCGCCGTCGAGCATCTCGAACAACTCGTCGGCGGTGGCGTCTGCCAGACCGTCGTCGTCGGCGGGCCGGGCCAGGGTGGCGCGATGCGCGTCGGCCCACTTGGCGGCCAGTGACCGCAGCCGCTGGTCGATCCGGGCCGCCTCGGCCTCATCGGCCGCCACCGCGGACAGCGCGTCCTCGAGCCGCGTCAACTCCGCGTCCAGGGATGCCAGATCGGCGCCGGCCAATCCGCTTCCTCCAGCGGTTCCGGCCGTTCCGGCAGCTTGGGCAGCTGGGGCCGGCTGTTCGCCCACCATCTCGGTCCGCAGGAACTCCGCCACGGCCACCACCGTCGGGCAGTCGTAGATCAGCGTGGCGGGCAGCCGTTCCCCGGTGGCACCGGCGAGCCGGTTGCGCAGTTCCAGTGCCGCCAGGGAATCCAGCCCCATGTCGAGGAAGCCACGCTCGAAAGTGACGGCTTCGGGGCCGTCATGCCCGAGCACGGCCGCCACATGCCCGGCGACGAGGTCCTGGAGCAGCCGTCCCGCGTCCTCCCAGGAGAGGTCCGCGAGCTGCTCGGCGAGCGATCGCGCTGGCGCGGAAGCGGCAGCATCTCCGGCCGGCGCGGATCCGCCGTCGCCCGACGTCGGCGGGTGCTCCGTACCCGTTCCCATCTGAGGACGGGCAGGCCCCCCTGCGGTGAACAGGTCACGCAGCAACGCCGGCAGTTCGTCCGGCCGCGCCCGCAACGCCTCCGCGTCGAACCGTACGGGGACCGGGACCGCCTCGCTCGAAGCGACCGCGGCGTCGAACATCGACAGCCCCTCGGAAACGGACAGTTCACGCACCCCGAGGTGGCGGATACGGCCCGCGTCCACGGCCTGGGCGTCACCGTCGCCCGCGGTCCCTTCCCACAGTCCCCAGGCGAGGGAGTGG